>DASZUY010000111.1:0-15786 GCA_035547495.1 Parafilimonas sp. | reverse complement strand
ATGCAAAGGCAATACTCAGCACAATTAGCCCTGCAATTAAATAGCGAAGATTGCGTGCAACATTGAAGATCTTTCTTCCGAAAAGCAAATTTGCGCCAATTACAAAAAAGAATGTGCAGAATAAAAATGATGCAACACCAAAACCTTCATTAATAAAAAGATAAGAAATGTACGCGCCTAATACGCCCAGCAAATTATCTGCGTGCACATTGTTTGATGGAAAAAACACTTTAATACCAAACTGAAAAACTTTATCCTGGTCGGTTTTCCAGGTAAAAAAATAGGATACAAAAGCAATGAAAAGAAACGCTGAAAACAACAGGCATACAGCTCCGGTAATTTTCGTCGTGCGCTCATCTTTTATTACTTCCTGAACGGTAACTTCGGCTTCTTTATCGGGATTTAATTTATCCGCACTCGGCGGCTTCACGGTTTTCTTTTTCAAACGATTTGCCATAGCATTCTCTCAGCAACAAATATAACGGAGTTGGTGCAGAGATAGTGTACAAGTGAAATGCAAAACATGCACAAAATTTAAAGTGGTGTGCAAAATTATGCCGGGGCAAAAATGATCTTTAAAATTTCTTTGGTTGATGCGGATAATTTGAAACGGTCATCAATTCTATAATTTATTATCCAAATAATTTTTTTATTGCTTTCTAACACCCAAACTTTTTCTTTTTGTGTTGCAGATAATTTTTGATCAATAAAAAAGCGGCTTAACTTTTTCTTTTTGTGCATTCCTAACGGGTAAAAGTAATCGCCTTGTTTACATTTGCGCAGCAACAGAGGAAATTGAATTTCTTTTGCATTAAGCTGAGCTATATTGTTTAAAGTTTGAAATTCATAGTTTGATGTTTGCAGTTTCTCAATTTTGAGAACACCATTTTTAAATCTTACTTTTTGATTTATTTCTTCAATTAAAATATGTGCTGCATCTTCTGTTTTATTAGGCGCAATAATAAGCCAGTTGCGGTTTTTAATAATGCGGTGCGTAGATGATTGAATAAAACTGCTGTTATCAGCAGTAAACAATTTTTTTACTTCTTCAATTTGATGCGAGTGGAAATTATGCTCTTTGATTATTTCCCAGATTATTGTATCAAGCGGTTTTACATTGTGCAGTTTTAAAATAGGAATGTGAATTTCATTGTCTTTAAACTCAAGTAATTTTTTTTTGTATTGCTGAATTGAATGATCGTAGATCATTTCTGTTTCTTTAAAGCGATTAATATTGTCTGCAATATTATTTTTTACTTCAGGAAAATATTCTTTTATAGCTGGAATAAGTGCATTGCGCAAAAAGTTTCGTGTGTATTTGTTTGTTGTGTTTGAAGAATCTTCAACCCAGCTGATTTTATTTTCTTTTGCATATTGTAAAATTTCTTCTCTTGTTGCAAATAATAATGGACGAATTATTCTTCTCTCTTCATCAAATTCTTTCATGCCGGTTAAACCATGAATACCTGAACCGCGCAAAAAAAACATTAATGAAGTTTCAATATTATCATCAGCATTATGTGCTGTTGCAAGAAGTGCTGAGTGGGTAAGTTGCAATTCTTTAAACCAATTATAACGCAATTCTCTTGCTGCTTCCTGAATGGAAATTTTATTTTCCTTTGCGTATCCTTTTGTTTCAAATCTTTTTATAAAAAATTCCTTTTTATATTTTTTTGCAAGTTCTTTTACAAACAATTCATCTCTTTCACTTTCACCTTCACGCAATTGAAAATTGCAATGCGCTACTACAAAATTAATATCAGCATTAAAAAAAAGATCGGCTAATACAGTACTATCAATGCCTCCGCTTACAGCCAAAATGAGTTTTTTCTTTTGGACTGAATGACCATTGAAACTTACCTGCCAGTGGTTTCTAAATCTTTGTAATAAATTCATTTTTAATTGCTGAAACTGCGACTAAAATATCAAATCAGGACTAATGGTCTTTATATTTGTTAAATTTAATTTATTCAATCATTGAAAACCAAGGCATTAATTTTTAGTTCAAAAAAAATCATATCTGTTTTAAGTTGATTCCTATATTTTTGACGGCTCTGATTTTTGAGGAATAAAATCAGTAAATTTTTTAAAAGCTTTTTGGCACCATTATTGCCAATTTGTTTCGACTTTTAATTTCTCTCTTTTCCGTATTTTTTGAGAGGTATTTCATAATCTAATCTAAAAAAATTATGAAACGTTTTATTGGTGTTTTCATTTTTACAATTGTTTCCTGTTTTTTTTCAAATAAAAATTTGAGGGCAAATAATTCCAATTGGCCGCCGCTCTCTTTGTCTTTGAATAATTCAGGTGACGATGGTGGACAGTCTAAAAAGAGTACCAACATAATAGTTGGATTGGCTACTTATTATGCTCAAAAATTTGAAGGTGGCTTAACTGCAACCGGAGAAATTTTCCATCACAGCAAATTCACAGCAGCAAGTAATGTTTTTGCGCTTAATACATGGGTAAAAGTTACAAATTTACTGACAGGTACTTCTATAATTGTTCGTATTAACGACAGAATGCATCCGGGTATGACTAAAAAAGGTCGTATACTTGATCTTACAATGTCTGCAGCAAAACAACTTCACATCGTAAGCAGAGGAATCGCTAAAGTAAAAATTGAGCCGATCTCTGATGAAGTTGCTTCCAAATAACTAAAATTTTACTCCGAAAGTCAACAACACATTTGTACGACTATTTTTTAGTTGTGCAAATGTGTTTGGCTCATCTGTAAGGCGGTAAGGAAAGTTTACATCTTTATTGAATGTTTCTGCTATTGTTAAATCGATAAAAAACCCCTGGTTTCTATAACCTAATCCACCTGCAGCTAAAATTCTGTTTGCTTTTAAATTTTTGTCTTTATATGGACTTCCATAATACGCTCCACCCAATCGAATGGCAAAAGGAGAAAATTTTAATTCGCCACCTAAACGAAAATTGAATGCGCCTTTGTAATAAGATTTTATTACATCGTTTAAGGAATTATAGTAATCAGTAAGTGATCCATCGTTATTATCACCTTCAGCTGAGAATCTTGAGCCACGGTAGTTCACAAATTCAATGTCGCCTGCAATAAACCCTTTTTGCATTTTTACATTTTCTACTTCATGCAATACATAAGATGCGCTTGCAATTATTCTGTAAGGTGTTGTTTCATTATACCTGGTTTGACTTGCAGCGTCAGGAAAATCAGAACTCTTTACTGTTTGTGTGCCCGCGTAATTTTCCGTATTAGTTGTCATGCTAACATCAAGGTTGTCTGTGAAAGTCATGAGTGAAGGTGTGTGTATAGCCAAACCTAATCTCAACGAGTTTTGAAGATTATAAATTAAACCTAGTCTTGCATTTAAGCCCGCTCCATTTAATGTATGATGTTGCGTTAACTCTGAGTAATCAAAATTGTTATTGGTATTATCAGTAGGATCATTTTCTCTGTAATTTATATCCTGAGTATAAAAAGATAATGGAAGATTTATACTTGCGCCAAGATATAATTTATCCATCTCATTGCTTGCAAAACCAAATGAAACTTCATACAAACCTCCTTTATTTATTTCATCATATTCCTGGCGAACACTATTGCCGTTGCCAACAGGTACAAGACTTCTATATCCAATCAAACTTCCATTACCGTCAGCAACACTGTCTATTAAATATGTAATAAAAGCTAGTGAAGAACTAAAAGGATAATTATTTAATGCAGCATTCACGTTAGCATTATCTTTCGTCAATTCTTCAAGATATTGTTCTGAATAAGATGTTGTATCATTCAATCCTGAATAATGAAAATGATTATTATAACTGGCTAATTGGTTTATGGTAATTGCAAATGCAGTTGAATTATTTGCCTGGTTAATTTTCCCTCCAATAACAACGCCTGCTGTTCCTAATTGAAAACCGGATTTGTTTATACCAGATGTATTCGTTCCGCGAAAATCTGCTTTGTTATTATTTGTAAGAAAGGAAGGCGTTAAAACAACTTCTCTTGTTTTATACATTCCAAGCCCGGCAGGATTTGTGTAAACAGAAGAAATATCGCCACCCAAAGAACCCATAGCACCACCAATTGAAATACTGCGCGCAGTTCCATTGGGAATAAACCATGCATTCTTTAAGGCATCTTCAGGTGTTTGAGAAAAACCAACACCAAATAGCGCTACACCTATAATTAATAGCAAAACCTTCCTTATAAACATTTTGTGTTTGTTTTCAATTTGATAATTCTTAAAAAAGAAAAATTAATGACCACCACGCGGAGCTCTTGACATTCCGCCACCACTACTTCCACCACTGCTCATGTTGTGTGATGAGCCTGAGTTAAAGTTTGAATTGCTGTTATTGTTATTATTAAACAATCTTACTGGGTTTGAATTATTTCGATTTTGATTTATTATGTAATTATCATTTCTTCTTGATGAATTACCATTAATATAAACATTGCTGCGGCTACCATTTCGCATAGGCATGTTTGTATTGTTGTAATTGTGATTGCTATATGTTGAAAGATGATAACTATTCGCGGTTCTCGTTCCATAATAAACTGAAGGATTTTTATAATAAACCACAGTGTATGCCGGGCAATAAACAGAGTTCCATGGACTGTACCAGAAAGAAGTGTAAGGATTATAAAAATTATAAGCTAACGAAACGCCCCATGGACTATAATAGGTATTCCATGGATTATAATAGCTATAATAATTATTGTAATAATAACGGCTGTCGTACCAGTAATCAAAATCATCCAGGTTACTCCAGCGATAATGATCGGCAACCTTCATGCGCAAATAATCATCATCCGAAGATGAAGTATAACTCTGATATTCGTCATATTGATCAGCCGGAACAACTTTTTTTGCGGGAGAGTAATAAACGTCATCGGGTGTTTGAGATGACCTGTATGTTGAGCAGGAAGTTAAAAACAAGGCTACACAAATAAAGTATATTATATTCTTTTTCATACGCACAATTTATTGATATGCTAAGTTATTACTTTTGCCGCTTTACAGCATGATAATTTTATAATCGGTATGAGCAAAGAAATCACATCTCGGTCTGAAAATTACTCGCAATGGTATAACGATCTTGTATTAAAAAGTGAACTGGCAGATTACAGTGCAGTGCGTGGTTGTATGATAATAAAACCATATGGCTATGCACTGTGGGAAAACATGCATGCTGCACTCGATAAAATGTTTAAAGACACAGGTCATGTAAACGCATACTTTCCATTATTTGTTCCGAAATCTTTGTTTGAAGCGGAGGAGGCAAACGCAGAAGGTTTTGCAAAAGAATGCGCAGTTGTAACACACTACCGTTTAAAAGCAGATGCAAATAATAAAGGAAAATTGATTGTTGATCCGGATGCAAAACTTGAAGAAGAATTGGTTGTTCGTCCAACAAGTGAAGCCATCATTTGGAGCACTTATAAAAACTGGATTCAGAGTTATCGCGATTTGCCAATTTTAATTAATCAATGGGCAAATGTTGTGCGATGGGAAATGCGTACGCGTTTATTCCTGCGCACAGCAGAATTTCTATGGCAGGAAGGTCATACTGCACATGGTACAAAAGACGAAGCAATATTTGAAGCAAGACAAATGCTTGATGTGTATGCTGATTTTGTTGAAAATTTTATGGCGGTGCCTGTTATAAAAGGAACAAAAACTGCGAATGAAAGATTTGCCGGTGCAGAAGAAACTTATTGCATAGAAGCGCTGATGCAGGATGGCAAAGCGTTACAGGCAGGTACATCACATTTTCTAGGTCAGAATTTTGCAAAAGCATTTGATGTAAAATTCACTGATAAAAATAATAAGCTTGATTATGTTTGGGCAACAAGCTGGGGTGTAAGTACAAGATTAATTGGTGCATTGGTTATGGCACATAGTGATGATGACGGTTTGATATTACCTCCTAAAATTGCGCCATTGCAGGTTGTAATTATTCCGATTTATAAAAATGATGAACAGAAAAATCAGATCACACAAAAAGTAAATGAGATCATCAAAGAATTAAAAGCGTTGAATATTCGCGTTAAGTATGATGATAATGACAACGTGCGCCCCGGATGGAAATTTGCAGAATATGAAATGAAAGGCGTGCCTCTGCGATTAACACTTGGATCAAGAGACTTGGATAATAATGTAATTGAAGTTGCAAGAAGAGATACGAAAGAAAAGTCAACCATCAGTCTAACTACAATTGTTGAATCAGTAAAAGATTTGTTGTATCAAATTCAACAAAATATTTTTGAACGCGCAAAAGAATTTCAGCGATTACATATTACTAAAGTAGAAAATTGGGATGAGTTTATAAATGTGCTTGATAACAAAACGGGTTTTGTAAGTGCACATTGGGATGGCACTTCTGAAACAGAAGAAAAAATAAAAGAATTAAGCAAAGCAACTATTCGTTGCATACCTTTTGATGCAGTAGAAGAACAAGGCAAATGTATACTTACAGGAAAACCATCAAACAAAAGAGTATTGTTTGCAAGGGCATATTAATTGCTCATAAAAGACGCTGGGGAATTTCATCTTGGAAAAAAGTTATACTTTGAGTTTTAAATTTTAAACCATGGAACAAAATATTACACCAAACACTTTCGCATTACAAGTTGATAATGGCAACATTCCTTATTTAGCAGAGGCGGCAAAGTGGGGAAAGTTTTTAAGCATTCTTGGTTTTATTTTCTGTGCCTTAATAATCCTTATGGGTTTGTTTGCAGGTACGCTTATGTCTGGCGTGCTTTCACAATTTGAAACGGAGAGCGCAACAGGTTTAGGTGCAATCAGTACAACCGTTATTATGATTTATTACATTTTAATAGCACTACTGTACTTTTTCCCTTGTTTATTTCTTTTCAATTTTTCATCTAAAATGCAGACAGCTATAAGAAACAACGATCAGATTTATTTAAATAATTCTTTCAGAAATTTGAAATCGTTATTTAAGTTTTGGGGCATACTAACGATAATTTTACTGTGCATTTTTGTAATTGCTATAATTATTGTAGCAGTGGTTGGTGCTGTTGGATTACATCAATAAAAAAAATTTTATCATAGAAATTAAAAAGCCTTCTCATTAAATAAGAAGGCTTTTTTAATTTTAAAAGGTTTTCTGTTATAATTTTTTTGCGTCTTCTAAAAATTTTGCAAGACCAATATCTGTTAATGGATGTTTCAATAAACCAAGTATAGAGTCAAGAGGAGACGTTACTACATGAGCTCCTAATTCAGCTGCACGAATAATATGATTTGGATTACGAATAGATGCTGCAAGAATTTGCGTTTCATAACCCTGCACTTCATAAATCTGTGCTATCTGTGCAATAAGTTGCATACCATCCCAGCCACTGTCATCAATTCTACCGACAAAAGGGGAAATATATCTCGCGCCTGCTTTTGCTGCAAGAATGGCTTGTCCCGCAGAGAAACATAAAGTGCAATTGGTGGCAATTCCATTATCAGTAAACCACTTTATAGCTTTTACACCATCTTTTATCATCGGCACTTTTACAACAATATTTTTATGAATGGCTGCAAGTTTTTTACCCTCTGCAACTATTTCATCAAATTTGGTTGAAATTACTTCCGCGCTAATATCACCATCCACCATTTCGCAAATGGTTTTATAGTGTTGGGTAATGGCTGCTTCGCCTTTAATTCCTTCTTTTGCCATTAATGAAGGATTGGTTGTAACGCCATCTAAAATGCCAAGTTCGTTTGCTTCTTTAATTTGATCGAGGTTTGCTGTGTCAATAAAAAATTTCATAAATCCTAATCCTTAAAGCGGACTTTATTTTGTGTGAAGAAATCCTGAAAATTTATATTCCCCCTTCAGAAGATGGGGGTAAAATAAAAAGGCAGGCTGATTACATCGCACCGCTACAACCGCTTACTCTTGCTGCCTTCCGGCCCTGGGAGGGTTCAGCAGGAGCTGGTCGTGTAAGACCTGCCGGTGCAAAAATAATACTTTATGTGTTAAGATTATTGACCTTGTATCATATTACGGCTATCAATTGTTGTAGCACCAACAAGTTCATCAGCCCTATCACTAAAAGAACGGTAGTAAACTAAAATAGTATATGCATTTTCTGTTTCAGAAAAATTGCCTTCAGTGTTTTGTGTTTCAGTGATGATATTATTTCCGCTGCCCGATTTTGTTACATAAGTATAATAGTAATAACCTTGTTTTAATAACAACGTCTTTTCAAAAACTTTTCTGTCCGCATTATAATCCATCAAACATTCTGCATTATCACAATTACCTGTTGCAAGTTCACCAACTAAATAAACTTTTTGGTTTGCAAACGCATCAGGATTTTGCGGAACAAAAGTAAAATGCACATTCGCATAATCGCCTTGCCACCATGCATTGTTAACATCCGTTGCGCTTATTTCATATGCGCCATTCAAATCAACATAAGTTACATAACGAAGATTAGTTCGTTGCGGATCTGGCTTTAAATAAACATCAAACGGTGTTGTATTTAAGTTAGCACTATCAACACGTTCACTCTGAAAACGAAAACTTCTTAAATCAACCCAGCGATATTCTCTGCCTGCAGGAAAAACAGTATTATCGCTGCTGTACTCAAAAACATTGCCGCGCATAAATGTTGGTTGAATACCTGTAACCGCATTGTCCCATCTGTAGTTTTGCAGCACCACAACTTTAATTTGTTGTTTCGGATTTAAAACACTCAGCTTTGTTTTATCAAATGTGAATTGAATTTTCTGATGTGTGCGAAACAATTGCGTTGCGAATGGCTGCGTGATTTTTGCGCCAATGGAAAGTATATTATCAAGCACTAAAATACGGCGTGTAAATGCAAGCTTTGATGTATCTCCGTTCAGATAAACTTTCAGTAAATAATTGCCGCTTAATTTAGGCATGCAACTTTTATCTGGCAATAAAGCCTGGTAATGTACATATCTTGTTTTTGAAACGGATGAAGCGCGATATTGACTTAACCTGTCTTGCGTAAATCCCTGCAAATAATCAAACGGGCTTAAATCAACCGGAACCCAATTTGCATCACACAAAACATAAGTGTAATTATAATTTTTTATGTTAGTTGATAAATCATCAAAATGCAACTCTAACGACATTGTGGAATTAAGCTGAATAATTGGATATGCATCCTGTTTACCGCTCACGAATAATTTCACCGAATGAATATTCGGCATATAAATTTTATCAGGTTCCTGGGCAAAAAGATGTGAAATTAAGAGCAGGTTTAATAAAGCAATTAACGGTACTCGTTTCATTCGCTGATTGTATTTGTCAAATGTAAAAAGAAATTTAGCTGGCGTAAATAATACTTTTATTTGAAGTAATTTGAAGTTTTGTTGCAGTGCGTGTCCACATCCGATCGTTATATACGCGCAGTATTTTTTGTATTCTCAGGTTAAATTATTCATTCATATTCTTCTGTCTAAATGCACATAGCCACCATCAACATAAAAAAATTCTCCGTTGATTGGTTCAGATTTTGACGATAATAAAAAGAGCGCTGTGTCTGCAATTTCATCAGGCTTTGTCATTCTTTTTTCTAAAGGAATTTTTGCATTGATCTCATCTAATTTTTTTTGCGGATCGTCTTGCTGATTGATCCACCATTCATATTGCGGCGTATAACATTCAGCAACAACAATCGCATTTGAACGAATGCCATATTCTTTTAATTCACTTGCCCATTGCGTTGTTAATTGAAACCTTATTCCGTTTGCTGCAGCATAACCTGAAGTATTTCCCTGTCCTGTTTGCGCAACCTTCGAACAGATGTTTACAATATTGCCTTTGCTTTTTTTAAGTGCGTTTAAAGCACAATGCGTAATAGTAAAATAATGCACTGCATTCACGTGCAACGACTGCATAAATTTTTCATAACTGCCGTGTTCAAGACCAACACCATCATTTAAACCGGCATTGTTTACCAATCCATCAATTCGTCCAAATTCATCTAGAATTTTGTTGACTGCATTCTCACATTGTTCCGGTTTTGTAAGGTCTGCAATTACAGCAAAGCATTGCTTATTGTTTTGATGTAAATTTTTTACAAGTTCATCCGCAAGTTTTTGATTGATATCAATAATACATGGAATTGCATTTTCATCTGCAAGCTTTCTCACAATACTTTCACCAATGCCTCTTGCGCCACCCGTAACTATAATTACCTTGTTGTTTAAATTCAGCTCCATAAATTAAAAACACAAGATAATTGTTTATAAGTTTTGTAATAGCTTAACCTGCTATTCTATGTGTTGGTTTTGGATAACCTGGTTGAAATGAATCAAAACTTTTTTGTGCAATTGAGCAACTGTTTTCGTTTTCTATTTGTTGAACGGATTCGTTAATGAGTGCAGTTAAAAAAGTTGGAGTTGTTTGTATTCGTGCATTAATTAAAACAGATGCAGATGAAGCATTGCTTGTTTTGAAATCAACTGATTTTTCTGTTGATGAAGTGAAGCTGATTTTAATAATATTATCAATTAAAAATTTTAAATGACCAATAGCAAGATTTGCGTGATGTATGTTTCGATAAATATTTTGTGCAAGTTGTGATGCAATTTTTTGCGCATCATTTTTTGAACTAAAAATTTCAAGCTCCGCATCTAACCATGCAAGCATCGCTTCTCCTGCTCCGTAAATGTCATAATCAATATCTAATGAAGATGGATTGTTTTGTTGATTTGTTTTTTGAATGATGTTTAACCATTGCTCTGTACTATCATCATTAGTTGCGTTAATAAAAACGATTTGCTTGCCTCGATATTCAGCTTGCAAAAATTGCTGAACAGCTTCCTGCGTTTCTTCTGTTATCAAATCGATTTTTGATACAACAATTATTTCCGCTTCTTCCAATTGTTTTGTGTAGATATATTTTACTTCATCATTAAACAACTGCTTGTTTTCAACAAAAAGCATGTGTAACAAACGTGCATCAGCAAAAGTTGAAACTGTTACTCTAATATCTTTTTTAAATTGAAGTAAAGGCTTCATCACTGTTGCAACAATATCAGTACACGAGCCAACGGATTCGGCAAAAATTATATCAGGATTATTTGTTTGAATTAATGATTGAATATTTTCATCAAGCGCATTATAGTTGCAGCAAAAACAACCATTAATTACTTGCCGGTGAGGAATTGCATTACTTTCAAAATAACCGGTATCAACTAATTTAATTCCCTGGTCGTTGGTAATAACACCAACTTTCAAACCTTCTGCCATCAATACTTTACAAGCTGTTTGAATAGCTGTAGTTTTTCCGCTTCCCAAAAAACCGCTGATTAAATGTATCTGCATGTAATTTTTTTTGGTGATTAAAAGTTTCTGCGCTTAAACTTTGTGAATCTTCAGTCCTTTGTGACTTCGTGGTTTTATTGAACCAATGCACGAAGGCGCAAAGAAGAAGCCAATTTTATTTGGATGATTGAACATCATAACAAATACAATCGTCTTCACAAGTAGTTGTTGTAATTTGTACAGGATATCCTAAAATAATTTCTTCAGAAAGTGCTGCTCTTACATCATCAATAATAACATCAAATTCAAAATCATCATCAGCGTCACTGCTGTCTTTAAATAAATACACTTTCTTTTTATCGCCAGCTTTTAATCCTTCCAATTGTTGCTGAAGCATCGGCAAAATACCTGTTGAGCCATGCAAATAATTTACCGGCGCTGATTGTATGGTATCTTCCAATACATCACCATTTCTGTTGCGCATAATATAACGCAATGCAACCACCATATCTTTATTTACAAGCCAATCATTCATCACACATTTTTATTTCCTATAACAGTTTTATCAACATCAATCTTTCCATACACAACTTTTAATGAAGGCTTGCCTGCATTAAAACTTACGGTTCCAAAACCCGTTGCTGTTGAAAGAAAAGATGTGAAATCACCAATCTTTGAATCAATGTACAAAGTTTTATCAACGGCATCATAACGAACACCTGTTAACGCTTGCAACATACCATAGCTGCTCATCGCTCTTGCATACCAATGTCCGCATTCATATTCATTAAAAGGATTACGAATTCTGCCATCATACCGATTGCGGCAAAGTTTTACAATATCCAAACCTTCCTTTACATGACCCATTTCCATTAAGTGCGCTGCAACCTGGTATTCAATGCCTGTCCATACTTCATCGCTATAAACAAATGGCAATGATAACTTGCCGCCTTTTGGCCACGTGCATAAAAGCAAACCGCCTTCATCACCTAAAGCATAAGCTGGTCGCTGCGGATTGGCATGCTCTTTCAGCGATGTTTTCAAATTGTATTTATGAACTGCCAGTAAATGACTGCTTACTTTTTTATCATCAACAAATGTTGGAAGCCCGCACATGCTGCCAATCCACGCACCTAAAATACCATCGCTCAAACAACCTTTTCCATATTGATATTTTGGTCCTTCTTTTTTTAATATTTCAATCGCTTCAGCGGAATAATCGCCGCCAAAAGATTTTGCGGTTGCTGGGTTCTGCGCTTTCAAATTTTTATATTCAATATCCTGGAAAAAATATTCACCATCATATAAATTTGTTTCCAACTGCACTTTGCCTTTGGCATACAAATCTTCATACTTGCTCACATCTTTATTCAAATGTTTACCCATTAAAATAATTGCAGTTAATGCCCCTAAATAGAATGAAGTAATCATTCCATCCGGTCCCCAAAATTCTATATCGTATGTGTTGTGATGCGGTTCTTCAACAACGCCTTTATTTTTTGGATCCCATGTTGCAATGCAATAATCCATGCTTGTTACAACAACCGGATAAATTTTGCGCAACCAATCATTATCACCACTGATGCGCCATTCTCTATACACTTTCATAATGCCACCCAATTGTCCATCTGATGCGGCGTGAAAATCATGTTTTAACGGGCTGATAGGAAGATTTGCTCTAAAGCCCTGGTGACCTTCTTTATTTTGATCTTCGCAAAATTCTGTGTTGCGCATTGTTCTTTCCAACGCTGGAAAAATATGCGACATTGCTTGTGCATAATTCCAGACATGTGTGCAATTGCCGGAACAGCATCCGCCATCATCACCACAACCTTCCCATCCCCAAAATCTTCCATCATATTGGCGTAATGCAGTTGGCGATTTTAATATAGTAAGATTCGCCGCAACAGCTTCCATCACTTCAGGCGGAAGCGTGCTTGCATAAAATGCATCAGAAAATAATTTTGATTTCGATTGCAGGTCTGAATAATTTTTCTTCCAGTAATCAGCAACTTCTTCAACATTGTTGAACTGTGCGCTATACCACGGCTTATAATTTTGCGAAGGACTTTTCTTTCCATTTGTAACACCTAAATCTTCCGGCGCATTGCAACAACCACTATCGCCGTTGCAATCTTTTGGAACAACTTCTCCAATATGCATATTGCTTTCCGGAACATACCACGCTATCATCAGTTTCACGGTTTTTGTGGCGCCTGCGTTTAACGTAAACGGAACAAACAACGATGCACCCGGCGCATCTTTTTCAACAGGTTCATTCGCCTGCGTTTTTACATCGCGAACAGTGTTCCATGCCATCGTTAACGGATCCCACCAGCCACCGCGAAACCAGCAATAGTCAACAATTGTTTTATCATCATCTGTAAACACTGCAAAGTTTGCTTCCACTTCTGGCTTGTCTTTTACAGCTTCCTGTTTCACAACAAAACCATTGCCAAGTGCAGTAATTTTATTTACAGCACCATCAGTATTTGCTAAAAAATTTTTTGTATTGAATGAAAAGATAGCTTCAATGCTATGTGCTGATTTATTAGTGAAAGTATATTCAAGTGCACCAACTGGTAAGCTGCTATTATCTTCATCCGTTGGAATAAACGGACTCCATCCTTTGATAGAAATTTGCAGCGGAATATCATTGTCTTGTAACTGAACGGTTCCAAATGGAAAATGTGTTTTGAATTCTGCATTTTGAAAACGCGGCAAACCATACGTTGTTCCTGCAGCACCATTGCCTGTTCCTCTTGCACCAAACATTTTCCAGTCTTGCACCTGACCTTCCAACACTTTTACACCGTTCTTTAATCCCTTAATAGCAATCGCAGAAAACAAAGAAGGCTCATTATAAATTTCAGGTCTGTTGCGAATGCTCATGTGCGAAATAGCGCCTGTTCCTTCCAAACAAAACATACCTGCGCCTAAACCACCAATCGGAAATGCAACACGATTTAAATATTCACCTGTGTAGGGAGCATTATATTTTCTGCTTGTTGAAGGAATATTTTTTTGCGTATTATTTTTTGCATCGATTGTATCAGCTTCACCTGCTTTTAAAATATTGGGAGCGATAGCAACACCGGTTCCACCTAACACAACTGATTTTAAAAATGATCTGCGCCTTTGTGTTTTATCCATGGCAATTAATTTAATCGTTTAAGCAATTTAATGTTTTATTCTTGTGATTCGAATAATATAAATGGCAACTTATTGTTACTAAGTTTTCTTTGTAAGGGAAGCAGCAACTTTATTTTCAATATAACTTCCCAACTCAAGATATTTTTTGTACCGATGTTGATAGATGTCAACTTTATTTTTATCTGGATAATATTCAACATCAAAACCCTGACCCATTGCCTGCATTGCATCTTCCACTTTATTATAAATACCTGCAGCCGTTGCAGCAAACATAGCTGCACCTAATGCACATGTTTGTTCCGACTTGTTTATTTTGATCGGCATGTTCATCACATCAGCCATCACCTGCATAATGAACGGTGACTTTTTTGCAACACCGCCAATACCAATCAAACCTTTAACAGGAATATTTTGTGTGGTGAAAGATTCAACAATTGCTTTTGCACCAAAGCATGTTGCTTCGGCTAATGAGCGAAATATTTTTACCGCATCACTGCCCAAATCCAAACCGGTGATGGCACTTTTTACATACGCATTGGCGTTGGGTGTGCGACGACCATTGAACCAATCCATACTTAATTCATCATCTTCATGCAGCGGCGTTGCAGCGGCTTGCTTGTTTAGTTCAGGAATAATTTTATCTGTGATTGATTTCATGATTTCTTCATCAATCATACCATGCGCAATATTTTCAAATGCCCATGCGATGATATTTTTAAACCATGCATACACATCACCAAACGCAGATTGACCAGCTTCCATTCCAATCATGTTTGGAATAACAGAACCATTCACCAAACCACAAATGCCTTGTACAAATTTGCCCTGCATATCTTCAACAGGCGCCACCAACATATCGCAGGTTGAAGTACCCATCACCTTGCTTAAATAATATGGTTCAATTTGCCCGCCAACAGCACCCATGTGTGCATCCATCGCACCGATGCCAACAATAACATGGGTTGACAAGCCAAGTTTTTCAGCCCATTCTTTTGATAAATTTCCTGCAGGTTTATCTGCCGTATAAGTTGTTGAAGGAATTTTAGAAACATAACCTGCTAATAAAGGATCCAACGAAGTAAAAAATTCTTCAGGTGGAAAACCATTCCATTCTTCTGCCCACAAACCTTTATGCCCCGCTGTACAAACACCGCGTTTCATTTCTGAAATATGTTTGCCGCCAGTTAGTAAGAACGGCATCCAGTCTGCATGTTCAACCCATGTATAACAAGCATCTTTTACTTTTTTGTTGATGCGCAACACGTGCAACATTTTACTCCAATACCATTCAGATGAATAAACACCACCAACATATTTCAAATAATTTATGTCGAAATTTTTTGCATGATTGTTTATCTCTTCTGCTTCCTGCGCAGA
>DASZUY010000110.1:0-8437 GCA_035547495.1 Parafilimonas sp. | reverse complement strand
TGCCGAGTTCGCCAATACCGTTCAGAAAAATTATTAGTGGGTAAAGTTTGTTAGGATGCGCAGCATAATGTGCAGGTAATGCTTCAAGATAACCACCTGTATTTGGATCGACCTGGTAAGTGACAGGCTTTTGAACAGTAAGCCCGGTTTCAGTGTAACAATCATCAACGTTTGAAGCATCGACAGCAGTTGCGACAGGACTTATATTTTCTTTTTTGCAGGCGTTAAAAAAAATAGCAGCAACAATTGCTGTTGCAATTAAATTTCTTGTTTTCATAAAGTAAGGAGGTATAAATTTTTGACTGCCTGCAATTAGCAAAAACCGGGCTAAAACATTTATATTAAAAAGAAATCTTTATAAGGTTATGTAGTATAGCCATAAAGAAAATGTGAAACAAATTACAATAGGCTAAGAGGAGGTTTATCTACATGTTTACATAGCATTAAGGATACACAAAGTTGACATAGTATTTTTATCGTTTGTTTATAACTAATACTAATGCAGGTAGTATAAGAAATAGACTTTCCTTCTTCAGAATATCTATTAGCGTTGCCCCCCGGCTGAGTAAGGACATTGGAAGAATTGCGATAGAAGAATTGCGTTTATTCACCTGCAAGTTGTAGTTTTAAAAATATTACTGCTGAAGCACATTTTATATGAAACGATTCATTGGTTTGCTACCTCTTCTTATACTTATTGCCTGCATTGCCATCTTTACTACGTGTATAAAGGAATATAGTTATGAAGGTGGTGGTGGCAGTTCGGGTTATGTTTTTGTTGGTTCACCAGACAGTTGCACCAGTCCTGTTATAGCAGGTAACTATTATGTAGGTGATACGCTTGATGCTGGCAATACTGTCACATTGTTGGTTGACGTAACAAGACTCGGAAGTTATAACATTGCAACCAATGTAGCAGATGGACTTTTATTTTCTACTTCCGGCACTTTTTCAGATACAGGACGCCAGGTAATTGTTTTAGCAGGAAGTGGTGTGCCTGATACAACAGGTGTATTCACTATACAAATACCCGGCACAAATGGTTGTTATTTTGCTATAAATGTGCAGGAGGCGCCGAAAGCAGTTTTTAGTTTAGCGGGAGAGCCAACCGATTGCTCGAATCCTGATATAAAAGGAAATTATGTACAGCAAGGAGGTACCTCTGGTTTAAACAAAGTGTTATTGAATGTAACGGTAACAAGCGTAGGCACATACAATATTATTACAGATACCGTTGATGGTATCAGTTTTTCAGCATCGGGAACATTTGACACAACTGGCAGCCAACAGGTAACATTACAGGCGTCAGGAAATATTGGCGATGTGGGATTTCAATATTTTACAGTCACTGCAGGCGCGTCAGAATGCTCTTTTAATGTTCCGGTTACGAATAACCAGCCATTTGGTACTTACGTGTTAGAATCAGTTGGCGGACAAACTACCACGTATTGCGCTTATGCGCCTTTCAGTAGCTCTTTTTTTAGAGTTGGTGTACCCCTAAACCCACAGTATGATTATTTTGATGTAGAAGTTTATGTAACTGACTATGGAAATTGGTCGATTGGAACAAGATCTGTAAATGGAATGACATTTTATGGTTTAGGAAAATTTAGTGCATTGGGTGAACAAATGATAAGATTACAAGGGCATGGCACACCGAAAGCTGCGGGCAACTTCCAAATAACACCCGAAATACTTGGACCTTCACCTATTGGTGGAGAGTTCTGTTCTGTGAATGCTAAAGTGCAGTAAATTAATAGCGACTTGAAATTTCTGTAGCAACCTGTTAATTGCATAATAACTCTATATTGTTCTTAAAAGAATACCAAAATAATCTTGTTGATTTAGCAGAGGCGGTTACGAAATTGCAGCTGTGACCCAATCTAAGAAACTGGAAAGTTAGAAACGCTGCATATAAATATTGATGTGTGGCAGATGATCTTACAATTGACAGGCAGTTATGCAGATTTACTATATAACGTAAATGAATTTGATGGTAAACCGTTTAATCTTGTTTCGATAGATATTGTCAGCTATTGCCATGTCGCAATTTGCTAATATGAATAATGTTGTTATTTTTCATTAATGACATTGGAACATTTAGCTACTAATAAATAAACCTTACCGCATTAATAAAACAGTACCCTTTTTAAATATTTCATTACCGGCGTTACTTTTCAATTTCAGGTAATACACATATATTCCCATAGGCAGCGGCATAGAATTAAATGTTCCATCCCAGCCGTCACTTATGCTTTTTGCTTTAAAAACAATGCCACCCCAACCATCATAAATTATAAACGCCACGAATTTGTATTCAGTCAATGCTAATACATGGAATTTGTCATTTATACCATCTCCATTAGGTGTAAAAGCATTAGGAATGTAGATATCATCGTATACTTTTACTTCTGTACTTGCAGTAACCTCTCCGCATCCGACGGTGGAAACAACATGCAAAGTATAAAGAACATCATATGCAGGATTAACGATTGGTGTTAGCGTGCTGCTATCATTCATAAAAACAGGAGGTGACCAGTAGTATTTAATATCGGAACCTTCAACTGAACCGTTCAAAATAGCAGAATCGCCTTTAAGGATTAGTTTATTGGGGCCGGCATATACTTTTGGGTTTTTAAATACTCGTAAATCGAAGTAAGCAGAATCCTGACAGCCGTAAGAATTAGTATAATATAATTCGTATTCAATCGGCCCTGCAGGTGTTACTACAGGGTTTGCAATCGTATCGCTGGAAAGGCCTGTGGATGGTACCCATTTATATTTGCCACCGCCCGTTCCCGAGGCGTAAAGCGTTTCACTCATTCCCGCGCAAATAGGATTTGGAGGTTGTGTAGTGAGCGTTGTACCGGGAAATATTTTCAAATAAAAACTATCAAGCGATAAACATCCATAATTAAAGAATTCCTTCCGTTTATACAGACCCGTATCTCTGTATTGAACGTTGGGCAGAACAGCATTTATGTTCGTGGAGAAATATCCATTGGGACCACTCCATTCTATACTATCTGCAAGCGGATCGGGCTTTGGCATGATTAAGTCTTTTGAAGTACAACCCATAAAATCTTGCGGAGCAAGATGTGCTGCCTGGGGATGAACGCTTGTATAGATAACATTCGAGATCGTCCAGCAATTGGGAGAATTGATATTGGGTCGCTCGGCTATCACCGTTCGGTACAGTATAGTGCCCGGTTGCCTGTGAGGGACTATATAGGAAGATGAAGTAGCTCCTGTAATATTGTTCCATGTTGTACCGGAATCTGAACTGCTTTGCCATTGCAGAACAGGATCAGAATAACCAGCGCCATAGATAGTTTCCAAAGTTAATTTGTTGGTATAATTAGCGCATACATTCAGTGGGTCTGTGCTGCCGTTAATGGTAGAAACGATTTTTGGACCACATTCATTTAATGTAATATCATCAATGGCAAAAACACTACCACACCTGTTATGAGGACTTATGGTGATCGTAACCACAACTGCATCAGCATCCGCAGGTGTTTTGAAGGTAAACCCATATTGATCCCATTCTTTTGATGGTTTAATTGGAATATCGCCCGTACTGTAAGTGGCCACGAGCGTGCCTGAAAGCGTAGTTACATTAAAAGAAAGATTGGGTAATTCAGGGCTGCCATTACATGAACTCGCCTGTAATACATTAGTGATCCATGCAGCAAACTGGTAAGTAGCATTGCCACACAACTCTCTTGCAGTATCTAAAAAAACAGTTCCAGGTGTACCTTCTGCATTTATCATCATAAAGTTTGCGGCCACATCGCCGGGAAAGTAATGGTCTCCGATAATTCTTAACCAATTGCGTGAAACACCATTTTCATCACTACATCCGAAGCTCTTGCTTCCAATTCCATATTGACCTGGCTGCGGACACATACCACCGTTTTCATAGGAAGTAAAATTATCAGCAAGCGGTGTGTTATATCCATCGCCAAAAGTGATGCTTATTATAGGCGGACCCAAACTGCCGGACCACAATTGAGCTTTTGATTTTTTGCAAAAGCAAATGCAAAAACAAATGATCGGTAAAACATATCTCATAAGCAGAAAAAATCTGTTCCACAAAATTGTTCTTTACACTTTGCGGAGTATTCTTTCATAATTTAATCGCTTATAATTGTTGAAAATTGAAAAGAGAAATTTAAATACCTTACCCTAAAAGTTCGGGAATAAAAAATTTCAAAAACCTAAATTTATAGAATAAACCGATAATCGTAACAGAAAAAAGGAATAACTTAAAAACAGAAATTACATTATCCTAATGAGAAAAAATTGGATCGTGGCTCGCTATAGTATTTAAAAGAAAATTTTAGATTGCCTGGCGTAACTAACACTAATCCAACCGAGATTCATCCGTTAGAAATTTTATAGGATCATGAAATTCTTATCTAACGCTCCACATAAATAAGCGCGTCTCAGTATTTACTTATATCTTAGCCGTCATTCACCAAAATTACTCATGAGATATTTTTGCCTGGTTTATCTGTTCATATTGTGCGCTGCTTGCAATTCATCCGTTCAAAAAAATCAAAAACAAAACATTTCAGAAGCTTCAGATTCTGTTGGCGTAAAACTGGAACTTATCACTTCAGCCATCAATATGCCCGTGCAAATAAGCGCATCTCCAGATAGTTCACACCGCTTATTTTTAGCCGACTTAAGCGGAAAAATTTGGATATTAAAAGATGGTTCATTGCAATCAAAACCTTTTCTGAACATAACCAATAAACTGGAGCAAAGAGATACTTCAGCACAGGTAAGGGCAATGTTTGGTTTTGCTTTTCATCCGCAATTTGCAACCAATAAAAAAATTTATGTAAGCTATAATGCCCCTACACCAGCATCCGATTCTAATGATTGCAAATTGGTAATATCTGAATTTACCGTAAGCAACTCAAATGCAGACAGTGTGAACGTTTCAAGTGAACGCAGGATATTAGAATTTGAAGGACATGGCGTTGATGATGATGCCTGTGAAATTGCATTTGGCCCCGATGGATATTTATATGTTTCAATGGGCGATAATCACACGCCTTTAAAGGAGCGACAGGCGCAGAACTTAAATTCTCTGCTTGGTAAAGTGCTGCGCATTGATGTAAATAAAAAACCTTATGGCATTCCACCCGATAATCCTTTTGTGGGTGTTAAAAATGCAAGACCTGAAATATGGGCTTACGGGTTAAGAAGGTTTTGGCGTTTTTCTTTTGACCCGCAATCACATATTTTAATTGGAGGAGAAGTGGGAGATGTAACAGCAGAAGAAGTTGATATTATTAATAAAGGAGCAAACTATGGCTGGCCTGTAAAAGAAGGCGACAGCCTGGTTGTACCCAACAGCACAGCTGATATAAAAAGTTTTACTGCACCCATTAATTCATACAGCCACAAAGTTGGCATTTGTGTTATTGGAGGAAATTTTTATTACGGAGATTCAATTCCGTTGCTAAAAAATAAATATGTGTTTGCAGATTTTGGCGGCAGCATTTTTTCCCTTACTAAAAATGAGCAAGGAATATGGACAAGGCAAGCTGTAAAAATATTGAATAAGCCATCAGACCCTTTCTTAATCTTTAGCTGCAATATAGATGAGCACAACGAGCTTTATGTTATGGGTGTGCTTAACACAGATAACGGATACAAAGGTGTAGTATATAAAGTTGTAGGCGATAAAAGTTAACCGTCTTCGCCGCAGAATGTAAAAGAAAAATAATTAACGTGTTTTGATTGCAGTCTTAACGCTAATCAGTGTTAACAATTGATTTCCTGCCAGAACAACCAGCCATACAAAATCAATCTGCATTAATAAGCATAATTTCTTTACGCTTTTTAAATTCCGTTGTTTCTGCACAACTACTTTTCCCGATTAAATTAAGTAATCGGCAATAAGATATTTGAAACGAAAATAGTTTGGCGTAAATTTATAGCAGACAGCACCCCCCGTTTTACAACACCTGGAATTTCTTCACTGGTTATAACTTATGAAAAGTGTCATACATAAAACTTCTGCTGTAAGTGATTTTAAAAATACAGATCTTTTAAAGCTGACCAACGATGCTGATGCAGCAACTACAAAAACAAACCTCATCCGTTTTGAATTAAAAAGATATTCTTATATATGGGTTAGCGCGAACGATATTGTGTTTGTAATAAGTGCAGACCATTATATAAAATCCCTGGTAAAAATTAATAATCAAACCAAGTGGATGATAAAGCATTGCACCATAAAAGAATTATTGGTTCTATTGCCGCATGAAAATTTTATCAGGCTTAATAAATTTTATCTACTCAACTGCAATTATTTTTCAACCATCAACCATAGCGAAAAAATAATTCATTTAACCTGTGGCATTTCCATTCCAGTTCCGCACCGCATTTCAAGATTCATAATTGATATGATAAAAAGATAACTGTACGTGAAATGCGCTTTACGAAAAAATGATTTGATGCGCCACTACGATTTTTAAATTTGGTTAGAAGTTAACTGCATGACTGCATGCACAAATATTAAGCTTCCGGAGTTAGCTGAAAATCCTCTTAAGAGTAAGCAATAAAATTTAAAATTATGCCAACCAGAAAAAACGAAGGCGACTTTCATGTATCGCTGAACGGTATCCAATTAAGTGAAGATGCACGAAACAGGATACAGGCAGCTATTCAAAAAGCAGTTATGAACGAACTCGCTGCTTATTATCCAAACCCCGATGATGATTACAATTCACGCGCACCATTTAACAACGGTGTTATTTTGTTACATCCGCGCTGGTGGTGGGGCTTTATTCTCCGGCCAATTCTCGATAATGAAATAGACAATCTTGAAGGCTTGGCAAAAACCATTAACGCAGAAAAATATGCCATGTGACAGCGAAAATAAAATCTGCCCAAGCGCAACATGCCATTCCGGTGCTTTATTGTTAGGCGTTGTTCAAAGTAATAAAACCGTTGCACTCCTTGAAACACCTATGCCGGTTACAGATGAATTCGTAGAGATCGCAGTTAAAGCCGGTAGTCCTGAAAAGCGTTTGAGATTTGCTGGTAAATGTGCAAAAAGCGGATGCCTTCAGTGGACCGGCTCGCGCTGTGGTGTTATTGACCGCGCACTTACTTACATGGAAGATTTAATTGAAGCCAAATCGCAGGAAGATTTTTTATTGCCACAATGTTCTATAAGATCGCAATGCAGATGGTTTAATCAAACCGGCGCCGACGCCTGTAAAGTGTGCCCGTTCATTGTTACAGATATCAGCCATACCTAGCAACGTTTTTCAATCTTTCTTTTATTATCCGTAAAAGCATTCAGATATGCCGGCGAAGTTTTCACCAACCTGCAACTTCGCCGCATCTGTTTTCCATATTCAACTTTTATACGGTTGCTTTCTTCACAAACATTTTACTGTAATATTTCCGGTAAGCATAACCTAAGAAAAGATTCGGACCAAGCAGTAAAACGCCCATAAACCAACCCGATGGAACTAAGATGGTATGAAATAAAAATACATTCACACTCACCGGGAACAATACAACCGCAGAAAAGGGTGCATACCTGTTTATGATAAGCGATATCCCACCGAATATTTGAAGAAATTTCATCATCGGGTAAAAATATCCCGCTGCTATTAGCCCGTTTTTAAATTCCGCTGCAGCGCCTGTATGATTGGGCTGATAGGGAATAAAATGAAAATAAAAATCTAATCCGAAAACAAGATAAAGAGATCCTAACAAAATGCGGCAAATATTCGTTGTAGTTTTCATTATAAGAATAAAGATAGAAGCTATGATGGCAGCAACAAAATGTGCAATCAATGTGCACATTTATAATTCAAAATTTTTCTTTTTATATTCTCTTATATATTCGCCGCCCCGAAAATTAAATTGATAAGTGATGAAAGAATTCAGTCAGCAAATTGCATCAACATTACGTATACGCCCTGCACAGGTTGAAGCAGTACTTGATCTTTTTGCAGATGGCGCAACCATTCCGTTTATTGCACGATATAGAAAAGATAAAACCGGTGGATTAGATGAAGTGCAGATTCAGCAGATACAGGATGCAGCAAAAACGCTAAAAGAATTTACAGAACGCAAAACGTTCATCGAAAAAACAATTACCGAACAAGGTAAAATGACCGATGCTTTGCAGGATAAAATAAATAAAGCAACAACACTTACAGAATTAGAGGACATCTATCTTCCTTACAAACCTAAACGCAAAACAAAAGCGCAAACTGCAAGAGAAAATGGTCTTGAACCTTTAGCGCAATTGATATTGCAACAAATGAACATTGACCTTGCTGAAGAAGCTGCAAAATGTATCAGCGATAATGTAAAAGATGTTGATGCTGCATTGCAAGGCGCAAGAGATATTATCGCAGAAATAATTAATGAAGATGATAAAGTGCGTGCTAAA
>DASZUY010000109.1:0-19291 GCA_035547495.1 Parafilimonas sp. | reverse complement strand
ACAATGGAAGCCGCTTGTTTCTGTAAGCACTCGTCGAATAACTCCCCTTCAGGGGACGAGGGCTGCTGTTGAAATAAAAGTTGCAGATAATGGCAGCGGTATCCCACAAAGCATTATTGATAAAATCTTTCAGCCATTCTTTACAACAAAACCAACAGGACAAGGCACTGGTTTAGGTTTAAGTTTAGCTTATGATATCATCACCAAAGAACATAATGGAACTATTAAAGTGGAGAGCAAAGAAGGTGAAGGTTCAACATTTATAATTAATTTACCTGCATAATATTTAATCTGCTGTCAGATAAATCTTATAATCGCGGTTCAAACAAATGAAACGACTATACTTTATACTTGTACTTATAATTGCATGCGGCTTTTCATTTAAAACTTTTAGCCAGATCAATGTAGATTCACTTCAAAAAGAAATTCTTAAATCGGTTCAGCAATATGCCAAGGGAAAAAAATACAACACACATTTCGACTCTTCAAACTTCTTTCTGAAAGATTTGCCCGGCAATCTTGATTCCATATTTAAAGCAGTAAATAAAACGGTAGCAAAAGCAAAATCGATGGGTGACATTGATGAGGTGAAAGGTGGATATTATAATCTTTCTGCCATCGACAGCATACGCGGCAATTATAAAGGCGCTTACGAAAATTATAAGCTGTATTCAATGTATCGCGACAGTCTTCAAAAGAAAGAACTGGAACAAAAAGAACTGCAGGCAAAAATGCAACGGGCATTTGATAAAAAGCAGGCTCAGCAACAATTAGAAAAAGAAAAAGAAGACCGCAAAAATGCGATGAGGCTAATATTTTTAATTGCATTTCTTGTTGCACTCATTACAATATCTACTACGTTTTTTATTGCTTATAAACGCGAACAAAAAGCAAAAAAATTATTGGGTACACAAAAAGAAGAAATAGAAGATACACTTACAGAACTTAAAGCAACACAAGCGCAGCTTATTCACGCAGAAAAAATGGCTTCGCTTGGTGAGCTTACAGCAGGCATTGCGCACGAAATTCAAAACCCGTTAAATTTCGTTAATAATTTTTCTGAAGTGAATAAAGAAATGATTGCTGAAATGAAAGAAGAAATTGATAAAGGCAATTATAGTGAAGTAAAACTAATTGCAACTAACATTGAAGAGAACGAACAAAAAATTAATCACCACGGCAAGCGCGCAGACACGATTGTAAAAAGTATGCTGCAACATTCACGTCAAACAAAAGGTGTAAAAGAACCAACAGATATTAATGCCTTGTGCGATGAATATTTAAGATTAAGCTATCACGGATTGCGCGCAAAAGACAAAAGCTTTAACGCAGACTTTAAAACAGATTTTGATGAAACAATTGGTAAGATAAATATTGTTGCGCAGGATATTGGAAGAGTATTATTGAACTTATTTAATAATGCTTTTTATGCAACAAACGAAAAGCGTAAAGCTGAAAGCATGCAGCAAAACGCGGAATATAAACCATCGGTTTCTGTTCAAACCAAACGCATTAACTCTCCTTCAGGTATCGCAAGCATTGAGATATGCGTTAGTGATAACGGCAACGGTATTCCGCAAAATTTAACCGATAAAATTTTTCAGCCTTTCTTTACAACCAAACCAACAGGTGAAGGAACCGGATTGGGTTTAAGCTTGAGTTACGATATCATCACCCAACAACATAACGGAACAATACGGGTTGAAAGTGAAGAAGGTGAAAGAACAACGTTTACCATCAACTTACCGCTTTCATAACATAGTGCGATTGTCGTTTTAAATCATGATTGCAAAATAACAATCCATCCCATTAAAACTCCGGTCCATACACATTCCCATTACTTGTTTTAATATGGTAATTACTTTTAAAACCGATTGTCAGGATTTATTAAACCGCTTTTTAAGTAATGAAATGTGTAACACTTGCTGCATTGCTTTTCATCTGCTGTTTAACACAAGCACAAACTGCCGAAATAGATAGTTTAAAAAACTTGCTTGCTGTTACAGAAGATGGACCGAAACGCGTTAATATACTTGAGGGGTTAAGTTATACATACCTCAGTTCTTCTCCCGATACAGCGCTAAAATATGCATTGCAAGGTTTGCAGCTCGCAAAAGATATTGGTCATAGAAAAGGTGAAGCTATTTGCATAAACGCTTTGGGCAATGTTTACTTTCATATAGGCGATAACGCAAAAGCACTTGAATATTATCTTGAATATTTGAAAATAAAAGAAGAATTAAAAGAGAAGAACAATATTTCAATTGCTTATTATAATATTTCTGCTGTGTACACAGAAGAAAAGGATTATAAACAGGCATTATTTTATCTTTCTAAAGCATTGCAGATAGACAAGAAAGTAAAAGACAGCGCTGCAATTTTGTACGACGCCTATTCTTTAGCTTCTAATTACCAGCGTATGCAAAGGAATGATTCTGCACTGTTTTATATTAATCAATCTTACAACCTTGCACAAACGCTGAACGATGAAGATATGATGGGTGCTATTTTAAATACTTACGGAGAAATTTATTTGGGATTAAATGATTCAGCATTGGCATTGAAATATTATCGCGCTAGCATTCCTTATGCAGCTGCGGTTCAGGATGATGAAGTAATTATTGCAAACTATTATGGTTTGTCGAAAATTCTCAAAAAAACAGATCCTGATTCTGCAATATTCTATTCAACAAAAGCTTTAAACATTGCAAGGCAGGCGTCATTCTTTAAACAGGTTTTGGAAATAAGTGGGTTTGCAACAGAACTTTTTAAAGAAAGAAAACAGTTTGACAGCGCTTTTTATTACCAGCAATTAAGTATTGCAACAAAAGACAGTTTATTTAATACAGAGCAATTAAGAAAAGTACAGGATTTAAAATTCAGCGAACAACAACGCCAGCAGGCAATAGAAACGGCAAGATTAAAATTACGCAGCACCATAAAATTGTTCATTGTAATTTTTACAGCAATCACTTTTTTAGTTATTGCCATTTTGCTTTGGAGAAATAACAAAAGAGTTTCAAAAACACTGCAAAAATTAAGAGCAACACAGGCTCAATTAATACAAAGTGAAAAAATGGCTTCGTTGGGAGAACTTACTGCAGGCATTGCACACGAAATTCAAAACCCGTTAAACTTTGTAAATAATTTTAGTGAAGTGAATAATGAACTTATTGAGGAGTTGAATAATGAAAACGATATTAATGAAATAAAAGTAATCGCCAACGATATTAAACAAAACAATGAAAAGATTTTGCTTCATGGAAAACGTGCAGATGCGATTGTAAAAAGTATGCTGCAACATTCAAGAAAAAGCAGCGGGCAAAGAGAAGAAACTGATATAAATAATTTGTGTGATGAATACCTGCGTCTCTCCTATTACGGGTTACTTGCTAAAAACAAAAATTTTACTGCAGAGTTGAAAACAAATTTTGATGACAGTATTGAAAAAATAAATATTGTACCTGAAGATATTGGAAGAGTTTTGCTCAACTTATTCAACAATGCTTTTTACGCTGTGAATGAAAAGAAAAAGTTATCAGCCTCTAACTATCAACCAATAGTTGAAGTAAAAACATACCGAACGAATAATGCAGTTGAAATTACAGTAAGCGATAATGGCAACGGAATTCCGGCAAACATCATCAGCAAAATTTTTCAGCCTTTCTTCACTACAAAACCAACCGGAGAAGGAACAGGTTTAGGTTTATCACTTGCATACGACATTATCACCAAAGAACATAATGGAACAATAAAAGCAGAGAGTAAGGAAAATGAAGGAACTAATTTTATTGCAACAATTCCGGTTTAGAATAAGAGTTTTGTTGCATCTTTAACGAATTAATGAAAGTAGTTTTAATAATCCTGATTGTAGTTTTTTGCGCTTCAAAAACACATGCACAAAATAAAAAAATCGACAGCCTTGATAATTTAATTGCCAAATCAAAATCTGATACCCAAAGAATTAATTTAAAGATTGAAAAACTTAGAATTTTAGCTAATGATAATCTTGATTCCGGAATTGCTTTTGGCAATGAAATTATTAACGAAGCAAAGGAAATAAATTATAAGATTGGAGAAGCGAAAGCAAGAATTAGATTGGCTGGCAATTACTGTTTTTCGGGAGATTACGAGGCAGCTGAAAAAAATTTGGATACATGTAAAATGATCCTTTCAAAAGTGAACGATTCATTAACGCTTGGCAACATGTTCAGCACTTACGGCATGATGTATTCAATGCAGAACAAATTCGATTCATCACATTCTTTATATCAAACTGCAATTGATATTATCAGCCGGCAAAATGATAAAACCTTACTTGGAACCATATATCAAAATAATGCCATTGCATACCAGCAACAATCAAATTATGCACAGGCACTCATTAATTTTCAGAAAGCACTAAACATTGCTGAAAATCAAAAAGACGAAGAAAGTGAAGCATATGTTTATGTGAACATAGCTATTACTTATAATAGTTTGAATGATCAAAAAAGAGCAGAACAGTCTTACTTAAAAGCAATTGAGCTTGGTAAAAAGTTAGGCTTAAAAAATGTGCTCGCCTATGCATACGCCAACATTGCCACTGTATATGAAGATATGAAGGATTATGACAAGGAATACGATTTTGCCATGCAGGCATCTGCATTAGGCAAAGAAATTGGCGATAAAGGAATAGAAGCAAGCAGTTTGGCAAGAGCTGCAGAAGCATTGGCATTTGAAAATAAATTTGAAGCTGCGGAAAATTTAAACAGGCAGGCAATAGTTGTTGCAGATTTATCCAATCAACCATATAACATATACCAGGTTTACCGCAGCATGGGTTTTATACTCAAAGTTGCAAAGAAATACAAAGAAGCAATTCCATATCTTGAAAAAGCTTTTCATTCCTTAGCCGCATCTGATATTTATGATGAAGAGGTTGGCAAGAGTTATCTCGATCTCTCTGAATGCTATGAAAAAACCGGTGACTTTAATAAGGCTTTGGCCACTTATAAAATTGCTACAAAAATTTCCGATTCAACAACAGCACGCGAAAACATAAAGAAAGCAACAGAGCTTACATTAAATTATGATTTTGCAAAAAAACAACAGCTTGCAAAAGCAGAACAAGATAAAAGAGATGCAGACGCAAAGCGCATAAAGAACCAGCAATATTTTATAATTACTGCCCTTGGTATTGTTGTGCTGGCAGTTATTATAATTGCATCCATCCAATTTAAAAATAACAGGCACAGGCAAAAAGCATATACACTTTTACAAAAACAAAAAAAAGAAACAGATGAGCAAAGAGAAAAAGCAGAAACAACGCTGTCAGAATTAAAATCAACACAAGCGCAATTAATACACAGTGAGAAAATGGCAAGTCTTGGTGAGCTTACCGCCGGCATTGCACATGAAATACAAAATCCACTAAATTTTGTAAATAATTTTTCTGAAATAAATAAAGAAATAATTGCTGAAATGCTTGAAGAGATTGATAAAGGCAACCTGGATGAAGTAAAAACGCTGGCAAAAAATATTGAAGGCAACGAAGAAAAAATAAATCATCATGGCAAAAGAGCAGATGCAATTGTAAAAGGCATGTTGCAGCATTCAAGAAAAAATACCGGGCAAAAAGAACCAACAGATATTAATGCTTTATGTGATGAATACATACGTTTAAGTTTTCACGGCTTGCGTGCAAAAGACAAAAGTTTTAATGCAGATTTTAAAACGGATTTTGATGAAAGTATTGGGAAGATAAGTATAGTTGCGCAGGATATGGGAAGGGTATTACTAAATCTGTTCAACAATGCCTTTTATGCAGTGAATGAAAAATTTAAAGCGCAAGGTTCAAAACTCAACACTGAATACAAACCTGTTGTTTCTGTTACAACAAAACGTTACGATTTTCCTGCAGGCGGTGAGGTGATTGAAATAACAGTAAGTGATAATGGCAACGGCATTCCGCAAAATATTATTGATAAAATTTTCCAACCATTCTTCACTACAAAACCAACGGGCGAAGGAACGGGCTTAGGATTAAGCCTGAGCTATGACATCATTACAAAAGAACATAAAGGGAATATAAAAGTTGAAAGCAAGGAGGGCGAAGGCACGGAATTCATCATTCAATTACCTGTTGTGTGAACCGGAACTTACTGTTTGCGATCCGCAGAAACTTCTAACATACGATAAATGCTATAAAATTCTTGTTCACACAATTACATTATATTTACTCAAATATTTAACTGCTGAATTTCTGTATTAAATGAGAACTTATTAACGCATCAAACAAGCATTCCTTTATAATAATTATTGATTGTATGCTCACAAAAAAATCTGCATTATGAGAAACAAAAAAACTTTTTGTTTCACCGCGTTGCTCGGTATATTAATGGTTACTTCTTTGCAGGGGCTTGCACAAAACGAATCGGAAAAAGGTTTGCCTTTTGTTACAAGCTATACTGCCAAAATATATAACGGTTCGCCCATTAACTGGAGTGTAATACAAGGTAATGATGGCGTTATGTATTTTGGGCAATCAAATACCGGCTCTAACCTTTTACAATACGATGGTGTAAGATGGCAAAGAATTTCATCGCCTGCAACATCGATCATTTGCCGCAGTGTGGATAAGGATAGAAACGGAACTATTTATTATGGCGGCTCTGTTGATTTTGGTTATCTGGATAAAGACAGTGTCGGTAAAACCTATGAGCATTCGCTTATACAATTTATACCAAAAGATAAACGTGATTTCTCTGATATATGGTCCGTACATGCTACGGATAACGGCATTTATTTCCAGGCAAGAGAAAGATTATTTCGATTAACAAAAAATAATGCAGGCAATAACGAAACATGGAATGTAAAAACATGGGAACCATCAACGCATTTCATGTACAGTTTTTATTTAGATAATGTGTTGTATGTGCATGAACAGGGCGTTGGTCTTTTAAAATTGGTGAATGATTCGCTTACCCTTATTCCGGGAAGTGAATTTTTGGGTGCTGATCGCATGCAGGTCATGCTGCCTTATATAAATGATAGTGCACAAAAAAATGTTTCGGCACAAAAACTATATCTCTGCGGCGCCTTTACAAATGGTCTTTTTTTATTTGATGGAAAAAATTTCAAACCTTTTAAAACGGAAGTTGATAGTTACGCAAATCTGTACCGGCTGTATAAAGGCATTCTTATTAACGGAAATTATGCATTTTCTTTTCTGGGCGCTGGATTGGTGATAATGAATCCGCAGGGAAAAATTGTTCAGGTTATTAATTCAACTTCAGGATTACCCGGCAATGTAGTTTCTGGAATTTATGCAGATTCAAAAGATAATCTTTGGCTGGCGCTTGACAATGGAATTGCAAAAGTAAATATCAATTCACCCTTTACTGCTTTCAATGCGCAAAGCGGCATTATTGCAACGCCTACTGCTATAGCCAAATTGCCCGATGGTTCTTTTTATTTAGGTACAAGCAATGGTTTATTAAAATTCAATCCTGCAACTTCAAAATTCGAAGTGAATACGATTGTGCCGCGCGACCAGATATTCGTGCTTGTTACAGATGGAAATTCGTTACTTGTACCCGGCACCGGTTTATATGCAATTAAAAATGGCAAAACTATTTTAGTTCAACCATCGGTTAACAGCAATTTAAAACTCTCAGGACTTTTACTTTCCAAAAAACATCCCGATCTGTTATATGGCGCTTCACCTTTTGGTGTTTGTTTATTTTCACGTGATGCTTCCAAACCAGGCGGCTGGCAATATCTTGGCTATTTGCCACAGATAAAAGAAGAGATGTACTTCTTTGCCGAAGAAGATAATGGTAGCGTATGGTCATGCTCTAATAATGGAGCTCCATATCATATCATTCCGGCATTCGATGCACAGGGCAAAGTTGATATGGCAAATACGCGTGTTGAAAATTTTGGTCCTGAAAACAATTTAGATTTTCCTGTTGGCTATACGTTTGCGCTGAATCATAAAATTTATTTTCTCAAAGGCGATTCTGCAACTTTTACATTTAATAACCAAACAAAAAAGTTCGAAAGAGCTCACTTTAATAACTTACCCGATTTTTCAGGGATTGCAGATAGTACAGGAAAGTTATGGTTGATTGTAGGCGTTACAGATAACTTTAAACTTATTATTGCAACGCCTAAGGGTGATGGCAATTACGCATTAGATTCAAATTCTCTGTTGCCTGTTATTGATCGTGTTTCAGCAAACACTACTATTTATCCTGATGCAAATGGTATTGCTTGGTTAACAGGGAATGAAGGCTTGATACGATATGATGAAAAAATAAAAAGCAATGTTGATCAGTCTTATAAAGTTTTAATTACAGGTATCGCTGCTGATAAACAAAAACTAAATCCTGCTTTAGTTGCTGATAAATCTCCTGAAATAAAACATAGCAGTAATTCATTGCGCTTTGAATATGCTGCACCTTTTTATGAACAGGAAAATAAAACGCAATATCAAACCTGGCTCGAAGGTTTTGAAAAAGGTTGGAGCGATTGGGGAAGCAACACGTATAAAGAATACACTAATCTCGCTGCAGGAAAATATACATTTCATGTTCGCGCAAAAAATTTATATCATACCATAAGTGATGAATCAGTTTATTCATTTACCATTTTATCACCGTGGTACAGCACATGGTGGGCTTATTTATTATATGTTTTAATCGTCATTTTCATTATTTATCTTTTAATAAGTTCACGAACCAAAAAGTTAGAAGAAAAACATCGTGAGCTTGAAAAAATAGTAAACGACAGAACCGCACAATTAAGTCAGCGTGTTGCAGAACTCGCCGTTATCAACAGCGTGCAGGAAGCGTTGGTAAGCGAAATGAATATGCAATCAATTTATGATTTAGTGGGTGACCGGATAAGAGACGTATTTAATGCACAGGTCGTTGTGATAGCCACTTTCAACGCAGAAGAAAAGAAAGAATATTTTAATTATGCGATTGAAAAAGGCAAGCGATTTTATTTAGACCCAAGACCGTATGATAAAGTGAGAGAGTATCTCATCAACACGAAAGAAAAAATTCTTATCAACAACAACTATAATGAAGCTGCAGCAAAATTCGGAATGACGGTTGCACCGGGCACTGAACATCCGAAATCGTTATTATTTGTGCCGCTTATTATTGGTGATAAAGTGAAAAGTTATATAAGCCTTCAGAATGTTGATAATGAAAATGCATTCAGCGAGTCTGATGTAAAATTGCTTGAAACATTAGCCAACAGCATGAGTGTGGCGCTTGAAAATGCAAGGCTTTTTGATGAAACTAATCGCTTACTAAAAGAAACAGAACAGCGTACCGCTGAGTTAGCTGTTATTAACAGTGTGCAGGATGGATTGGTGAGAGAAATAGATACACAGGGAATTTATGATCTGGTGGGTGATCGTTTACGTGAATTGTTTAGTGCACAAGGTGTAATTATTGCCAGTTTTGATCTTGCAACAAAGACAGAGCATTTTAATTATGTTTTTGAGAACGGTGAAAAATTTGAATTGCCTTCAAGACCCATTACAGGCATGCGCCAACAGCTGATTGATAAGCGACAGATCATTGACATTGAAACAGAAGAAGACGCAAAAAATAAATTTGGAATAACAGCACTTGGAAATACCAAGATGCCTAAATCACTTTTGTTTGTTCCACTGCTTTCTGCAAATGAAGTTAGAGGTTATGTAAGCATTCAAAACATAGATACTGAACATGCATTTAACAAGTCTGATATTCGCTTACTTGAAACATTGGCAAACAGCATGACAGTGGCTTTGGAAAATGCAAGATTGTTTGATGAAACGACACACTTGCTTGCAGATGCAAAACAAAGAGCGAGTGAATTAGCTACAGTAAATAATGTAAGCAAGGCATTAGCTTCTCAATTAAATCCCGATGAATTAATTCAACTGGTGGGCGACCAGATGAAGAATTTGTTTAAAGCAAACATTGTTTACCTCGCAATACTCAATCAAAAAACCAACGTTATAGACTTTCCATACCAGTCAGGTGATGAACTAAGACCGATGAAATTAGGTGAAGGGCTTACGTCAAAAATTATTCTTACAAAAGAACCGTTACTTATTAATAAAGATGTAAAAGAACAAACGGCGCAACTTGGTGTGAAGCGCGTTGGTGTTCCGGCTTCTTCATATCTCGGAGTGCCAATTCCTGTAGGCGATCAAATTATTGGCGTGCTAAGCGTTCAAAGTACTGAACATGAAAACATGTATAATGAAAATGATTTGAGAGTGCTTTCAACAATTGCATCATCTGTTGGCGTTGCTTTGCGCAATGCTACTTTGTTTGAAGAAGTACAGCATGCAAAACAGGAAGCGGAGTTGGCAAGTAAAACGGCAGAAAAAGCGAATGAGGCAAAGAGCGCATTCCTTTCAACCGTTAGTCATGAGTTAAGAACGCCGCTTACTTCAGTGTTGGGTTTTGCAAAAATTATTAAGAAGCGATTGGAAGAAAAAATTTTTACAACGCTAGACCCTTCAGATCTTAAACTTAAAAAAACGACAGACCAGGTTTCAGAAAATTTGAATGTTGTTATTTCTGAGGGCGAACGCTTAACACATCTGATAAACGATGTACTCGATCTTGCTAAAATTGAAGCAGGCAAAATGGAATGGAACCAGGAAAATGTTTCGCTGGCTGAAGTAATTGAAAGAGCTGTTGCTGCAACAACAGCTTTGTTCGAACAAAAAGATATTAAGCTTATAAAAAATATTGATGAAACTATCCCGGATATTATTGGCGATACAGACAAGCTTATACAAGTTGTAATTAATCTTTTCTCCAATGCAGTAAAATTTACAGACGAAGGTTCTGTTACGTGTAAATTATTTCAAAAAGATGGTGAAGCAATTGTAAGCATAACCGATACAGGAATTGGCATTGCAAAAGAAGATTACGGCGCCGTATTCGAGCAGTTTAAACAAGTGGGCGGCGATACATTAACCGATAAGCCAAAGGGCACAGGCTTGGGCTTGCCTATTTGTAAAGAAATTGTAGAACATCATGGCGGTCGCATTTGGGTTGAAAGCGAACCGGGCAAAGGAAGCACATTTTCATTTGCATTACCACTCATTGCATCAGTACAAAAAAACAGGGAAACGCCAATTCATTTGAATGAATTGATGAAGCAATTGAAAGAGCAAATGGTTTTTTCAAAATTAAAAATGAATGGAAAGAATGCAACAATATTAGTTGTGGATGATGACGATTCTATTCGTTCATTATTACAGCAGGAATTAAGCGATGCAGGTTATTTGGTGGAAGAAGCAAAAGATGGAAAACTGGCTCTCGACAGCATTCGCAAGAACCGGCCTGATTTAATTATTCTTGATGTGATGATGCCGGAAATAAATGGCTTTGATGTTGCCGCAATTTTAAAGAACGATCCGCAAACAATGGATATTCCAATCATCATTTTATCTATTGTGCAGGATAAAGCACGGGGTTTTAGAATTGGTGTTGACCGTTATCTTACCAAGCCAATTGATACGGCAAAATTGTTTGAAGAAGTAGGCAATTTATTAGAGCAGGGTAAGTCGAGAAAGAAAGTAATGGTGGTGGATGAAGATACTTCTGCAGTGCGTTCGTTAACCGAAGTGTTGCAAACAAAAGGTTATGTTGTTGTAGAATCAGACGGAAAAGAATTAATTGAAAAAGCAATTTCTGCGCAGCCGGATATTATCATTCTTAATTCTGTTTTGTCAGATAAAAATGAGATCGTTCAAAGCTTGCGTTTTGAAAAAGGATTAGAAAATGTGTTGTTTTTAATCTATCAGTAAACATAAATGAATGAAAATTCATTAAACAGGAGTTGTCAAAATATTTTGAACATAAAATCAAGGCTACTAAATGGAACAAAAAATTTTAATTGTTGATGATGAACCGCACATAAGAATGCTGATTGAACAAACGCTTGAAGAATTAGAAGATGAAGGCGTGGAATTTTTAACTGCAGAAAACGGTGAGATTGCGCTTGAGATTATTCAGGAAGAAAACCCGCAACTGGTTTTTCTTGATGTGATGATGCCAAAGATGAACGGCATGGAAGTATGCAGAAAAGTAAAAAAAGAATTGGTGCTGAATGATGTGTTTATTGTTTTGCTTACTGCAAAAGGCCAGGAGTTAGACCGGCAAAAAGGTCAGGAGGTTGGCGCAGATGTTTATATGACAAAACCTTTCGATCCCGAAGCGATCTTAAATAAAGCAAAAGAAGTATTGGGTTTACAATAATATCCGTAACCATCTTTTCAAGAAAAATATGTCGAGGGTAACGCTCAGAAGTACGCTGTCTAAAAAAAATAAAACAGAAGCATTAGTGCATTCATTAATTAATGAGATGAAAGCACACATAAGCGTTACCGATGAAAAACACAATTACTTGTTGGGCAATGCGCAAATATTAACGCAGCACGAACATCCTATAAAACTGCAGGAGGATGTTGTTGGCTGGGTAAAGGGCGATGAAAAATCAATTCATGTTGCTTCGTTGCTTACGCTGCTTTTACAAAAAGAATTTGAAAGAAAAAATTTAGGTAATGAAGTGCTAACGCTTTACCAGGAAGTAAACATGGTTTTTAATTTTTCTGATAAGTTAGCGCAGGCAATCGATCCTGTATCTATTGCACAAATAGCAGTTGATGAAGCAATGCATCTTATTCATGCAATTAGCGGTGTAGTTGTGTTGTGGGATGAAAACAGTAAGCAATTACAAATACCTGCAATGGCAGGCGAAGCTTTATTCCATAAAAAAAATTTAGTAAATCATGCTGACGTGTTGCTTAAAATTGGTTTAAGCGGGCAGTCAGAAATAATGAGCGATCTGTCTTCATTAAAAGAAGTCGAAATAATTGATGAACAAATTCAATCAATTGTATATGCCGCGCTGAAAGTAAAGCACAGAATAATGGGTGCAATTATTTTAGCTGGTGATGAACCTGCGCAATATGCAGCATCAGATCTTAAATTTTTAACTACGCTTGCGTTGCAATCTTCATCTGCTATTGAAAGTGCATTGTTGTATGAAAAAAATATTCGTGAAGTACGCGAAAGAGAAGAAGCCATGCGCCGTGTGTATGAAATAACAGCAAAGTTTGTTCCTTACGAATTTATTGGCTCACTTGGTTATAAAGTAATAACAGATGTAAAATTGGGCGACCAGGTTGAAAAAAATGTTACTGTTCTTTTTACGGATATACGGGACTATACTTCGTTGTCGGAGCAAATGACACCGGAAGAAAATTTTCAATTTGTCAGCTCTTATAATGAGCGCATGGGACCCATCATTCGAAATAATAAAGGTTTTATCAATCAGTATTTGGGTGATGCTATCATGGCGCTTTTTCCTGAAAGTGCTGAAGCATCTTTAATTGCTGCAATAGAAATGCAACGAAATATCCAGGCATTTAATATCATGCAAAAAGCGAAAAATTTACCAACTATTAAAATGGGTATTGGAATGCACACTGGCCCTTTGGTAATGGGTATTACAGGCGATAAAGAGCGGCTTGATGCAACTACAATTTCTGATACAGTGAACACAGCATCACGCATTGAAAGTCTTACAAAACATTATAAGGCGAATATTTTATTAAGTGAAAAAACTTTACAGCACATAGATCATCCTGAAAATTTTCATTTGCGTTATCTTGGAAAAGTACAGGTAAAAGGCAGGCATTCATCTATCGGCATTTATGAATGCTTTGGCAGCGATGATGAAGAGCAGCTTACTAAAAAAGAGCAAACACTTGAATTATTTAATCAAGGCATTCATCATTATTTAAATAAATCTTTTACCGGCGCTATTAAATGTTTTCTATCTGTTACCGAAATAAATACTGAAGACAGTACTGCGCAATTTTTTCTCGACCATTCTATGCGCTGCCTTCAAAAAGGTGTTCCAGAAAATTGGTCCGGCGTTGTTGAAATGATTAATAAATGAAATTAATTCTTCCATTAAAAACAGCTAAAACAAGCGAAAAAAATAAGAAGGATAATTTTACACGTTACTTGTTTAAAAAAATTTTTATTTTATTTGATTTTAATTTTCTGTAAATTGAAAGACTATAAATTTACCTTTCACAATTTATATATCAGTAACATAATTCTCTATGAAAATATTGGTTGTTGATGATGAGCAAGACATCAAAACTTTATTTGAGCAACGCTTTAGAAAAGAAATTCGCAATGGCGATTTTTCATTTGCATTTGCAATGTCGGGTGAAGAAGCGCTTACTTATTTAAATAAACACGAGCATGAAGTTGTGCTAATATTATCAGATATAAATATGCCGGGCATGAGTGGGCTGGATTTATTACAAAGAATTAAAGGAATTTACGCTGTGCCGCCACCTGTTGTAATGATGATAACTGCTTATGGCGATGAAGAAAATTATAACAGGGCTGTAAGCTTAGGTGCTGATGATTTTTTAACTAAACCACTCGACTTTAGTTTGCTTAAAGAAAAACTCAAATCACAAACGAATGGCTAAGATACTTGTTGCAGATGATGAAGCGGATTTGGAAGCATTGATCAAACAAAAATTCAGGCGCCAGATAAGAGATGGGCAATATGAATTTGTGTTTGCATACAATGGTAAGCAAGCATTAACCAAATTAGAAGAACATTCAGATATTGAAGTTTTGCTGAGTGATATCAACATGCCTGAAATGGATGGGCTTACTTTATTAAGCAAGCTGAACGATTTGAATACACTCACAAAAGCTGTAATTGTATCTGCCTATGGCGATATGGAAAATATACGCATGGCAATGAACCGCGGCGCGTTTGATTTTCTAACAAAGCCGGTAAATTTCGATGATCTGAACATCACTATACAAAAAACAATTAGTCATGTAAGGCTTCTTCATAAAACTTTAGAAGCAATAAAAGAAAACAATATTCTTAAAATGTATGTTGATGAAACGGTGCTGAATTTCATGAGTGGCAAAGAATACGAATCATCTTTAATGCAAAATGAAACGATAGATGCAACAGTTGTGTTTATTGATATATGCGGCTTTACGGCTATTACAGAAACAGAGCCTGCAGATGTTGTTGTAAAAATGCTGAACAAATATTTTGATGTGATGGTACATGAGATAATTGAACAGAATGGTCATGTAGATAAATTTATCGGCGATGCAATTCTTGCTGTATTCAAAGGAAATTATCATCTCGACAGGGCGATAGATGCATGCCTTGCTGTAAAAAAACGTATTGAAAGTTTACCGGCACAACCTGAACTTCCTGCATTTTTACCAAAGGTTTCAATTGGCATTCATAGCGGCGAACTTGTTTCAGGAAATATTGGTTCTGCACAATTGCGCCGTCTTGATTATACAGTTATTGGAGATGTGGTAAACACCGCACAACGTTTACAATCTATAGCGGAAGCCGGTAAAATTTTAATCGCGCAATCTTCTTATGAACAGGTAAAAGAATCTTTTAACTGCATAGCCGCAGGTGAAGTAAAACTAAAGCATAAGGCAATGCCTGTAACAATTTATGAGGTTGTAGAATAATTATTTTTTGTGCACAGGTTTATGTGCGTCTTCATGCACTTTACGCTTTTTTAAAACGCCACCAGATGCCTCTTTAATAACACTGGCAAAAACAAAAGCCATCGGGTCTGTATCATACACAACTTCTTTCAATCTTCTTAATTCGAGACGTGTTATAACCGTAAAAATAATATCGGTATCGCTGTGCACTTCAAAATTTCCGGGCAAGTATCCGCGCTCACCTTTATAAATTGTAATGCCGCGCCCAAGTTCATTCACTAATTTATTTTTAAGAAGTTCGCTCTTACCTGAAATGATAGTAACGCCTGTGTATGCTTCAATACCTTCCACAACATAATCCACGGTTTTTGATGCAGTGAAGTAAGTGATCATTGAATACATGGAAGTATTTAAATCAAATCTTAAAGCGGCAATAAGAAAGATAATAAAGTTGATCACAAAGATAATCTCAGTGGTGGTAAAGCTTGTTTTACGACGTGTATATAGCGCTAATATTTCTATCCCATCTAATGAACTGCCTGCACGAATAACAAGACCATTTCCAATTCCTAAAAAAAATCCGCCAAACACAGAAGCCAATAAACGGTCGTCTACTATACGATGATCGGGAACTAAAAAAAGAAATGTTGACAAAAGAAATATACAAATAGCAGTTGCCAGTGCAAACTTAAAGTCAACCAGTTTTCTTGCTAAAATTATAAATGGCAGGTTAGCCAGCGCAATAACGGCGCCGAGGTTAACACCAAAAATTTTATGTATCAATAGTGAAACACCGCTGATGCCGCCATCAAAAAAATCGTTCGGCACTATAAAATATTTTAGTGCAAACCCAGATAAAAGAATACCCAGCATAACCAGAATTATATCCGTTGTAGCCCCAAACATTTTATATTTTACATGTTTTTCTTTCACAGGCAGCTGCGATTTTAAAAAAGAAAGATGCTGATTTTTCTTGCGCTTAAATTCTTTATTGGCTGTTGCCGTAAAATAATGGTGTGCTTTTAAAAAATTTATTTGTTGATGCAGCCATTCCTCCCTTGTTTTTTCCTGGTTAAAATTTCTAAGTTCATGAAAAAGTTTTTCCGCGTCTTCGGCATAGTCGTTTGTTCCCAAATAACTTAAATCAGCATCACATAAAATTTGCGAAAGATGATCTGTTGGCTGCTGCGGAATTTTTGTAGCCATTATCATTTTACATATTTCGTCAATCTTTGCAGATGTAAAATTGTATCGCGGTAAAATTTCACGCGCAATTTCACAACTCTTTTCTTCATGTGCTATTGCTGTATATAAATAACCAATATCATGCAGTAAGGCCGCAGTTTCCAGCAAATAAATTTCTTCTTCGCTAACCCTCTCCTGTTTTGCAATGCGCATGGCAGATAATAAAACTTGCTGTGTATGCTCTTTATCATGATAAACAAGATACCATGGTTTGTTATTATCCATTAAACCATATACGTATTCCTTTAAAGATTTCATTTATATCTGTCTGCTGAACTAATAGTTTTGAGTATAATATTCAAATTTAATTGCTGAGTGAATATAGTTTGAAGAAGTTAAAATGAAGGTATTTCTACAAGAAATAATTAAGTTTAAGAAATTACTTAGCATCAACAATAACTTCATAATGCTGCGATGTGGCATCAAAACGTTTTAAAACTTTGCGTGCATTTTCCGGTACAACTGCCTGTGCATAGTCTTCGCCTGCAAAATCTTTTACAGCCTGTATATTATCAAACTCCATAATGGTTATAAACTCAGTTTCACTGTTGCAATTTCTTTTTAATAATTGGATGCTTTTAAAACCTTTAATATTTCTGTTTTGTATATGCGGAAATATCTCAGAACGTAAAAGCATTTCATACGCATCTGCATTTTCAGGCGTTGTATATCCATGCCAGATTCTTGAAATCTTCATCAGAAAAATTTTACAGGCAAATTATTAAAATAAAGCTTACCAGAATTTCACATACAATGCAGTTAGAATTAAAAGTATCAGCACAATCAATGCAATTAACTTAGGCTGAAGTTTGAACATTGAATTATCCAATGCAAATGCTTTTGGATTTATTTTGGGACCAGCAAGGCTGATAACAACCATTACAATTATCGTTATCACAAAAGAAATTCCCATGGCAATTAAAAATGGAATTTCATAACCGCCTTGTCCGTTTGGATAAGCAGTGTAAAGCCATGTTTCATTACCAAAAACCTGCGGTGCAAATTCATTAAAGAAGATACAGGTAATTAAACCGGTTAATAAACCAACAATTGCTGCAGTGCCGGTTGTACGCTTCCAAAACATACCTAAAATAAACATAGCAAAAACACCAGGACTGATAAAGCCGGTATATTTTTGAATGTATGTAAACCCTCCCGTTCCGCTTATGCCTAATAAATCTTTCCATGTAAATAAAATACCAACAACCATTGCGCATAAAACAACAAGTCTTCCCATCCATACCATTCTTTTTTCTGATGCGTCTTTGTTGATATATTTTTTATAGATGTCAAGCGTGTAGATGGTGGAAATACTGTTTGCTTTTCCGGCAAGCGAAGCAACAATGGCGGCAGTTAATGCAGCAATGGATAAACCTTTTAAACCCGCTGGTAAAAATCCTAAAACAGATGAGTAAGCATCATCCATTTTTGCAAGCGGATGCAGCTGTCCTTGTTTCACTAACACATACGCTGCAATGCCAGGCAACATCACTATTACAGGCATCAACAATTTTAAAAGTGCAGCAAACAAAATTCCGGTACGGGCTGTTGGTAAATTTGCGCCCAATGCTCTTTGTGTTATATATTGATTGCAGCCCCAGTAATTCAAATTCACGATCCACTGACCACATGCATACATTAATATACCCGGCAGAATTAAATATTTATTAATGTAATTCTGTGCATCGGCAGCATTTACACCATTCGATTGCGCCGTTTGAACTACATCAGGCGTTGGTTTTGCAAGTATCATGTGAAAATGTTCAGGTGCAACATTCATCATGTTATGAAAACCCGCTATAGCACCTTGCCCACCGCCTATTTTACTTAAAGCCATATATGCAGTTGCTAATCCACCAATAATTAAAACGCTCACTTGTATCACGTCTGTATAACCAATCACTTTCATTCCACCAAGTGTAATGATGATTGAAAAAATGGCAAGCCCAATCATTACCCAATGAAAATAATCATGACCACTGTTGTGCGGAAGCAAACCATAAATAGCGATCGCACCGAGATATAAAATAGAAGTTAAGTTTACAAACACATACAGAAATAACCAGAATATTGCCATGATCAACGAAACGCTTTCATTATATCTTGTTTTTAAAAATTGCGGCATCGTGAAAATGCGATTCTTTAAATACACAGGCATGAACCAGATGGCAATAATAATTAACGCAAGTGCCGCAATCCATTCATAAGCCGATACGGCAACACCAACAAAAAATCCGTTGCCGCTCATGCCAATAAATTGTTCTGCAGAAATATTTGATGCAATTAATGATGCGCCGATTGCCCACCATGTTAAAGAACCTTCTGCTAAAAAGAAAGCTTTTGAATCATGTTCCCGACTTCTGCGGCGCTGATAAACCCAATAACCATAAGACGCTACAATTAAAAAATACATGATAAATACTAAATAGTCTTTCGCTACGAGTTGGTTGTTCATGACAAGTGTTTGAGTGTTTTATTCGTTAATCGTTGATGCTATTCGTAAATCTTCA
>DASZUY010000108.1:0-1624 GCA_035547495.1 Parafilimonas sp. | reverse complement strand
TTACCGTATTTCAACCAGCTTGCCGGAAAAAATATTGACTTTAATTTTTATGACGGAAAGGTTTGGATGCTGCTTACAGCGACAGGTATTTTTACGGCGCTTGTTGCGGGAAGTTATCCATCTTTTTTCTTAAGCAGTTTTAAGCCCATCAAAGTTTTAAAAGGAAGTTTTATAAACAGGAAAGGCGGCGGTTTACGTCGCATGCTGGTTACAGTACAATTTATTATTTCTATCTTTTTCATCGTAGCAACGATCGTAGTGTATAAGCAAATAAATTTTGTTCATGATCGTCCGATTGGTTATGACAAGGATAACCTGGTTGATATAAATGCGACCGGAGATTTGAGTGGCAAGTTTGATCTGTTCAAAAATGAGATGCAAAAAATTAGTGGTGTTACAAACATTAGTGCAGGTAATGATAACGTGATAAATTTTGGTGGTAGTATAACGGGCATGGATTATCCTGGCAAAACTCCGGACGAAAATATTTCTGTGATTGTAAGTAATGTTGGTTACAATTGGACAAAGACATTGCAAATACCGATAGCAGAGGGTCGTGATTTTGATCCTTCATTTGGAACCGATTCAAACGCCTGCATCATTAATGAAGCAGCAGTAAAAAGAATGAATTTGAAAGAACCTGTAATTGGCGATATCATCGGCGGCAAAACTGTGATCGGCGTATTTAAAGATTTTGTATACAACAATCCATCAGGCATTATTGCACCGATGGTCATCTCTCTTCAAACAAATAACTTCCCGCATTTCTTTGTGCGCATTGCAAACAATAATGATTGGCATATTACACTCTCAAAGATCGAAGCAGCTGCAAAAAAACTTAATCCTGATTATCCTTTCGATTTTTCATTTGTAAATGATAATTACCAGCAACGTTTTGAACAATGGAATTCATGGGGCTCAATGGCTACCTTGTTTGCCTGCATGGCTGTCTTCATTGCTGCATTGGGATTGTTTGGGCTTGCATCTTTTGTTGCAGAGAGAAGAAGTAAAGAGGTGAGCATACGAAAAGTATTTGGCGCGGACAGTAAAGCTATCTGGCTTTTGTTGTCAAGAGACTTTTTTAAACCAGTACTCATCGCAACTGCAATTGTAATTCCACTTTCCATCGTGATCTCTTATAAGTTTCTTTTAAACATCACTTATCATACACCTTTGGAATGGTGGATGTTCGCCTTAGCAGTAACAATAACTATAATGATTGCATTGATTACTGTAAGCTATCAAGCCATCAAAGCAGCTATAGCAAACCCGGTAAAGAGTTTGAGAACGGAATGAGAAATCGTGAATGGTGAATCGTCAATCGTGAATGATAAATTCAGCATCATTAAATCATACATCTAAAATATTTTTTTATGCTTAAAAACTTTTTCAAAACCACTTTTCGCAACCTGCGGAAACATAAAGGTTACAGCTTCCTCAACATTTTTGGTTTGGCAATTGGTATTGCCTGCGCAGGTTTTATTTTTTTGTGGGTAGAAGATGAATTGAACTTTGATCAATTCAATACAAAAAAAGATAACCTGTACCGCATAAAAGAAAACCAAAAGTATGATACGTATGTTGCCACGTTTGGCTCTACACCTGCACCAATGGGTCCTGCAAT
>DASZUY010000107.1:0-2988 GCA_035547495.1 Parafilimonas sp. | reverse complement strand
AGAAGATAAAAAAACTGAAGCTGCGAAGTACAAAGATTATTTTGATTTTAGTGAACCCATACATAAAATTCCATCGCACAGAATTCTTGCTATTCTGCGTGGTTTTCTTGAAGGCTTTTTGCGCATGAGCATTGAGCCCGTTGAAGAAGATGCTTTGCATTTGATCGAAGATTTGTATGTAAAAAACAGTTTGAATAATTCTGTAGAACAGCTTAAGAAAGCAATAAAAGATAGTTACCGAAGGTTGTTGCAACCTGGTTTGGAAAGCGAGTTTCGCATGGCGTTAAAAACAAAAGCCGATGAAGAAGCGATCAATGTATTTGCAGAAAATTTGCGGCAGCTTTTATTGAGTGCACCGCTGGGTTCAAAAAGAATTTTAGCCATCGATCCCGGTTATCGCACAGGTTGTAAAGTTGTTTGTTTAGATGAAAAAGGAACGCTGTTGCAGAATGATTTGATCTTTGTACACGAACCAAATCAGATCAATGAAAGTTCAAATAAAATAAAATCATTGGTTGAAAAATATAAGATACAATCCTTTGCTATCGGCGATGGAACTGCAGGGAGGGAAACAGAACAATTCATTAAACAACTCAATCTTAATTTACCTGTTTTTTTGGTGAATGAAGATGGCGCTTCTGTTTATTCTGCAAGTGAAACGGCACGTGAAGAGTTTCCGGATTCTGATGTTACGGTTCGCGGTGCGGTAAGTATTGGAAGAAGATTGATGGACCCGCTTGCTGAATTGGTAAAGATCGATCCGAAAAGTATTGGCGTGGGTCAGTACCAGCACGATGTAAATCAATTTCGTTTAAAAGAAAAATTAGATGCAACAGTTATTAGTTGTGTAAATGCTGTTGGCGTTAATCTCAATACCGCATCAAAACATTTATTAAGTTATGTAAGTGGCATTGGTAATTCGCTTGCTGAAAATATTGTTCAATACAGGAATGAAATAGGAAAATTTACAAACAGGAAAGAGTTGCTTAAAGTGCCGCGTTTAGGTAATAAAGCGTTTGAACAATGCGCTGGATTTTTGAAAGTGCAGAACGGCGACAACCCGCTTGATGCAAGCACCGTGCATCCCGAAGCATACAACATTGTTCAACACATTGCAGCCGATTTGCAGGTGGATGTAAAAACGCTTGTAGGAAATGAATCTTTGTTGAAAAATATTCAGCCGAAAAAATATGCAACCGAAGAAATTGGTGAGCTTACCATACAAGATATTTTGAAAGAACTCAACAAACCCGGTCTTGATCCGCGCAATGAATTAGAACAATTTGAATTTGCACAGATATATAAAATGGAAGATGTGCATACAGGTATGATTGTGCCTGGCATTGTAACAAACCTTACCCGCTTCGGTGCATTTGTAGATATTGGTGTTAAGCAAGATGGATTAGTGCACGTAAGCGAGATCGCACATAAATATATCAGCGATCCTGCGGAAGTACTTAAGCTAAATGATAAAGTGATGGTGAAAGTGCTTGAAGTAGATATACCACGTCATCGCATTGCGCTTTCTATTAAGCAAACGCAGGAAGCGCCGCAATCATCTCAACGCAGCAAGCAACATAAACCACAACATCATCAGCACAAACAAAATGATTTATCATCGTTAAATGTGAATGATGCGCTGGCTGCTTTAAAAAAGAAGTTCGGAAAATAATAATCATTTGCAGCTTCTATCTGCACTTTATTAATGATGACAATAATTAAATTTATTGTATAAAACAAAATCAAGTGAAGAACATTCTTACCATTAGCAATGTTATTGTAATTGCTGTTACTGCCATTCTTTTTATCGTAGCCATATTCGCAAAAGGATTTACACATGATCTGCTTATAGAAGCTGCAGTGTTACTGGTTTCAGTAAAACTGATCATCATGAATCAAAAAAATAAAATAATGGAGCAGAAGATTTTAGATGCGATTGAAGAAATAAAGAAAATGCAATCCGGATCTTAATGATAAAAAATCACGATCTCGTTTTTTTTAGCTCATACACAAATGCATGTTTATCTAATTTCATTTCTTTATTTTTTTTATCAGATAATGCTTTTGTAAATGCCGCTCCATAATAAAAAATAAATGAAGCATAAAAAACAAACAAGAGTACTAACACAAACGCTCCGGATTTTCCAAATACTTCTTTTAAAGCATTAAAAGTTAACAGCACACTTAAGATTGATTTCCCGATGGTAAAAAGAATGCCTGTATAAACACCACCTGTAATGGCTGTTCGCCAGGCTGGATGCGCATTGGCGAGATACCGGAATAAAACAGTAAACCATCCTGATGCTATAACAACAAATATCAACTGGCTAACAAGCTTATACAAAAACGAATTATAATCACTCCATACTTCATGTATATAATCTTTTAAAAAGATTTGTAAAGCTGTTGCAATGAGTTGAGCGATCAAAACAATTCCTCCAAAGCAAATGACGAGAGCAGATTTAATGCGAAGCCGCACATAAAACCTTAAACCGGGTTTTCGTTCTACATCTATATTCCATAATTCATTTATAGAATCTCTCACAACACCAAACAGGGTTGTAACAACAAATATTAAAAAAATAAAACCAGCCGCAGCAGCAAACCAGTTATGTGTAAGTTTTATAAACTGGTTTAAAATGCTGTAGATTTTTACAGAGCTTTCTTTACCTATAACAGAAATAAGTTGTGTAAAAATGTTTCGCTTAACTGTATGCGGATTATAGAAGATACCAATCGCTTCAATTAAAATCAGCAATATTGCGGGCAAAGAAAATGTTGTAAAAAATGCTGTAGCTGCAGCAATACGCAAAGGATTTTTGCTTGAAAGTATTTTAAAAGCATTGCCACTAATTATTTTGAATTCTTTTATAGTCATGGGCGCGTATCATGCTAAAGTTGTTGCTTAGTTATAACAAATTATGCGCCGCTTAAGTGTAACATTCCGTTTATGGTATCATGAGAACGAAATTTTATTATCCGGCTAAC
>DASZUY010000106.1:0-17423 GCA_035547495.1 Parafilimonas sp. | reverse complement strand
TTATGTGTGGAATTGTTGGATATATCGGTTGGAGAGAAGCTTGCCCTGTTGTAATAAAAGGATTGAAGCGATTAGAGTATCGTGGATATGATAGTGCAGGTATTGCGTTGCTTGATGGCGGATTAAAAGTTTATAAGAAGAAAGGCAAGGTTGCAGACCTGGAAGAAACATTAATTGGTAAAGATTTGCATGGCAATGTTGGAATTGGTCATACGCGATGGGCAACTCATGGTGAGCCAAGCGATAGAAATGCGCATCCGCATAAAAGTAATAGCGGAAATATTGCAATGATTCATAACGGCATCATTGAAAATTATGCACAGATAAAAAATGAATTGATAAAAAACGGTTACACATTCAGCAGCGATACAGATACGGAAGTGCTTTTAAATTTTATCGCAGACATCAAACAAAATAATGAAGGCACACTGGAAGAAGCAGTGCGTGTTGCATTAAAAAGAATTGTGGGCGCGTATTGTATTTTATTAGTTGATAAAGATGATCCACATACAATTATTGCTGCAAGAAAAGGAAGTCCGCTGGTAATTGGTATTGGAAAAAATGAACATTTTTTAGCAAGCGATGCATCACCCATCATTGAATACACTAAAGAAGTTGTGTACGTAAACGATTATGAGATTGCGATTGTAAAAGCAGATGAACTTACTTTAAAAAATCTTGGTAACGAAAAGCAAACTCCGTTTATAACAAAGCTTGATATGGAATTAGCAGCTATTGAAAAAGGCGGCTATGAACATTTTATGCTGAAAGAAATTTTTGAGCAACCTCAAACCATTTATGATTGTTTGCGCGGAAGACTTGATGCTGAAAAAGGAACAATTACAATGAGTGGCATTCAGCAATATGCCGAACAAATAATAAATGCACCTCGTATAATTATGGTTGCATGCGGAACAAGCTGGCATGCAGGTTTGGTAGCTGAATATATTTTTGAAGAGCTGTGCAGAATTCCGGTTGAGGTTGAATATGCTTCTGAGTTTCGTTATAGAAATCCTGTTATAAATAAAGGTGATGTTATTATTGCTATTTCGCAAAGTGGTGAAACTGCAGATACATTAGTTGCAATAGAAAATGCGAAAGAACAAGGCGCAATTATTTTAGGTGTGCTGAATGTGGTTGGTTCTTCCATTGCAAGAAAATCGCATGCTGGTGCATATACGCATGCCGGACCTGAAATTGGTGTGGCAAGTACAAAAGCATTTACGGCACAACTTGCAGTGCTTACAATGATTGCTTTAAAAATTGCGCATCAAAAAAAATCAATCGATGAAGAACGATATTTTTCTTTATGTAAAGAACTAATAGAGATTCCTGATAAAGTTGCAACAGTTTTGAAACAACAAGAAAATATAAAAGCGCTTGCTGAAAAATATAAAGACGCAAACGATTTCCTTTATCTCGGCCGTGGATATAATTTTCCCGTTGCACTAGAAGGCGCATTAAAGCTGAAAGAAATTTCCTACATACATGCAGAAGGTTATGCTGCTGCAGAAATGAAGCACGGACCAATTGCTTTGGTTGATGAAAATCTTCCTGTTGTTTTTGTAGCAACAAAAGATTCGTATCATCACAAGATCATCAGCAATATGCAGGAAATAAAAGCGCGTAAGGGAAAAGTAATTTCCATTATAACAGAAGGTGACGAAGTTTCTCCGACACTTTCCGACGATGTGATTATTGTTCCGCCCGCTGATGAAATTGTTGCTCCGATGCTTAGTGTTATTCCATTACAGTTACTTGCTTATTACATTGGTGTTGCAAAAGGTTTTGATGTAGACAAACCGCGCAATCTTGCAAAAAGCGTTACAGTAGAATAATCAATAATTAGCGTAAGAAAAATGTTTACAGAACAATCACGCTGTTGTTTCCGCCGAACATATTTGGTAGTTGTTTGTCAGCTTCGGGTTCATCAAGCCAAATGGTTTCATTCACCAAATATTTAAATTCATGCTCGGTATTTTTTGGTAGCTGTAACTCGCAACTAAAACTTCCATCTTTTTTCTTTTTCATTACAACTGCATTTTGCCAATCATTATTTAAGCCCAATACTTCTGCAGTTTCAGCATTTTCAAAGTTCACTACAAACTTCACTTTACAATAGTCCTTAGTTTTAAAATAAGTTTTTTGTACCATAACAATGTTTTAATAGGTTAATTGCAAAGAACGAAAAACGTAACCCTTTAATTGCATGTAATTATTAACAGGCGTTGATAACGCACATAAAACTTTAACTGAAAAAATTTTGAATTATGCCAATTGTGTAAGTTTGGAAAGCATGGTGTTTTTATCAATCATTCCCGGATGGCGCCAAAGCAATTGCCCGTTTTTAAAAACCATAAAAGTTGGTACTGCACTCACGTTATACGATTGTGCAAGATGCGCTTGCTTATCAATATTTACTTTCACAATACGCGCTTTACCTTGCGTAGCTTTGGCAACTTCTTTTACAACAGGTTCCATTGCTTTGCATGGTCCGCACCAGTCTGCATAAAAATCTACAAGTACCGGTTTTTCAGATTGTATCAATTCGGCAAAAGATTCCATAAAATTTATTTATGTTGTTGCAATAATTATGCGCATGATTACCACTGGTAAAAAAGTCAGTTCTTTTTATTGCTGTGATACTATCTTGTCTTTATTTAAAACTTGTGTATGAAATTATTTCTTGTTTTTACATCTTTATTCCTGGTTTTTTCTGGCATGAATAACAGCGAAGAAGTATTGCAAAAAATGTATAAGCAATATGCTGGTAAATGGATGCACAATTTTACGTTTGATCAAACGACTGGTGTTTACCGGAATGATAGTTTGATAAGAACTTCTGTATGGCACGAGGCAATTGTATATCCTGATAAATTTCGAATTGATTTTGGTGATACAAAAGATGGTAATGCTGCAATTTTTACAACTGATTCTGTTTATAGTTTTCATAATGGTAAACTCGTTCGCACATCGCCAAATGATGATGATCTGACTTTTATTTTGGGCGGAATGTATTACTATCCTTTTGATACAGTTAAAGCAATGCTTACCCGGCAGAAATATGATTTGAATAAATTTTGTGAAACAACATTAGATGGAAAACCGGCTTATGTAATTGGTGCGAATGATACAACTGAAAAAGTAAATCAATTATGGATTGATAAAGAAAATTTAGTTGCGGTAAAGTTTATCAATTATAATCATGGCGAAAAAGAAGAAGGTATTTTCAGCAATCATAAACAATTTGGCGGCGGTTGGAGCGAAACCAAATGTGTTTTTTATATTGATGGAAAGTTAATTCAGACAGAAGATTATTTTAATTGTAAAGCAGATACAGAAATTAATTTAAAAATTTTCGATCCATACAACTTTACCTATAATAATTGATAACAGTTACAGCATTTTAATTTTTATATTTTTGAAACAGATATAGGTGTCATCAATATTACTGTGCGCAGATTGCAATGCAATATGTCCTTTTTTTGATGCAGCATAACCTACATCATCTTTCCATTTTCCTTCAGCTTTTTGTTTTTTCCACGCATCACTCCATAAACTATAGTCAACAACTTTCTTTCCATTCAGCCAATGTTCAACATGTCCTTTGTTTACAATAATAACAGTATGATTCCATTCGCCAGGTGTATTGGCCGCTTTAGTTGATGGTGGTTCCATTGCGTAATTCGCACCGGTTTTTTGCCAGTCTTCAATGTGCTCAGGAAAGCCATCATCATCTATTAACTGATATTCAGGCCCGCTTTCGTAGGCAGCATCATAATTTTCGGTTACGAGGTACATAATGCCGCTATTTCCTTTTGGAGAAATCTTCCAGTCAATAGATAACTCAAAATTTTCAAACTCATCATCTGTTATCAAATCTGCAGATGCATTGTCTTCTGTTTTTTTACTGCATAGGGTTCCATCATTTACTTGCCATGAACCAGGTTGATTTTTAAATGTGCGCCAATTGTTGAGCGTTTTTCCATCAAACAATAATTTCCAGCCTTGCTTTTTTTCTGTTTGGGTGAGCACATTGTTGCCGCTTGTATCTTTTGAATTATAAAAATTTGAAGTTGCATTTTTTGAAATAAGTAAAACTGATACAACCGCAATAAAAAAATTCATTCGCATAATTTTTTTTTGAATTAGTAATTGCTTTAGCTGTAATGCTACAAAATTTAAACAGAATTACATTTATATTTTGTCATCAATTTTTAAAAATAATTTTCATTATTTGTGTTTAAGACTTTATTTTTATTTATTAACCATAATAGCAATTGAAATTTGCTGCTGTTGGTTTTTTTATATTAGACATTACTCCGAATAATCGACTACTTAACCGTGATTAAAAACACAGATTCAAAAAGTATAATCCTGTATGCAGAGGATGATGAGGATGACCAGCAATTGGTGAAAGAACATCTTTCAAATTATTCCTCCGAAATAGAAATTGTTATTCAAAACAATGGCGTTGATGCTGTAACTTATCTTAATAATCTTGCAGATTCAGAGCCTGCTCCCTGCCTTATAATTTTAGACATTAATATGCCTAAGATGAATGGCATTGAAGCATTAAAATTGATAAGAAAAAATAAGCGGTTTGCAGAAATACCAGCAATATTATTTACTACTTCATCCCAAACGCTGGATAAAAATTTTGCCAGGCAATACAAAGCCGGATTTATTACCAAGCCAATTGATTCAAACCAAATGAGGAAGATTGCGGAAACGTTTATTGAACACTGTGATGGAAAATAGGCGTTGATATTTTCATGAATTGATGCATATTAAACAAAAAAACGAATAAAGAAATTTACAGTTAATTTGCAGCCATAGAATTGTCAATTCAGAAAATCAACTGCATGGTGCCAAAATATAAACGCGTTGTTTTAAAACTTTCCGGTGAATCTTTAATGGGTAACAGCGACGACGGATTTGAGCCTTTCAATCCGTTAGTGATTGAACAATATGCCAACGATATCAAAAATATTACTGAAATAGGTGTGCAGGTTGCGCTTGTAATTGGTGGCGGAAATATTTACCGCGGCGCAAACGAAATTGAAACCGGTATTGAACGTGCGCATGGAGATTATATGGGCATGCTTGCAACATCAATAAACGGAATGGCAATGCAGGCGATGCTTGAACGAATTGGTGTTGATACGCGTTTGTTGAGTGCAATTAAAATGGAGCAAATTGCAGAACCATATATTCGCAGAAGAGCGATCAGGCATTTAGAAAAAGGACGCGTTGTGATCTTTGCTGCTGGTACCGGCAATCCATATTTTACTACTGATACAGCCGGTTCGTTGCGCGCATTAGAAATAAAAGCAGATGTAATTTTAAAAGGTACACGTGTTGATGGAATTTACACTGCCGATCCTGAAAAGGACCTTACTGCACTTAAATATGAAACCATTACTTACCAGGAATGTATTCTTAAAAATTTAAAGGTGATGGATATGACAGCCTTCACACTTTGCATGGAAAATAATTTGCCGATCATTGTTTTTGATATGAACAAAACAGGCAATCTTTTAAAAGTGGTGGAAGGATTGAATGTAGGTACATTGGTTAATTAAGCCTTTCCATAATTGCAGAAAATTTAATGCATAAGAATATCGCTGATATAAGAAAAGATTACAGCCTTCATTCTTTAAATGAAAATGAAGCTGCATCAAATCCGCTTGAGCAATTTTCAAAATGGTGGAATGATGCGGTTAAAAGCGAAATTTTAGAAGTAAATGCTATGACGCTTGCTACATCAACAAAGAATGGAAAACCATCTGCAAGAATAGTTTTACTTAAAGATTTTGATGAGCGCGGTTTTGTTTTTTTTACCAATTATGATAGTAAGAAAGGAGAGACGCTTGCTGGAAATCCATATGCAGCATTAATTTTTTTCTGGAAGGAAATTGAACGACAAATAAGAATTGAAGGAACTGTTGAAAAAGTTTCTGCTGAAGAAAGTGATGCCTATTTTTTTTCAAGACCCGAAGGCAGCCGCATAGGTGCATGGGTATCACCGCAAAGTAAAATAATTAAAAACAGAAGTGTGCTTGATGATAATGTTGAGAAATATAAAACTGAATTTAAAAACAGCATTCCCCGGCCGCCGCATTGGGGTGGCTACCGGGTAATGCCTGAATTAATGGAATTTTGGCAAGGTCGTTCTAATCGTTTGCACGATCGCTTACAATATACCAAAACTGCCAGCGGGAGTTGGAAGGTTGATAGGCTCGCTCCTTAGCTTTACACAAAACACAAGCAGCGTTTATTCTGATTTTTCAGCTTTTGCTTTTTTGTTTTTGCCCTGTTTTGCAGGTCGGCTTTTGCCAAATGAACCTTTGAAAATTTTTCCTTTCTTGGTTTTTTTATCTCCTCTTCCCATAAATAAATTTAATAAATATTTTGTTTAATTCAAAGGCTGGCTGCTACTACAGCCCGCCTTTGGCAATCGTAGCATTATAATTTAGCTGCGAGTTCTTTGCCCGCTTTAAAGCGCGCAACTTTTTTCGCTTTAATCTTAATAGTTGCTCCGGTTTGCGGATTTCTTCCGGTGCGGGCATTACGTTTAGAAACAGAAAAAGTACCAAAGCCAACGAGTGTAACTTTATCACCTGACTTTAATGTTTTTGTAACTGCTTCGATAAAAGAATTTAAAGCAGCATTAGCTTGTGTTTTACTAATGCCCGAATCATCTGAAATTTTAGTAACCAGTTCAGCTTTGTTCATGATAAAATAATTTAAGATTAATTAGTAGGCGGCAAATGTATTTTGTTTTTGCACTTTTCAAAATAAAATTTATAAACGCAGATGAACTATAACTGTACCAATTGATCTTAAACAAAACATCAAAAAAGAAAATACAAACTAATTAACAACTGTTTGATAACTTTTTTTATTCTGTTTCGTTTCAATCTAACAAAATAATACAATGCAAAAATTTGTGTTTGTACTTCTTCTAACAACAACAGCAATTGTTACACATGCACAGGCACCTTATAATCGTGCACTTGGTTTAAAATTTCCCGGCGGTTTTTCTATCACGTATAAAAAATTTGTAAGTGACACAAGAAATCTTGAAGGTGAGGTTACCATTTGGAACAAAGGTTTTCGTGCCGCCGGCTTATACGAATTTAATTTTTATACTTTTGGCCAGGTGCCGGAGTTATCCTGGTTTGTCGGTCCTGGTGCGCATCTTGGTTTTTGGAAATCTGAATTTAAAGATACATATGGTTCGCAGGTTGATTTAGGTATTGATGGCATTATTGGTCTTGATTACAAGATCAAGAATGCACCCATCGATGTTAGTGCTGATTGGCAACCTGCAGTTACATTAATTGGTTCTGCAGGCTTTACACCTGTGTTTGGCGGACTTGCAATAAGATATACTTTTTAATTTTGAAAATAAAAATCAGCACATGAAAAAATTACTCATCGTTATTAGTCTTATAACAATTACTGTTTGCTCACATGCACAAAAAATGGCAATGGGCTCAACGTATAAAACTGCCATCGGAGTAAAATTTTATCCGGGTTCTATTTCAGTAAAATCTTTTACAAAAGATAATGTATCGCTGGAAGGGCTTGCTTATTTCTGGAACTATGGTATGCGTTTTACCGGTTTGTATGAAATTAATGGCAATATAGCTGGTGCTGAAGGATTAAAATGGTACGTTGGTCCTGGTGCGCATATCGGTTTTTGGAATGATCACTGGAAAAATGCTTACCCTGCGCGCGATGGCGGCGTAATGCTTGGTATTGATGGTGTGCTTGGTTTAGATTATAAAATACAAGGTGCACCCATAGATGTAAGCCTTGACTGGCAACCTTCTTTCAATTTTATTGGCTACAATTATTTTGAAGGTGGCTGGGGTGGATTAGGAATTAGATATGCATTTTAAGCTTAAGTGAATAATTGTTCATTTAAAGATCTAAGAATAGTAATGTGATTGCTCTCTTAAAATAACAATAACTTAAACCTGCTTATTTCCATGCGGTTTATAAAAAAGCAGCTTATTACTAAGCTGCTTTTTTATAAAATTTACTTCAAATTTTAAATATCGATCTTTGCATACTTAGCATGCGTTTCAATAAAACTGCGGCGTGGTGCAACTTCATCACCCATCAACATACTAAATACCTCATCTGCATTTGCTAAACTTTCAATTGTAACTTTTCTCAATGTTCTGCGCGCCGGGTCCATTGTTGTTTCCCACAATTGATCTGCATTCATTTCACCCAAACCTTTATAACGCTGTACATGCACGCCGTCTTCTTTTCCGTTACTTAATTTTTCAACTAATATTTTGCGCTGATCTTCATCAAAAGCATATTCCTGCTCTTTTCCTTTTTTTACAAGATACAATGGCGGTTGTGCGATATAAACATATCCTTGCTCAACCAACTCTTTCATATACCTGAAAATAAAAGTTAGAATAAGCGTTGCGATGTGTGAACCGTCAACATCAGCATCGGTCATGATAATTAATTTATGATAACGCAATTTTGCAACATTGAGTGCTTTAGGGTCTTCAACAGTGCCAATAGTTACACCCATTGCCGTGAAAATGTTACGAATTTCTTCATTCTCATAAATCTTATGCTCCATTGCTTTTTCAACATTCAAAATTTTACCACGCAATGGAAGAATAGCCTGGTAACTTCTGTCGCGACCTTGCTTTGCAGTACCGCCTGCACTATCACCTTCTACTAAATACAATTCACATTTTTCAGGATCACGTTCACTGCAATCTGCAAGTTTGCCGGGTAAACCGCCGCCGCTTAAAACCGTTTTTCTTTGAACTAATTCACGTGCTTTTTTTGCTGCTACCCTTGCCTGTGCAGCAAGAATAACTTTACTGATTATGTTTTTCGCTTCTTTCGGATTTTCTTCTAAATAAGCTTCTAAAGCTCTTGATACCGTTGTTTGCACAACACCGCTTACTTCGCTGTTGCCCAGCTTTGTTTTTGTTTGCCCTTCAAACTGCGGTTCGGGAACTTTTACAGAAACAATTGCACTCATGCCTTCACGAAAATCATCACCTTCTACTTCAACTTTTGCTTTTTCGAACAGGTTATATTTTTCGCCGTAATTTTTAAACACTCTTGTTATAGCTGTTCTAAAGCCGGCAACATGCGTACCGCCTTCAATGGTGTTTATATTGTTTACATAGGAAAAGATGTGCTCTTTAAAATCATCGTTATATGTTAGTGCTACATCAACAGCCACGTTGGTTGCTTCATCCACGCCTTCAACATATATTGTTTTTGGAATAAGCGGTGAGCGCTTGCCATTTTTATCAAGCATTTCAACAAACTCAACAATACCGCCTTCACTGTAAAAGGTTTTAGTATAATAATTTCCCTCTTCTGTTTTTTCGCGCAGATCTGAAAGCATTATACGAATGCGCTTGTTGAGATAACTTAATTCTCTTAGTCTCCCTTCAAGAATATCCCTGTTATATGTTGTGGTTTGAAAGATAGAACCATCGGGCCAAAAATGAATCAGCGTTCCTGTTTTATCTGTAACACCAGCTTCGCGAACTGCGTATTCAGGAATGCCTTTATGATATTCCTGTTCGTAAATTTTTCCGTCGCGATGAACTACAGCAATCAACTTGCTGCTTAATGCATTTACGCAACTCACACCAACACCATGCAAACCACCGGAAACTTTATATGTGTTTTTATCAAACTTACCACCCGCGTGCAGCACCGTCATTACAACCTGCAATGCACTTACATTTTCTTTTGAATGAATGCCTACAGGAATTCCGCGTCCATCATCCAAAACACTAACGCTGTTGTCTTCATGAATGGTTACCGAAATATTTTTACAATAACCTGCAAGCGCTTCGTCAATTGAATTATCAACTACTTCATAAACGAGATGATGCAACCCTTTTACGCTAACATCACCAATATACATTGCAGGACGCTTACGCACTGCTTCCAAGCCTTCTAAAACCTGAATACTATCTGCGCCGTAATTGCTTTTTTGCGGTGCAGAATTTTGTTGTTGTTCGTCCATAATTTATTGAGAAAAATTGCTTTGATTAAAGCTTAAAATAAGACGGCAAAGTTATCGAAAAGCAACCGTTCTGCGAAGAAAAAGCGCGTTTATTTCGGCGCGATTCTATTAAAACTTATTAACAAATAAAGCAGGTAATATACAAGGTAAGATTAGATGAAAATATCATTGCTTAAATGCTTAAAAGCTTCCATTGCACCCATATATTCACAGGTTCTTGCACCGGCTTTGTTTGCATTTGCAATAATATTTTTCCAATTGTCAAAAGAAATTGTATTTAGATCCTCCTGCATTGTACTTAGCTGGTAAAGAACAGCGCCAACAAATGCGTCGCCGGCGCCTGTTGTATCAACAGCCTTTATAGGAATACTTGGAATAATAACCGTTTCCTGGTTTATGCCCAGCATCGTTCCTTCTTTACCCAGTGTAATTGTGAAAACAGAATTGGTTTTATCATGCAGCATTTTTACTGCATCGTTTAATGTTGCAGCGCCTGTAATTAATAATGCTTCTTCATCACTTAGTTTAAAGAAATTGCAGCTCTTTAAAAAATTCCATGACTGATCTATAAATGTTTGAACATTATTTTTAAAAAGAAGATGCCTGTAGTTTGGATCGAAACTGATGAAGATATTTTTCTGCAAAGCACGCTGTAATAAACCCTGATAAGCAATCTGCAGCGGGCCAGGTAAAAATGCCGTGGCAGAACCAAAATGAATAATAGAAAATTCGTCTAGATTGATCGCTTCAATTTCTGTTCGGCTTAACTGTCCATCTGCACCTCGGTTAAAAACAAAATCACGTTCACCATCATGCATTAAAGAAACAAAAGCAAACGTGGTAAAGAAATGTTCATCCTGCAACATCCATTTTGTTGATACACCAAAACTTTGCATCACTTCAATTAATTGTTTGCCGAAAGGATCGCTACCCACTTTTGCAGCAAGCTCAACTTTACCACCCAGTGCAGCAATTGCAGCAGCTACATTCGTTGGCGCGCCGCCAGGCTTCTTTAAAAAATTTTGCCCTGCAGAAAGTGTTGAGCCTTTATCGGTGCAAATCATATCAATTAATGCTTCGCCGATGCAAAGAATTTTGCTCTCGAAATTTGAAGGCGCATCATCGTTAATATCAAATTCGGTGAGATTATCCATTATGCGTTTTATTAAACATTAATAAAAGTAAGTAAACCTTGCGTACTATAACAACTGCAGTTTGTTTACTTTGCAATAATGATTTCAGCATACAAAAAACGCAAGCTTACTTTTATAACAATTGTGTATTGGTTTATGCTGTTGTTTATTGTTGCAGCATGGGTTTGGTGGTTTATTTCGCTGGAAAATCAGAACAATCAAATGTTACAATACAGGCTTACGCAGTTGAACAAAGATGATATTGGGTATGTGCAAAAATCAAATTCAATAAAAGAAGAACATAAAAGAAAAACGATACAATATATTAGTGAAGGAATAACTTTTTTATTAGTAACACTTGTTGGTGCTGTGTTTGTTTATCGTTCTGTGCGAAAACAGTTTTTGCTGAGTAAACAACAGCAAAATTTTATGATGGCTGTTACGCATGAATTAAAAACACCGATCGCTGTTGTAAATCTTAATCTGGAAACTTTGCAGAAAAGAAAGTTGGATGAAGAAAAACAGAAGCACATCATTCAATCAACTTTGCAGGAAGCTGACAGGCTCAACGATCTTACCACAAACATTCTTGTAACATCACAACTCGAAAGCCATTATGTGCCGGATAAAGAACAAATAAATTTTTCTATGTTGTGCGAAAAAAGCGTTACTGATTTTATCAATCATCATCCGCAGAGAAGCATAATAAAAAATATAGAAGAGAATGTTTTTATTACAGGAGAAAAACTATTACTGCAATTGCTCGTAAATAATTTGTTAGATAATGCGCAGAAGTATTCATCAAAAGAAAAAAATATTTATGTTGATTTAAGTAACCAGCAGCATAAAATTGTTTTGAAAATAATTGATGAAGGAAGTGGAATAAGTGATGAAGAAAAAAAGAAAGTATTTGAAAAATTTTATCGCAGTGGCAATGAAGCAATGCGTAAAACAAAAGGAACAGGACTGGGTTTATATCTTTGCAAACGGATTGCAGAAAGTCATAAAGCAAAAATTAAAATAACAGATAACAAGCCAACAGGCAGCATTTTTATTGTTGAGTTCAACACCTAATGTTTGTATACATGAAAGAAGAAAAGGCAAATATTTTGTTGGTGGAAGATGAAGAAAACCTTCATGAAACGCTGAAGCTGAATTTAGAAATAGAAGGCTATTCTGTTACGTCTGCGTTTAACGGTAATGAGGCAATAAAAGCATTGAACAATGAATATTTTGATTTGGTAATTATGGATGTGATGTTACCTGAGATGGATGGAATAAGCGTTATAGAAAATATCAGATTAGATAACAACGATGTTCCTGTTTTAATTCTCAGCGCAAAAAATACAGGACAAGATCGTGTACTTGGTTTGAAAAAAGGCGCCGATGATTATCTTACTAAGCCTTTTAATCTTGAAGAGTTATTGTTGCGCGTAGACAAGCTCATCGTAAAAAATAAAAAAATTTCTGATAAGGATTTTGTGTTTGATACTTATAGTTTTGATGGCAACACAATTGATTTTAAAGCGCAGCAACTAACTTTAAAAAATGGCGACAAGGTTGAACTGAGCAAAAAAGAAACCATGCTTTTAAAGCTGCTTATTGAAAATAAAAACCAGGTTGTAACAAGAGAAAAAATATTGCAATCTGTTTGGGGTTACAAGGTTTATCCAAATACCAGAACCATTGATAATTTTATTCTCAACTTCAGAAAATATTTTGAAGCAGACAGCCGCAATCCAAAACATTTTCACTCTGTGCGCGGTGTTGGTTATAAATATACTGATTAACTTTCTGCCTGCAGTTGTTCAATCGTTTCTTTTATCTCGGTAAAATATTGGCGCAAGTCCGTTTCAGTTTCAAAAGGCGCATACATTTTTTCATCACACAACTGAAGCAGGTTAAATGTTCTGCTGCACAAAGCAGGATCTGCTTTTTCCTTTAAAGCTGCTATTAAAAAAGTTTCAGAATGATGGCGTGAATCAGTTTTTTCTGATACAGCTTTCAACAATAATTCTTTGCCTTTGGCGAAAAATAATTTTATATCAGTAATAGTTTCCAGCTCGTTCCAATATCTTGAAAAATCAGTTTTGTATTTAAATTTTACCAAGGGTTCAAAAATTGGCGGTGGCGTAATGGTTGGTTGTTCAACTATCTTTTTCTGTGATTGTTTTTTATTTTTTTTATAACTGATAAAGCCAACTGAAGCAACAACTATTGCAATCGCAGGAACTATCCATAAATATTTCCGGTTTGAAATATCATAATTTACTACGCCGGTATATTCATCTTTTTTTGAAAGCGCCTTTGTAAAACGAACGGTGAGCGTATCAGTTGTAATTGTTTCATAATTTTTTAGCGATGTATTAAAGTAACTAAAACTGATAGGCGGAATTTTAATTACTCCTTCTTTCTTACCAATGAATGGAATATCAAAAACCCTGTTGCCACTTATCGGAAAATTATTTTGATCCACATGCTGTGAATCATTGCCATCAAAATGCTCGGTGCCTGCAGGCCAACTTACATTTGGTTTTGTGATTGCATCCAAATTTCCCGCGCCTGATATTGTTACAATAAGATGATCATTTTCATCAACAGGAATTTTATTTTCCACTGCAGCAGCTGCTATGCTGAATAAACCGGTGATCCCATAAAAATCTTCAGGTTTATCTTTTTCGGGCAACGGCAAAACTTCAACTGAAGTTGCAGGATTAGTAATTGTTACGTTATACCTATTTGAAAAATATCCTTCTTCATCAGGTATCTCTACTTCATCGGAAATTGTTGCAACACCAATTGAAAGTAAGCCGGGTTCAACCGGCGTAAGCTGCACTTTTCTTATTACATAAACCGTATAAGTTTTCCCGTCTATAATTTCAGATTCCGGTGCATCGCCAAAATTCAATTCCTTTACGCTGCAGCCTGTAAACTGCGGCTGATTTAAAACAACTGCATGTCCGCTAACAGCGGTGTAAAATTTATATAAAGCCATCAAAGGTTCGCCAACAAAAATCTTATCCTTGCTCAGCTCAACCTTTATGAACATTTTGCGTTTTAAAATTTTTTGCATGCCGGCACTGTCGGTTTCGGTTTGCTGACTGCTTATTAATGAAGGCAATTGCGCGATTATTTTATTCTGAAAAATAACAGCGCAAACAAAAATTAATACATACCTGGTTAAGCTAGCAGCGAAAAATTTCATTCTATACAAAGATAAATCTGTATACAGTTTTCGCTAATACAAACTGGTTAAGATACGGTTAAAGGCATCTTTATAACTCAGTATTTATAACTCGTAATTCATTACTATGTTTGTTGCAATAAATAGTTATGGCATTTTATCCCATTGATACAATTATTGATTTTTTAGAGCCTGTTGGTAATTTTCATTTTGCTGAAACCGACAGAACTTACAACGCAAACCAACTAGGCAGTTTCATTGATCTGTATACAAAAAATTTTCCTGATGTTGATGCTGCTGATTTAATTATTGTTGGTTGCGCAGAAAGCCGCGGCGCAGGTGTTAGTACAATTGATGCTGCAGGCATAAATGCTGTGCGAAATCATTTTTATCAATTATATCGCTGGCATGCAGATGTAAAGATTGCGGACATCGGAAATATTAAAACTGGTGCTTCACCCGATGATACTTATTCTGCTTTGCAGCAGGTGTTGAGTGAATTATCAGATTTAAATAAAAAAGTTGTGGTAATTGGAGGTACGCATGATGTAATGCTGGCGCAGTATGATGTATTTGTGAAAAAACAAAAAATTATTGAAGCCACTTGTGTAGATGCATTTTTGGATATGAATACCGAAAGCCGGTTTGCGGCAGAAAATTTTTTAATGAAGATGTTTACAGACGAACCGAATTATCTAAAGCATTACAATCATATCGGGTTTCAAAGTTATTTCGTTCATCCTGCAATGCTTGAAACAATTGATAAGTTACGTTTTGACTGTTATCGTGTTGGAAATGTAAAGGAACATATTGAGACAATGGAACCTGTTATTCGCAATGCAAATATTTTTTCATTTGATATTACAGCTATTCAACACAGTCATGCGCCGGCAAATCGCATAACCCCAAATGGGTTTAATGGTGAAGAAGCATGTACATTGATGCAGTATGCGGGTATGAGTAGCTTGTCTAATTCAATTGGTATTTATGGCTATAATTATCAACAGGATGAAAGCGAGCTTACCGCAAAACAAATCAGTCACATGATTTGGTATTTGTGTGATGGCATTCAGAAAGGCAAAAACGAATCACCATTACAGCAGCGCGAAAATTTTAATGAGTTTAAATTAATGTTTGCTGATTTTGAAACACTTTTTTTACAAAGCAAAAAAACACAGCGCTGGTGGATGCAATTGCCCGATAAAACTTTTGTTGCATGCAGTGATAAAGATTATGTTACTGCATTGCAAAATGAAATACCGGAACGCTGGCTAAGAGCTGTGGAAAGAAGTTGATGTAAGAAATAGCAATATCCTCATGATCATTAAAACCCGGCTTACAGAAAAAGATTATATAAACCTAAGTTTTCTTTTGTGGTTTAGAAGACCTTATACCAGGATAATTTATGGAGTTTTCATTTTCTGTATGTTAGTTTCAATCTTTGGCAACCGATTTTTGAAGAAAGATATCAGTTCCGATATTATAATACCTGTTATTGCACTTGCAATTTTACCTGCTTTTACTTATCTCAGCGCAAAAAGAAATTACGCTGCCAACGCAAGAATAAAAGAAAATATTGAATATAAGTTTGAAAAAGAGCATCTGACTATTGAGGGAGAAACGTTTAAAACTCAACTAAGCTGGGCTAATATCTACAGGGTTACTCAAACAAAAAATTGGATACTGATTTGGCAAAACCGTCACGTTACAAATGCTATTCCTAAAGAAGATATTTGGGAAGGAGAAAGAGCCGAATTAAAAACTATTCTCTCAGCGCATAATATTAAAAATAACTTGTAACAAGAATTTTAGATCATGATATATCGGGTGAAGTTTAAGCTAAAATTTAAATATTCAAGAAGACAGAAAGCTGGATTATAAGAAGCTGTAACTAAGAAGGCAAATCACAATTCAACAGAAATTTTGGAAATAAGCACAAATAGAGCAGAAATACGCCTTAATATTTGTAACTTTGCGACCCGCTTTTTAATTTTAGGTACTTTAACTAACTTATAAGCATAGTTTTTGCGTATCTAAGTATAAATAATAAAGGATAATCAGTTATGAGGCAGCTAAAAATTGCTACCCAAATTACCAATCGCGATTCGCAGGCAGTTGAAAAATATCTGCAGGAAATCTCTAAGATTCCGATGATAACTCCCGAAGAGGAAACCACACTCGCACAGCGCATTAAGATGGGTGACCAGAGAGCACTGGATAAACTCGTGCAGGCCAACTTACGTTTCGTGGTATCTGTTGCTAAGCAGTACCAGCACCAGGGTCTTTCCCTTAGCGATCTGATCAACGAGGGCAACCTCGGTTTGATAAAAGCAGCCCAGCGTTTCGATGAAACAAAGGGTTTTAAATTTATTTCATACGCTGTGTGGTGGATTCGCCAGTCAATCTTACAGGCGTTGGCAGAGCAGGGCAGATTAGTCCGCCTGCCTCAAAACAAAATTGGCACCTACAACAAAGCAAATAAAGCCTACATGGCTTTTGAGCAGGAGCATGAACGTGAACCTTCAACAGAAGAATTGAGTGAGATTCTCGAGATGAGTGAAACGGAAATCAACAACATTTTTCAAAGCAACACACGTCACACGTCGCTGGATGCACCGGTGCACGAAGCAGAAGATGTAGCTATGGGTGATTTGCTTGAAGGAAGTGATGATACCGATGAAGATGTAATGAAAGATTCTTTGCGTGAAGAAATTAAACGTGTATTGAAATCACTTAGTCCGCGGGAAGCAGAAATTGTTAATGCTTATTTCGGTCTCGAAGGCGAAAATGGAGTTACCATTGAGCAAATCGGGATGAAGTATGACCTTACAAAAGAACGCATTCGCCAGATTAAAGAAAGAGCGATCAAGCGTTTACAAAAAGCACGTTACAGCAGTTCTCTAAAATCTTATTTAGGATAACTTAATTTAGTAAGAAGCTTTAAAAGCCGCCGCAAGGTGGCTTTTTTATTTATATAATTTGCTCGCCTTCCGTTTCTGTTAGCTGCTTGTATGCTTTATATAATTGTTCGCGAATGGTTGAGTTAGATTTATTTTGAATGGCTCTT
>DASZUY010000105.1:0-1871 GCA_035547495.1 Parafilimonas sp. | reverse complement strand
TATTTACTTGCCTTACATTAAAAAATTGATTCAAGCTATCAGCCTGCTTGCAGAAAAGTATTTTCAGCCATATAATAATTAATTCCTTCCAACACCCCTTTTGCAAGTGGCTCCTCAGCAAAATAAATGTTCCTGTTATTTTTTAATTCTTCAAGTTCGGGACTGTAATTCGCAACAACAATTGCCCTTGTTTTGCCGCGTAACATATCAATATCATTACCGCTGTTGCCTGCTGTAATAAAATTTTCGAGCGGTAATTTCCATTTATAACTTAAATAACGTACTGCGTTTCCCTTGCCTGCACGAAATGGCAGTAAATCAAGAAAGCGATTTTCTGTAAGTAAAATTTTTACACGCAGTTTCCTATCATCTAAAAATTTGTAAAGATTTGCCAAATCATCTTCATTAAAACTATCGTTTACATAATAACTCAATTTAAATTTCCATTGCGCATCATCTTCCTGCATACGAATGCCTTTAAAACTTTGTAATGCTTTTTTTATTTCTTCTCTTTTCCATGAATGATTGATGTGGCTTTCATACCCATAATCAGGAATAAATTTATCTGTGTAATAAATTTCAGAACCGGCAGAACATATCATTACATCAGCATTCGTAATTCCGTGATCCCTGATGGCTTCTGCTGTGATCTCTTTATTTCTTCCACTTGCTACTCCAAAAACAATATCATCTTTATGTGTGTTGATCCATTTTTTAAATTCTTCCAATCCTTCAACATTATTTTTATCTATCAATGTTCCATCAAGATCGGATATAATGAAAAGTTTTGCTTTTGAAAGCCTTTTGGCATATGCGGTTTTATGAATAATATTTTTATCACCCGAATCTTTGCTTTCAAAAAGCTGGTTGATCAGCTTAATATATTTTTCTACATGCGCTGTCCATGAATATTGGTTGTTAGCAGCAACTATTCCATTAGCAGAATAACGTTCCCACAAATGATGATCAGAAATTATTCTTTTTAATGCGGCAGCAATCTCGGCAGGGTTTTCAACATCAACCAAAATTCCATTATCAGAACTTTCAAGTATTTCTTTTGGTCCGCCTGTTGGCGATGCAATCACAGGCAAACCGCATGCAGCCGCTTCAACAATCGTTAATCCAAAATTTTCGCCAGGCGTTGCATTTACAAACACCCCTTTTTTTCTTGCAGCGATGCGATATATTTCAGGCACTTCATGTTTAGGATCATTCTTTTTGGGAATTGCCATTTTTCCATACAGATCATATTTATCAAGCAACAATAATAACCGCGTAAGAATCTCCTGTTCATCTTGTGGCATCTGCGAAATATCTTTTCTTACACCCGCAAAAATGGCAAGGTTTGCCATTGCCTGCAACTCTTTATCTTGACCATAACATTGTATAATCGTTTCAAAATTTTTTCTCTTATCTGCGCGACCAATAGAAAGTATTAATGGTTTTGTTGGGTTGAATAAGAAGCGTTCTATTTCTGAATTCACCCGATATAAAGCCTGCTCCTGTTCTATAGTTAATTTAAAAGATGGCATATCCATCCTGTAAAAAGGATAAAAAATTTCATTGTTTATACCTGGTGCAATCACCGTAAATTTTCCATATTGTTTATTGTCGTATAGCGCATATTGTGTGTTAAGAATATGCTGCGTGCTTGTAATAATTGCATCGGCGGTTTTTAAATAATTTTCTTCTTCATATATGCGCCGCCGCATGTTAAATTTTTCATTGATCTTTTCTTCGCTCAATCCTTCCTGCAACAAAATATTTTTTTTATTTCTACCAAGCGAATGCGCAGTTGCAATAAAGGGAATGCCGAACATTTCACTCAGTTGTCCTGCTATATAAATTCCATCAGCATAATGTCCGTGAAC
>DASZUY010000104.1:0-21726 GCA_035547495.1 Parafilimonas sp. | reverse complement strand
AAAATAATCGGGAGAATAATGAGGAAAATCGGGAAAATTTCCGGTTAAATCGGGAAGTTGATGCGGCAAATGCTTTTGTGCTTCCCTGCTGGTGTGATTCGCATACGCACCTGGTTTTTGCTGCAAGCCGCGAAGAAGAATTTGTAGATAAGATAAAGGGTTTAAGCTACGCTGAGATTGCTGCAAAAGGCGGCGGCATTTTAAACTCAGCAAGCAAGTTGAATGCAATGAGTGAAGATGAACTTTTTCAGCTTGCGCAAAAAAGATTAAATGAAGTAATACAACTTGGAACCGGTGCTATTGAAATAAAAAGTGGTTATGGTTTAAGTGTTGATGGTGAATTAAAAATGTTGCGGGTGGTTCAGCGATTAAAACAATCTTTATCCATACCAATTAAAGCAACATTTCTTGGAGCACATGCTTATCCGCTTCCATATAAAAACAATCATGAAGCATATTTAAAAATGATTGTTGATGAGATGTTACCCAACATTGCCAAAGAAAATTTAGCTGATTATATAGATGTGTTTTGCGAAGAAGGTTTTTTTTCTGCTGATGAAATGAAACGGATTTGTGAAGCCGGTGCAAAATATAATCTAAAACCAAAGCTGCACGTAAATCAGCTCAACAGTATTGGTGGTATAAAGGCAGCCATTGAATTAAATGCGTTAAGCGTTGATCATCTTGAAACATTAAGTGATAATGAAATCTTGCAGCTTTCAAAAAGTAAAACCATTGCAACGCTTCTTCCCACTGCTGCTTATTTTTTGAGAATGGATTATCCGCCTGCAAAAAAGTTGATTGATAATAACTGTGCCGTTGCGTTGGCATCAGATTATAATCCCGGCTCATCGCCATCGGGCAATATGAATAACGTTGTTTCAATGGCTTGCATTCAAATGCGCATGCAGCCGGAAGAAGCAATCAATTCAGCAACTATTAATGGCGCTTATGCAATGGAATTAGAAAGCGAAGTGGGAAGTATTTCAATCGGCAAAAAAGCAAATCTCATTTTCACAAAACCAATTCCATCACTTGCTTATTTGCCTTATTCTTTTGGAAATAATCTGATTGAGAGAGTAATGATTAACGGAGAGTTTGTTTAAGCTGAATGCAAAAATACTTCCGCCGGCAGTTGAAAATAATTTTTTAAACGCTGCGCCATTTTCAATGTTATTTCTCTTCGTCCTGAAAGTATAGATGATACATGTCCTTTGCTTCCAAGAATTGGTTCAAGGTCTTTTGCTTTCATTCCACGCTCTTGCATCTTTAGTTTTATAACTTCAATTGGATTTACTTCAGGAATTTGAATGTGCTTGTCTTCATAATCTTTTATGAGCACTAACAGCAATGCAAGTTCATCAGCTTCCGGTGTATTTTCTTTAGAATGAAAAATCAACATTGCACGTTTAACAGCTTTTTTATAAGCAGCTTCTGTTTTTAATACTTTCCAGTTCATACTTAAATTTTATAATTTAAAATCTTTGTATCAAACTTGATGGTTTGTACATTAATTTTATCGTATTCTGTATGCGTTCCAAACCAAATTATGTAAGCAGCAGATTGTTTAAAATTTATTGAAACCAACAACCGGAAGTCGTTTCCTTTTATATTAAAAATTACTCTTCCATCTGCTATTAAACTTGCGCTTCCATAGATTGATTTCAACTCATTAAAACTTTTAAATTCCTGGCTTAGGAACTCATTGTACCATGCTAATAAAGGTATTCTTGCAATTGGATATTTTTCAATATAAAACAAAATAGCTTTTTTAGCAATGATGTTCATTGCGCAAAGTTAAAGTTTTCAATTTGAAAACTACAAAGTTTATCAATAAGTTTGCATTATGCAACAACTTATAGAATGCGTTCCCAATTTCAGTGAAGGCAACGACATAAACATCATCAAACAAATTACTAATGAAATTGAAAGCGTTGATGGTGTTCGCTTACTAAACGTTGATCCGGGTAAAGCAACGAACAGAACCGTTGTAACATTTGTTGGTGAACCAAAAGCTGTTGTACAGGCTGCATTCAAAGCGATAAAAAAAGCCGGCGAATTAATTGATATGAGCAAGCATAAAGGTGAACATCCGCGCATGGGTGCGACTGATGTTTGTCCTTTAATTCCGATTGCAAATATTACAATGGAAGAAACCGTTGCATATGCACATCAACTTGCAAAAATGGTTGGTGATGATTTGCAAATTCCTGTTTATTTATATGAGCATGCACAAAAAGATAAACTGCGCAATAACCTATCTATTATTCGCGCAGGTGAATACGAAGGCTTTTTTAAAAAGATAAAACTGCCTGAATGGAAACCCGATTTTGGTCCGCAGGAATTTGATGCAAAACGCGGCGCAACTGTAATTGGAGCCAGAGATTTTTTGATTGCCTATAATGTGAATTTGAATACAACTTCTGTTCGCAGAGCTAACGCCATTGCATTTGATGTGCGTGAGGCAGGCAGAACAAAAAAAGAAAACGGAAAAAATGTTTTAGATGAAAACGGAAAGCCGGTTATCATTCCAGGCAGTTTGAAAAGTGTAAAAGCCATTGGTTGGTTTATTGAAGAATATGGAGTCACGCAAATCTCGATGAACTTAACCAACATTGGCGTAACGCCTTTGCATATTGCGTTTGATGAAGTGTGTAAAAAAGCAGATGCACGTGGCATTCGCGTTACAGGAAGTGAACTGGTTGGTTTGGTTCCATTGAAATCAATGATCGATGCAGGAAAATATTTTTTAGAAAAACAAAAGCGTTCAACCGGTGTTGCAGAAAAAGAAATCATTCGCATTGCAATAAAATCTTTAGGTCTTGATGAACTTGCTCCTTTCAGACCTGAGGAAAGAATAATTGAATATCTGTTAAAAGATAAAACCGATAGCAAACTCATCACAACAACACTTTCAGATTTTGCAGACGAAACTGCAAGCGAAAGTCCTGCACCTGGTGGTGGTTCTATTGCTGCTTATGTTGGTGCATTGGGTATTTCTTTGGGAACGATGGTTGCGAATCTTTCATCGCATAAACCAGGTTGGGATGAACGCTGGAAAGAGTTTAGTGATTGGGCAGATAAAGGTCAGTATTATAAAAATGAATTATTGAAACTGGTGGATGCAGATACAAAAGCATTCAATCAAATCATGTCTGCTTTTGGTTTATCAAAATCAACAGATGAAGAAAAGAAAGTTAGAATCCAGGCTATCCAGGAAGCAACAAAATTTGCGATTGAAGTTCCTTTCAAAGTAATGAATCTCGCTTATGAAAGTATGAATGTAATTAAAGCAATGGCTGAAGTTGGAAATCCAAATTCCATTTCAGATTCAGGCGTTGGCGCATTGTGTGCACGCAGTGCGGTGATGGGTGCATTTATGAATGTGCGCATCAATGCATCATCTTATAATGATAAAAATTTTGTTGCAGATATTGTTGCAAAAGGAAAAGAAATCGAAAACAAAGCGATCGCGTTAGAAAAAGAGATATTAAAAATTGTGAACGAGAAAATTACCACGTGATCAACCTTCCTGCAATTTATTAATGCGTTGCACAATTTGCATACAAGCTCTTGAATTGTGATAAGGACCTTTCCATAAACCAACTTTATCTTCATTCTGTATTACTGAATGATCTTTTTTCACTCCCCAAAACCATTCGCCATTTTTTCTATCAATAATATTTTCTTTTATGAATTGCCAGTTGTTAAACGCAAGCGCTAAATATTTTTTATCGTTTGTAATTTGATAAGCATTGAAAAAACCAACCATTGCTTCTGCCTGTGCCCACCAATGTTTTTCTTCAGTTAATCTTTTATTTAAAGCATCGTACTCATACCATATTCCGCCATCATTATCCAGCGCTTCTAATGTTGCATCTGTAATTTTTATTGCGTGATGTTTAAATATCTCTATCAATTTTTCATCTGAAATTATTTCTGCACATGTTTGCAATAACCATGTAGCTTCAATATCATGACCGAAAGAAATTATATTTGATTTCTCTCTCCACACTTCATCAAAAAATAACTTTAAATGAAATGTTTGTTTATCGATGAAGTAACGATCAAACAATTCAAGCAGCTCAATTATTTTTTCTTTTAAAGGTAATGACGGGTGCACTTTGTACAAATTTGCGTATGCTTCAACAATGTGCAAATGCGTATTCATTGTTTTTTTCTCATTCGCATCTTTTTCACTTAAACGAAAATCATCGGGCTCACCCCACTCTCTTGTAAAAGCTTCGAGGTAACCTTTCATCAATGCATCGTAACTGTATTCTTCGATTGATTCATATAATTGCAATGCTGTATTTAATGCATTTTTATTTTGCGTTGCCGCGTAATATTCACTCAAACCATAAATACAAAATGCCTGCGCATAAATTTGTTTTCTTGAATCAACGATATTGCCTTTTGCATCCACCGTCCAAAAAACGCCGCCATATTCTTTATCGAAAAAATGTTTTTCTATGTATTCATATGCTCTCGTTGCAATGCGTAAATAATTTTCATTTTCATATTGATTGTATGCAGCAGCGAATGCGTATAAAATTCTTGTATTTAAAACAGCACCTTTTGGCGCAGACGAATCAACGTTGTTACTATTATCAATTCTTCCAAAGAAACCACCATTCACCTCATCAACTGAATATTGCATCCAATAATCGAGAATAGAAAATAATTCCTGTTCTGCTTCCTGTTTAAAATTTTGAATTGCTGACTGAGAAACTTCGGAATTTGATTTAGCAATATTGTCCATTAGAAGTTATGTGTTCACATTTGTTGACGTACCATTCACGAATATCGTGTCATTTTTCTTATTTAAATAATCTTTGTTCTTGTCAATAATACTCATCAATATTTGTACTGATGCAGCAGATGTAAATCCGTCCGGCGGCGTATTCATTACATAATCCAATAACTTTTCAATTGTTGAAACAGCAACGTGCATGCGCGTATCTGATGAAGCATAATAAATAAAAACAGTTCCATCTTCATCTGCAATCCATCCATTACTAAACACAACATTTGAAACATCTCCGATTCGTTCTTCGCCTTCCGGTGCTAAAAAATAACCCGCCGGTTTATAAATTATTTTAGTGAGATCATTCAGATCAGTCATAAACATATATAACGTGTAACGCAAGCCGGCAGCGGTATTGCGCACACCATGTGCAAGATGCAACCAACCATGTTTTGTTTTTAAAGGTGCGGGTCCCCACCCATTTTTTAATTCATTTATTGTGTGATAAATTTTTGGATCAACGATTTTTTCTTCATTCACTTCGGCGCCATCCATTTTATCGCTTAACCCGAATGCCAGACCTCCGCCTTTTCCTGCTTCAATAAAACTATCCTGGGGTCTTGTGTAGAAAGCATATTTGCCATTTACAAATTCAGGATGCAAAACCACATTGCGCTGTTGTGGTGATTTTGTTTTTAAATCAGGTAAACGCTCCCAATGTTTTAAATCTTTTGTGCGTGCAATACCACATTGTGCAATGGCGGCACTTTGATCTGCTACAGGCGCAGATTCATCTCGACGTTCCGTACAAAACAAACCATATATCCAGCCATCTTCATGTTGCACGAGACGCATATCGTAAATGTTTGTATCGGGATCTTTTGTTTCAGGAATTATTACAGGATAATCCCAAAATTTAAAATGATCAATACCGCTGGCGCTTTCCGCAATGGCGAAAAAAGATTTACGATCTGCCCCTTCCACTCTTGCCATCAATAAATATTTATCATTCCATTTCATTGCGCCTGCATTCAACACGGAGTTGATTCCAAAACGCTCCATTAAAAAAGGATTTGTTTTTTCATTCAGGTCATATCTCCAAAATATAGGCGCATGCCGTGCAGTAAGTACGGGATTTTTATATCTTGAATAGACGCCGTTGCTTTCTTTGCCTGGCTGGTTATCAAGATTAATTAATTTGTTATAACTATCTTCAATAGCATGAAGACGCTGCTTAAAGTTTTGTCTCATAACAGTACTTGCTTTAATCTTCCAGTTTATTCCACCATGTTTTTTTAAGTATAACTACAATTATAATTAGTATAATAACTGTTATTAATAGCGGCAGCTTCATCCATAAAACCAAATACATTGGAAGGATGGTTAGACAACATTGACCAATTATTCCAACCACTACATTAAACATATCGAGCTTAAATCTTTTGTTTGGAATAAAGTGCGGATTTTCTTGTGTAACAAGTTTATGAACAGGTTTCCAAAAACCCCATGGTCTTACATTGCTGTAAAACTTCTTAAGTATAGCAATGTCTGTAACGGGTGCAGAATATGTTCCGATTAAACAGCCAGCTAATGATATTAAAAACAATACAGGAAAATAATAAAGAAATTGAATGCCTGAAAAGAAGTGCGAGAATATTAAAGCGCCTGTAGTGCCTGTAAACATTCCCCAGAAAAAGCCGCTTGCGTTAAACCGCCACCAATACCATTTTAAAACATTAGCGGCTACATAACCGCCCCATAAACCTGAAACGATCCATTGTAAAATACTGTTCACATCTTTTGTAAAAAAACCAAGTGTTATTCCAATAAAAACAACTAACACGCCTGATAAATATGTTACTGTAATTGTTTTTTTGTTTGATGCTTTTGGGTTGATGTATTTAAGATAAATATCGTTTACAATGTAAGCTTGTGCGGCGTTTAAAGTGCCGGAAAAAGTGCCCATGAATGCGCCGAGCAATCCTGTTAAGACAATGCCTAAAATTCCCGCAGGCAAAAAATTATTTATGGTTGCAGGAAGTACACGCTCAAAATCCATTGTGCCGGTATCGTTCGTTATGCTTAATTGTTTGAAATAAAGAATACCTAAAACAGTTAAGCCAATAACCATACAATAACGAATCGGTAATAGTATAATGGAAACAAATCCTGTCATCTTCGATGCTTCTTTCGGAGAACGTGATGAAAGAATTTTTTGCATGTCATAATTTGGCGCAGGACCGGCCAATGCGGCAAACACACCTTTAAATGTCATCATCATAAAAAAGAATCCAAATAAATCGAAACCATCATCCGCAATTTTTTTGTTTGCTGCAGCTACATAATTTGTCCAGTCAAGATTTAAATGCCAACCGAAAAATGGATTATCCCAGCCTTCAGGAACGTTTAATGTGTTATTGTTTGCATGAAGATGTTGCATCGCTATCACTGCAATTGCAATGCAACCAACAGTCATAATTATGTATTTAATCAAATCGCCTAAAACAATACTGTGCATGCCGCCGAGCACCGAATAAAAAACTGCAAACAGTGAAAAAATAATTCCATAAAAATGTGCAACATATTGCGGTGCGACATGAAAAGGAACGTAGGATTGAACGGCATTCCACGGAACAAAAATCTCTATAAATTTTCCAAGACCAATAAAACCATACGCCATAAAACCGAGGCAACTAATTAATGCAAAAACAACAATAACTGTGTGTGAAGCTTTAACGCCTTTGCCACTTAATCCGAATCTTGTTCCCAGCCATTCTGCACCCGTATTTGCATTTGAACGACGCAGCCATTTCGCCATAAACATCATGTTGAAAACCTGGTTGAACACCGGCCACAACCACGGAATCCAAATGCTTTTCATTCCATAAACAAAACATAACGAAACCATCCACATGGTTCCGCTTATATCAAACATGTCTGATGCGTCACTTAACCCTAAAAGGTACCACGGCAATTTTTTTCCACCGAGCAGATAACTTTCTTTGTTGGCTTTTGCTTTTCGTCTTAAAAACAAACCAAGCAAAACCATCATCGTTAAGTAAGTAATTAATATGGCAACATCGATAACGTGTAACTTCATTCGCTGTTCAATATAAGCAATTCAATTTTTTAATAAAGTCCGTAGTAGAAACTACAGACGTGCTTGTATTCTGTAATAAAAAAAACGGACTAATTCTTTTGATATAATTTTTCTTGAGCTGCATCTTTTTGTAATAAAATTTTATCATCGTTACAAAACTTAATAAAATCATTCGCTGACGAACTGTTTTTATACGGAACATAATATTCCGTGTCATCATTTTTCTTTACACCTGCATTGCGCCATGCAAGTGCATAGGCAATTGTGTGATTTTTTAAAACCGGAAGCAGCACGTTAGTCCACCATGTGCTGTCAGGTAAATTAGCATAACCAAATTCTGTAAGTGCAGGAATTTTATTGTGTGCACTTGCAATACTATCAAGCGCAGAAAGCATGTTATTCGCATTCTTCATAAAATCTCCATTGCTTCCGCGCTGATAAATATCAAAACCTAAAATATCTGTGAAATCATCGCCGGGAAAGCGTTCGAGGTATTCTTCTGCGCTGTAAAATTTATCTGTATTGAATGCATATAAAAGATTATGCACATGCTTTGTATCGCGCAAATATTTTTCTGTGTATTGATAAAGCTGTTTCACTTCATCCGGCGTGCAATTTTTTCCGCCCCACCAAAACCAACTGCCATTTAATTCATGAAAAGGACGGAAGATGACTGGAATAAAATTGTTGTTGTCGTCTTTCAAGCTTTGAAAAAAAGCAGCTACTTTATCAAGCCATGAATTGTATAAATTATTTTTTTCACCACCAGGTAAAACAGATGTAACTGTTTCGGGTGAAGGATCCCATGCTGTTTGTCCGGTTAACGGATTATTGAGATGCCAACTGATTGTAATTACACTTCCGTGTTTATATGCATCTTTAATAAACATGCGCATTTTATCAAAAGGCACGCTATCTAAATTAACCGGATGATCCAACTCAATTCTCCCCAACTCAAAACCCATTACTGCAGGGTAATCACCAATTACATCTTTTATATCACTTCTTCCTGCTTCATATTTCCAACCAACGCCATAAGCCAGATCATCCTGGTGACCGAGCATTACACCTTTACTTAAATTTTTTTTGAGATTATTATAAAGATTAATTGTTTGCTGCGTGGCTTGTTTATCGGCGGGTAATGCAGTTTGTGCACAGACAAGATGACTCTCACAAAAAAGAATGTAAAAGATAACGGCAAGCAAACTAATTTTCTTGTGCATCGAATAGTTTTGTGATCAGCAAATGCAACAATAAAAACTTTCTTTCTCTCTGTTCAACACTTCATCAAAATTATTTCTAATCGTTCATCCGGCTATAATACTATTTTATCTGTTTTTTGTATTTTTATGTTTGAAGGAGAAAAAAGATTCATTTAATTTCAGCTTAATTTATAAAGAAATATAATGAAGCGTTGAACTGGGGATAATAAATAAGGATGATATTTTTTTAACAATTAGATGTATCATTTTTATCCTGTTTGCTTTGATTAAATTAGTTGCTTATGTCTACCAAACTACTGCATGAAATAATTCCTCTAACTAAAAACGATTGTTTTACTATTTTTTCAAGAACAAAAAAGCAGTTTGATTTTCCGTTGCATTATCATGACGAGTTTGAATTGAACTTTATCCAAAATGCAAAGAATGCGCAGCGCATGATCGGAGATCACATTGAATCAATAAATGATTATGAACTTGTTTTGGTTGGACCCAATTTGCAACATGGCTGGTTTAATGATAAATGCAAAAGCAAAGAGATAAAAGAAATTACCATCCAGTTTCACAGGGATCTTTTTGATGAAAAATTTTTGAATCGCAATCAAATGCATTTCATTAAAAACATGTTTGAAAAATCGCTACGCGGAATTTTATTTTCAAGGGAAACTATTGTAAACATTACGCCGCGGCTTATTGCGCTTACACAAAAACATGGTTTTGATTCTGTGTTGGAATTAATGTCTGTACTGCATGATCTTTCTATTTCGAGAAACATGAGAATTTTATCAGACGCTTCTTTCAGCAGTTCAGAAAGCATTTCGTATGGCAGCAGGCGTGTTGAGAAAATTATGGAATATATCAACCATAATTTTGAAAAAGATATAAGTCTTTCTGAAGCTGCGCATCTTGCTTCAATGACAGATATTTCTTTCAGCAGGTTTTTTAAATTAAGAACCGGCAGAACTTTTATTGATACAGTTAATGATATTCGTTTAGGTCAGGCATCGCGGTTATTAATTGATACCACGCATTCGGTAACGGAAGTTTGTTATAAATGCGGGTTTAATAATGTTTCTAATTTCAACCGCATTTTCAAAAAGAAAAAAGGCTGCACACCGAAAGAGTTTCGTGAAGCTTACAATGCTTACGGTGTACGTGCATTTATATAAGCGCTTATATAATTTATTGCTGAATTTTATTTTTATTGCTGTCGATCCTGTTAATGCAATTTATCAGTGCTCTGAAATTATGATAAGTTGTTTTCCAAATTTGCGCTTTTAATCTTGTCTTGGCTGCCGGATCTGTATCTATTCCTTCATCATACCAATCACCATGTTCATGATCTATTAAATAGGTTTGCACGTATTGCCATTGCTTAAAAAATTTCTGTAAATAATGCATTGAATCGTTTGGATACATCTCAGAAAACATCAGCAAGGTGTTTAACGCTTCAGCTTGCGCCCACCAGTTTTTTGTATTGTATGTAACTGTAAGACCAAGGTTGTTTTTGAAGTAATAACCTTCATCATAAAATCCGCCAACAGAATTATCCCATCCATTTTTTAATGCATGATCAACCATTTTTTTTCCAACAGCTAAAGTTTTTGCAGATGCATTCCCATGCAATGCTTCATCTGCTTCCTGCATCAAATATGCAGTCTCCACATCGTGCCCAAATGAAACATGATCTATGTAATGATTTTTTTTGATGATTGAATCTGACGAATCACGATATGAAACCGGTTTCCAGTCGTAAGTAAAATACATTTGCAGGTAACCTTTTGGCGTAACAATTTTATCTCTTATTAATTCAAGCATTTCCTGTAATCTCTGCCGAACTAAATCATCCGGCAACTTTATACAATTCAGTTAACGCTTCTAAGATATGTATCGAACTATTTTGATCTTTATAACCAAGATCAGAAGTGCTTTTTATATCAGCAGTTCTTATTACATGCGAACCATCTCTGTTCAAATGCTGATAATAACCTTTATAAATTGGATCATGACTATATTTTTCCATCCACATAAATGCAGTCTTTGCAAAGTTTAATGCAGCCGTATCATGCGAACATTCATAATATGCGCTTAAACCATAAATAGCAAACGCATTCCCATATGCTTCTTTGATAATGCTCTTTGGTGTTCCATCTCTTGCCACTAAACTATAAAAGCCACCGTATTGTTTATCCCACATTTTATTACGCAAAAAATAAAAACCATGGCGTGACATTGCGATATATGAAGTATCATGATAAAATATCGCAGCTTTTGCAGTGCTCCAAACATTTCTTGCTTGTGTAACGATCATCTTATCTTGTTCACCTGTTGGTTGAAATGCATAATTAAATGTGCTTAGATAACCGCCATACAATGTATCAATATTGCGCGGATAATACACATCTAATAATTCTTGCTTCGCTGCATAATGCATTTGCGATTCAATGCTGTCAAGGTTTTTAGTTTGTGCAGAGGAAATTATTGAAATGAGTAATGCAATCAGTAATAATTTCATTCTATAATTTTTTTACCTACTAAACGTGAAGTTGAAGTTGCAAAAGAAAATCAGGTCAATCCAAATCCTAAAAATCGTGGTTCAGACATTTATTCGCTGCCAGCACCAAAAACAAATAATCAGTTGTGCCGCCGCCTAAAACATATTCTCCCTGTTGCCAGAAATAAGGCCACTTTGCCAACTCAGGAAAATCAGGTCTTATTAAAGCAGTGCCTGAAGCAATACCGCCCGGAATGTAAGACCAATCTGCACGATTAAATCCATAGGCCGTCGTCATAGAATTGGCGCCAACCCCAGACGCAAACGAAGCCGTATTAGAACCGGGATGACAACCTAAAATAAAATTCAACGCAGCTAACATATAATCGTCCGTAACGATGTTTGGAAATGCTTCATGCAAAAAATATTGCTTGTAACCAAAGTGCTGAATATCCCAACCTGCTCCCCAGATATTCGGTCTGTAGGGAACTTCATATGGTGTTTCTTTTGATTGCGCTTGAATAGTATCAAACAAAATTTTTACTGCGTCAGTAACCGTTTGTGTTAATGATGCATCGTTAATTATCGGCAACACTCTTCCAACAACCCAACCATAATTGTTAATCTGTTTTGCGATCACATCTTTGTTCGCAATTAAAAAGTCTGCATACTTTTTATCTTTTGTGGTGATGTATAATTCAGTGGCGAGTTCAATTCTTTGCCCTGCATATTTTTCTTTCGTATTATTCCAAACCTGCTCTGCAATGTTCAAACAATCATTTGCCATTGTATCATTATAACCGTTCATTACACGATAGGCAGCAGCCAATGCGCCTGCTACTTCTAAACTTCTGCCCGGATTATCCTCGGTAAAGACCCAACGGTCATCAGGCGAATTTGGTAAACCAACTTGTGTTGTTCGTTCATCTGCAGGAATATCATTATAAAATTTATTGTCGGTAATATTTGTCGCATCGCCCAGCGTTGTGTATTGTTGTAATGTCGGTTCAATAATACCGCGATAAAATCTACCCATACTTTTATAACCACCAACAATTGATAACAGCCCATGTTCAATTTGCTGCAACACATCAGGCTTGCCATCCGGTTGCTGAATCTCTACAACATGCGTCTGCTGGTTGATAGTTGTGTTATCATACTTTACATCAAACGCTTCGTATGCTAACGTGAACCCATACACAGTTTCTGCCTGCGACTCAACACGCAGATCAAAATCGCCCGCATCATGCCAGCCACCTGCATTTAAACCGGAAACTGTTTCGCCGCTTTTATATTTTGTAAGCGTTGATGCGCCTTGAATGTATCCATCAAAATGATCAGAATCTGTGGGCGCCATACGTGCATCATCCATGTGGCACCAGCCATGCCATACACGATATTTATCATTCACGCGCATGTGGCACATTTGTGCAGGCAAAAAATATTCAAGTGTTGGCTGCCAAACATTTTCTTCATACACACTATCGCTGATCTCAAAAACATTCGTTGTATCATTTGCATATTTCACCACATACATGCCCGGCTTTTTTATTTGCGAAAAATCAAATTGCAGGTAATGATAACGCAAAAAATTGCCCCAGTCTTTTGGTGTTGATTGCAACACATTTGTATATCCGCCGCTTTCGTTTACACGTAATAATGTTGCATTGAGTTTAGATTGATCATGCGCATCCAATTCAATCACGGCAATCTTTTGTTGATTGGGATGATAACCAATTTGCGAAACCTGCACTACAGGCTTGCTCATCCAACCTTCAATTGCATGCGGCGTAACCAACCATTCGATGGCATCTTTTGTTTTGCCTTTTGCAACAAGCGATCGTACAACAAACCAACCATTGTTATACTTGCCTCTTCCATCAATTAATTGCAGTTGATTGTTGTTGAGATTTTCAATCGTCATTGTTTGTTTAGCAACTTCAGGTGCGATGGTAAGCTTGTTGCCTGTTGCCATTGGCGTTACCTGCGTTTCTCCATTCTCATCAAGATAATTTTGTGTGTTGGCTTGTTGCGGAAAGATGCCAAACGAATTATCCATATAATAACTCCTGCCGAACAAAGCGCCGGGAAATAGTTCGAAGTTGAAACCAACCTTATTGTACCATTCATCCGGCAATGCACTATCAAGATCAACAATAATTTTAAATGATTTGCCAGCAGGCATTACACGAACCGTATAACCAAAATGCAGATCAGGATAAATGATCGGATTAAACCCTTTGCGATCCATATCTTCATTTGGATAATGCATGTGCACGCTGATAGTTTGTGTTGCTTTATCAACGTTGTGATCACCAACTTTTGGTATCGGCGACCATTGCCCGGGCGTTGCATCTAATCTCAGATCACCATTGGTTGCAACGCGAATTCCATTTTGAATTACACCAACACCACCCTGGTGACCTTCAGGATAAAAATCCTGCGCCAACATTACATTCACACCTTCATACTCGAGATAATTTTTATCATTCAAATGCATTTGTTGTTGTGCACGTAAATGAATTGCTGATAAAAGAATAAACGCAAACAATAGTTTTTTCATCTTAATTTTTTTTGCACCACCAAGTCACGAAGACACGAAGCTCTTAGTGCTTCTTGGCGCCACCGTGCCTTTGTGGTTTATGATCTTATTGAAGCATTTTCACTTCATCATGTGTTAGCACTTGCGGTAAATCGTAAATTTCTTTTACATGCTGTGGTGAGTTATACGGTTCATCAATAAAATTCGTCCACACTAAAAACCAACTCCATTTTGGTTGTGCCTGTAAAATAGTTGTTGATGGTAGCTCACCGCATTCAGTTAATGCGATCAACTTTCCATGTGCTAAATCAAGCAACTCATTATAATCTTTTTGTTCGTAATCCATATGATACACATCGGCACCCAACACGTCCACATAATCTTTCCCCGGATAAAAATCTTTGTAAGCATATGCTTCATCACCGGGAATATCACGCGGACCATTTGCACCCCAAACCCACAATAAATTATTTAAATGAAAATGATTAACGTAACGATCATACATCATCTTCCATAACTTTTGAATACCATCTTTGCCGGGTTTGTTTCCCCACCAAAACCAAATGCCATTCATTTCGTGATAAGGTCGCCACAATATTGGAATGTGCGCACTATCTAATTGCTGCAAGTAACCAGCAACTTTATCAATTTGTGCAAGCCATCGTTTGTTTAATTCTGTTCCTTCAGTAGTCAACTCTTTCCATTGCGCATCGGTGAGTTTTGCCTGCACACTTTCTTTCCATCCATACGGCGGATTATCGATTGGCCTTCCCTGGTGCCACATCAACGTAACAATATATCCTTCTTTAAATTTTTTAATGGCGTCATCAACAATTGACTGACCGTTATCCTGCATTCCATTCCAAATAAAATCTGTTCCCCAAACTGCAGGATATTTTCCTGTTATTGCGTGCACAGAATCATTAAAACGATCCATGCTTTCATTAAAATTATGTTCACCGCTCAAAATATATTTGCCGTTAATGCTGTATAAATAACTTAATAATTTTTTTGCTTCGGGCGAAGCATTTTTATTAACAGGTTGAAAGGATTGTGCGAAAGAATTTGCAGTAACAAATAAAAACAATAACAGTATTAGATTTTTCATTTGAATATTTTGAAGCGATTATTTAGCGATCACTGTTGTATAACTGACGGCTTCTAATTTAATCTTTACCTGCCCGTTTACAACAGCTGCGGTTTTTTCTTCCATGTTTTTTGTTTTGCTCGTTGTATATAGCGATAACTTTTTTATTGATGCAGGCAAGCCTTTTATTGTCGCTATTCTTTCAGCGCCGTTATTTACCAAATGAACAACAACAATTTTTTTATCAGCACTAATTTGTGCTGCGCAGACAATATGATTATTATCTATCGTTGCATGAATTGCGTAAACATTTGGAGGGATCGATGCAAGTTGTTTCAAGTTCCAGAAGCGCTGCGTTGGTTGCAGCGGATCATCATCACCAAATATTCCGCCACCTTTCAGCGGAGAATAATCGGATGTTAATTGCCATTGTAAGATGCTCAGCGGCTGGCATTCGTTCAACAATTTTATATACAGACCAATTTCTTCGAGCGCATAAGATTGCTCTTCGAAAATTTTGGGATAAGCCCACGCAGCTGCATCAATACTTCCTTCGCCAACGATTAACGGAAGATGCATTTTGGTTGCGGCATCATTCCATTTTTTCAAAATTTCACTTGTGCATCCGCGCCATGAATGAAAAGAAATTGCACCGATGTAAGGATGTGTTGCAGCATCATTCATTGCCGGTAAAATAAAATTGAACGTTGTTGCATCAGAGTTATCGCCCAACAACATTTTTGTTTGCACACCATGCGACGCAAAATAAGCACCAAGCCCTTTTATTAATGTTGCATGCTCCTCTGCTGTTTGGCGAATATTTATGCCGAGATCAGATTCATTAAATGAAAATAATTTTACATCAACACCGTAAGCATCTTTCAAATACAAAATATAATCTGTAATTGATTTATAAACCTCCTGCGCTCTTGTTGAATCGATTGGATTGCCCCACTCGCCGCCGGGCTGATGACGGAAATGCAACTCACCTACAACAGCCCACTTTGGCGGAAACCATGCAGTAAGAATAACAGGTATATTCATCTTACTTAAACGCTGCGCCATTTGCATTGATTCTTTCACGTGCGGATGCAACTTACCTGCTTTAGCAGAATCGATCGGGTTGCTGTTCTCATCCGGTTGCCACAACATCCAGGGCATTTCAACACGTGCATAAGCAACACGCATATTGTTTAAACAATAATTAATTACCTGCGGATCTGCTTTTGGATTTTGCAAACGAAAGTTGCCGCCAAAGCCTGCAAACATTCTTCCTGTATTATTTACATTCAATTGAACAGTCGCCGGAGATCTATCAATTGTTCCTGATGCTTTGATAGTAAATGTTATTGAAGCTGTTTCACCATCAGTAAATTTTCCTGTTTGAATTGGAATGAACAGATGAATAAATTCATCATCTTTTTTTATTTGCAATGATGTTGATTGATCAAAATCAATTGCTGTTTGTTGTTGCGGCGAAGTAAATTTTACTGCGGATGTATTAATTAAAAAGTTATTTTTCTTATCGATAGAAAAATTTGAAGCAGCATTATTCTCATCAACAATATTTCCTTTATTATAAATATTCGGCGGAAGTTTTAAATCGAAATACAAACCATCTATTGTTGTATCTTTTTTTGAAGTGAATTGAACAGAAATTTTTGAAACGCCTTTGCTTACATCGTCAAACGTCTCAACAAAATAAAAACTGTCGATGTTTGTATTGATGATCTGCCTGTTGCCTTGGCGATCGAAATTTGGATGCTGTTGTTCTTTTGCCGTAGAAAAAATTTTCGAACTATTAAGTCCAATCACATCAATGCTGGATTGAATGTCCATCAATTGTCCGTCAATACGGATGCCTTTTAAATTTCCCCATGCTTCAACTTCAGTTTGTGCATATGTTTTGTTAGAAAGAATTAATGTACCTAAACATAATAGCCTTATCAAATTGCATAAAAAATTTTTTCTCATGCTGATCATTTGTTCAAATCGATTGTTCGCTTCTCTCCTTTTGAATTTGTAATTATTATATTCTGCATGTTAGCATTTGTAAGTATAATTCTGGATGATTGAGATAAGAATGACGAGCCATAATAAAATTCGAGTTTTTGAATGCTTCCATTTTTATAATGAATGATGGCACTTACATCATCGGGATTTACTTTTATGATGTTTGCATTTTTATTAAGCTGAAATAACTTTAAGCTGTCTCTAAACTGGCTTGCCGCCATTAAATATTTTCCGTTTGCGCCTTCAAGTTTTACAAGCGCTTTACCATCACCCGGTATATAAATTCCGCTTTGCATGATTGACATTGGCTGAAAATTTCCTTTACCATCACCTTTTAAGAGCAAACCATTGAAAGCGTCATATCTTCCCGTAGAAACATCAGTTCCAAAATCATTTCCGCTAATTAATACATCGAGATTTCCATCACCATCAAAATCATCTGCAACCATTCCGCTCAATGTAGAAACCTGCGCTAACAAAGGCAAAGGGATCATTGTAAATTTTCCATTACCATCATTTCTTAAATAGCATGATCGCAGTTCAGTCGCCTTCAATCGCAAGGCATCTTTGCGCATTGCCGGTGTAATTACACTATCCATTGTTGCCGTTGCAAATGACCTGTAAGTTTGAAATCTTCTTTTTATGCTGATCATTTCTTTAATCATATCATCTCTGCCATAAGCAGGATATTCTTTTTTCTCGCCGGCGCTATCTGGCAAAAAAAGTGAAGGAACCGCATCATAATTTCCATCATTGTCAAAATCCTTTGCTGTAACAAAAACAGGATATTGATCGCTTGCCTGGAACAAACTGTTTGTACCTAAGTTGCCGATGATATAGTCTGTTCTCCCGGTATGCCTGAAGTCGCCGGCCACAATAGAATTCCACCATCCCGGTTTGTTTGCAACTCCGGTTGACGCAGTTACATTTTTGAATTTTCCATTTTCATTTTTTAAAAAAGTTACCGGCATCCATTCACCGGCAAGAATTAAATCAGGCTGACCATCGCCATCAAAATCTGTAAACATTGCATCGCAAACAAGACCAATGTTATTTAATTCAGGCGCAACATCATTTGTTACATCCGTAAATTTTGCAATACCATCTTTTGAATCGTTTCGCAGAATACAACTGTTTACAGGTTTTGGGTAATGCCATGGATCAACGCGACCTGAAACAAAAAGATCAAGCTTGCCATCATTATTGAAATCAAAAGCACGCACACATAATTTACTTGTGTGATTAACGGGTAAAGCGGTTGAATCTAATTTAAAATTTCCTTTGCCATCATTGATGTATAACCGATCCTGATAATCGTCGCTGCCTGATTGTAGTTGATAACCACCGCTTGCTATATAAATATCAGTTTTGCCATCACCATTTGCATCAAACAATAATATTCCTTCATCTTTATATTGATGCATATTTGTAACTACACCAGGCAATAAATCTTTCTGTATAAATTTTCCTGAAAGTTGCTGCAAAAAAATCTGTGCATGTTTAAATGAATTTCCGCCCACAATAATATCATCAAGGCCATTGCCGTCAACATCGCCTGCAGCCAGTGCCGGACTATATTCAGAAAGTTTATGTGGTAATAATTTCTGAATGTTGAAATCGATAAAATCCGCTGCAAGATCTTTATAATTTATGCCAAGGTTTTCTGTTTGTTTAAACAATGCATTTGAATCAATAACGGTTTGCTCGTGCGAATAATTTTCATTTGCATTTTTAATGTCGGCAATAATTGTTTGATCAGCCTTTACATTTTTAATTGTTTGCTGTTTATTGTTATTCCATTTTACAACAACCGAATCAATAACTGTTGTTTTACCTAATCCGAAATGCGCGATACATTGAATGGTTGATAAATATCCGCGATATGGATTGTTATCATAAAACTGCATTTTATTTTTATCGTAATAAATGTTCGCAATCGCGCCCAATCCATTTATATTTTGCGGACCACCTTTAAATTTTATATTTAAGAAATGGGTTTGTGAAGTGTCTTTATCGCGCAACGTATTCCTGTAAACCAATGCTTCATCATTTATATTATTAATCACCATGTCCATTGCTCCATCATTATCCAAATCTGCATAAGCAGCACCGTTAGAAAATGTTTGAACAGGTAAGCCCCAGTTTTGTGTTACATCGGTGAAAGTAAGATCGCCATTATTGTGATAGGCATAGTTGTGAATTTTAACTTCGGGTATTTGGCCCAGGATATCTTTTTTAGGAGCATAACCGGTTGCATCTCTGCGGTAGGCAGTAAAATCATGATCACTTACATCTTTGGGGAATCCATTTGTTATAATTATATCGCGGTAACTATCGTTATCAAAATCTGTTACTAAAGGTGTCCAGCTCCAATCGGTTTGTGCAACACCGCTTAAAAAACTAATGTCGCTAAAAGCGGGTGCACCTATTGAATCGTTTGCATTAATGCGCGGGCCCTGATTTAATTGTAAAGTATTTCTTACATATTGATATTGATATTGGAAAGCGTCGAAGTTTTGGTAGGTAATATAGCTGTTTGATCCACCAATCATTTTTTTACGGAGATTATCCTGCGGGTTCATGTCGAGTTCTATAACATCCGGCAGGCCATCGTTATTAATATCGGTTACATCCTGCCCCATCGAATTGAAAGAAGTATGCTTGAAATATTGCTTAGCTTCATTAGTGAATGTGCCGTCATGATTATTTATATAAAGAATATTGTTAGAGATGAAATCATCTGACACATAAATATCTTTCCATCCATCATTATTGATATCGCAAATACTTGCAGAATGTCCATATCCCGGAAACGTCATTCCTGCCTGTGCAGAAACATCATGATATACTCCGTGTTTTAAAACAGGATCCCAATCGTTACGATAAAGTCTTCCAATACTTGCTGCATGATCTTCTGAATTGCGACGTGCAAATACAGATTGATCGTAGCCGGTTGAAGCTTCATTAACGGTAAGGTACATATCAAGGTCACCATCATTATCGTAATCAAAAAAACTTGCCATGGTAGATTGAACATGAATATCCAAACCATACGCTGCAGCCATATCTTTAAAATGAGGAATGCCATCTTTATCGATACCCTGATTGATGTATAAAACATTACGTCTTTTAAGTGAGTCCCCATAAATAGTATTGCAGATATAAATATCGAATAGTCCATCGTTGTTTATATCTACCACAGATACACCTCTCGCCCATCTTCCCATATCTGTTACACCGGCTTTATCCGTTACATCTTCAAACTTAAAATTGCCTTTGTTTAAATAAAGTTTGCATGATACCTGGTTGCCTGTAAAAAAAATATCTGGTTTGCCGTCGTTATTAAAATCACCAATACCAACACCGCCACCATTGTAAATATTTACAATATCGAGCGGATTGATAGAATCATTTTCAACGATTTTATTATTGAAAGTAATACCGGAGTGTGAAGATGAAATTTGCTGAAATAACGTATGTGTCTTATTACAGGATAGCAATAAAAAAATAAAGCAGGTGAAAAGCAGTTTAAAAAATTTCATATAAAAGCATTCAACGCTCTAATGTACAGAACATGTTTAAATTATAAAGGGGTTCTAAAAAACCCCTTTATACAAATTTATGTTTAATATTAATACCCGGGGTTTTGTGACAGGTTTGGATTAAGCGCAATGGCACCCTGCGGTATTGGCAAAAGTGTCCATTCTGCTTTAATTGCGGTATTGTATAAGCCATGTATCTGCCCATCATGTGTAGGCCCCGGCGCAGGATTAGGAACAGGATTATAATTCCCATCTTTACCACCATTTATTTTATTTATAAATGCCACTGCTACATCTGTCCCTGCCCTGCATATATCAAAAAACGTAGAGTATTCACCGGTAAGTTCATGCCTGTATTCGCTTAAAACCATTTGCAAAGGGTCTGTAATAGCCACACCCGGAGTACCATCAAAATTTGCACTGTCCTTCATTACCGAAGGAGCAGTACCACCCCAGGCCCGGTCGCGCACTAATTTAAGATCAGCCATTCCGCCAGGAACATCGCCTGTACGAATTTTACACTCAGCCCTGCTTAACAAAACTTCTGCATAGCGCATTAATATCTGGTTCTGATCTCCAAAAATATGTGCTGTATTATCACTTGGACTATTGTAGTTACCGGTAAGATTTGGATCTCTCCATTTTTTCGCACATACATATCCTGTACGTTGTTTATCATCTCCATACCAAGGCCTGGTTTTAGTTCCAACGGTATTTATAATTGTGCCGTTATCTGCTGTGTATGTAGGGTTGCCGGAAGCGAAACCCGCCACCACAGGGGGATAACCTTTTATACCGCCCCATTTTGCAATAATTCCTGGGCTTTGCAAAGAATCACCGGGACCTACGATGGTTAAATATTTACGTTTATCACCTTCCTGGTAAGAATTCCATAATGCCGGGTTGCCATAATCGTAACCTTGTTGCGTTATTTCATTTGGCCAGCTAAAGCTGTCTATCCAGCCAAGTTCGGCGCCAGGT
>DASZUY010000103.1:0-3758 GCA_035547495.1 Parafilimonas sp. | reverse complement strand
CCTGTTTAGTAAAAATTGATGCCCGATTAAAACACCCGCTAATGTTGCTGATGAATTATCTTTTACCCAAACATCTTTAATACTTCTTAACGCATCATCATAATAAATTTCAGCAGCAGCAGTTAACGCATCTAAATTGCTAACCTGTTTTACAATTTGGGCTGACATCCCTAAAACATATTTATGTTCAGAAGAAGAATCCTTGTAACTATATCCATCTTTGGGAGAATAAAAAACCGAAGCGTCAACGTGTGTCCGATGATGTTTCCACGATGTATCTCTGACTTTTGTATAAACAGGCAAATGTGTTGAGTATTGATAATACTGCAATCCAATAGATGCATTTATATAATTCACGCCTGCATTGGGCAACTTAAACCCGCCGTTAGAATCATGAAAAAAATTTGCCATGCTATAAACCGAAATATGCCTGCTTAAAGGATAAGAAAGCCCAATTCCTACCTGCAAAAAGCTATTTACATGACCACTATAACTTTCGTTTGTTGGATTCTTTACAGGATCGTGTGGATTGGTGAGATAAGATAATCCTGCAGCCACACGGAAGTTCATCCTTAAATTATTTCCCAGCCTGTAATTGGGTTCAAGAAAATAAGACAGCGAATAGCCTCTGCCTAAAAGACTGCTATCGTAGTTTACGTACGTAAAACTTAAGCCTAAATTGGGATAGCATTTAAATTTATCAACTGTAGCAGAGTCTGTTTTCAAATATGCATACTCAAGTTCAAATCCATAAGGATGCAATCCTTTCGTATTTTGAACATGCACATTATGCGCAAAAATAAAACCTGAGTGATAACGCGCAGCTATATTAAATTGCAGCAAACTATCATAGTTCTCTTTTTGTGCGCACGCATGTATGCAGGTAAAGAAAGCAGCAGTAAAGAAAAAATTTCTCAATGTTATCCTGGTTACCGTTTCAAAAATAAATGCTTGTTATTTCTGTTGCAATAATTTTAAAAACAAATCCAACCCTTTTCGTTTTTCATCATTCAATACGTAAGAAATGTTTTTTGTGTAATAAGTATGCAAGTCGTAAAACGCACACACATTTTCCTCAACTACAACATCAATATTATTTACGCCTTCACTGTTTTTTTTATTGAATAAAGAAATAAATTCATCTGGTAATTTTTTATTTGATATCCAGGCTGCAAACACAAAGGGCAACCCTGTCATCGCTTTCCATTCGCCGCCAAGATCATAAATAAATTTTGATTTTCCCCGCTGCATTAAAGCCCTGTCTCCTATTAAAACAGTGGCAGTCGTTCCTTCAACTTCCTTCGCAAAATCACCTTTTGCATCTTCAAATAAAACATCTTTTTTCCAATGATGCTTAAACAACAGCTTGCATAACGCAACAGATGTTCTGCTTTGATAATCCAGCAAAACCTTTTCAATCTTGCTCATCTCAACTTCACTAAACAAACATACTGACGCTACGTTGCCTTCAGCACCAATGCAAAAATCAGAAATAATATAATGCTCCTTCATTTGCGGAATAACGGCAACCGGAACAAGACCAACATCAATTTCATCATCTAATAATTTTTTTGCAATTTTTGAAGGGTATTCTTTTATCAGTTCAATCTGCTGCATTAACTCGCGTGAATGTTCTATGCCGTATAATAATGGTTTTGTATTCAGATAACTTACTGCACCAACTTTAATCTTCTTCAATTGTTTAAATTAATTTTGCGGCAAAAGTAAGGTTCATAGGTTATTGATAATATTCATAGCATATTTAACCTGAATCACGAATACAAATTATGGAGCTAAACAACCTCACTGCAATTTCCCCCGTTGATGGACGCTATCGTAAACAGGTTGCACATCTTGATGAATATTTTTCTGAGTATGCTTTAATAAAATACCGCGTGCTGGTAGAAGTGCAGTATTTTATTTTTTTGGCTGATAAAAAACTTTTCAAGCTGTCATCAAAAGCAAAACAAAAACTTGTTGCGCTTGCAAATAATTTTAGTTTGAACGATGCAGAACAGGTAAAACAAATTGAAGCCATCACCAACCACGATGTAAAAGCAGTTGAATATTTTCTGAAACAGGAGTTGGAAAAAATAAATGTAAAAACTGAAAAAGAGTGGATTCATTTTGGGCTTACATCACAAGACATAAACAACACAGCCATTCCTTTAAGCTGGAAGAATTGTCTGGAGAATGAATACCTGCCGGCGATCATCAATCTTCAAAAACAATTAAAGGAGCTTGCAGAAAAATGGCAAACCATTCCGATGCTTGCGCGTACACATGGCCAGCCGGCAACGCCAACAAAACTGGGCAAAGAGATAATGGTGTTTGTTGAGCGGATAGAAAACCAGGTGAAGCTGTTTTCTTACATTCCTTATGCTGCAAAGTTTGGTGGCGCAACAGGAAATTTTAATGCACACGCAATTGCGTTTCCAAAAAAAGATTGGATGAAGATGGGTAATGAGTTTATTGAAAATCTTGGCTTGCAACGTTTGCAATACACAACGCAAATAGAACACTACGATTATCTGGCCGCACATTTTGATGCGATAAAACGTATCAATAATATTTTGATCGATCTGTGCCGAGACATGTGGATGTACATCAGCATGGATTATTTCAAACAAAAAGTAAAAAAAGATGAAGTGGGTTCTTCTGCCATGCCGCATAAAGTAAACCCGATTGATTTTGAAAATGCAGAAGGAAATCTGGGTGTTGCCAATGCATTGCTCGAACATTTTTCTGCAAAACTTCCGATAAGTCGTTTGCAAAGAGATCTTACTGATTCAACTGTGTTAAGAAATTTAGGTGTGCCGATGGCGCATACATTTATTTCACTGCGCTCAATTGAAAAGGGTTTGAATAAAATTATTTTGAATGAAGCAAAGCTGAAAGAAGATTTGGAAAATAACTGGGCAGTTGTTGCAGAAGCTATTCAAACAATTTTACGCAGGGAAAATTATCCGAACCCTTACGAAGCATTAAAAGCTTTAACACGCGGCAACGCAACGATCGATAAAAAATCTATTCATAAATTTATTGACGAGCTTAAGGTAAGCGCTTCAATAAAAAAAGAATTGAAAGCAATAACGCCGCATAATTACACGGGTGTATAATTCAATCCTGTCTGCAAACTTTATCATTGATTTAATAGTTTTTAATTTTTATTTTTTCACCTTCGGTTACTGCCATGATAAAAAATTTTTTTAACCGCTTTAGCGTATTTGTTGTTTCAATTTTTTCTTTGCTCTTTACCTGCAATTTATCTGCACAAATTTATTATCAGCAAACCCCTGCTTCACAACAATGGGTTGATAGCGTTTTTAATTCTTTAACGCCGCAGCAAAGAATTGCACAGTTGATGGTAATTCGCGAAAGCGAAATGAAATCCGGTGCAGTATATTTTTATACAGATAAGGTGGAGGAATTAATTCGTGATTATAATATCGGCGCAATTTGTTTGTTCCAGGGTGGACCGTATGCACAAGCTGGTTTAATAAATCATTTTCAACAAACAGCGCAAACACCGTTAATGGTTTGTATGGATGGTGAAACAGGCTTAGGTATGCGCATGCTGGATAGCATTGCAAAATTTCCTGACCAGTTAACATTAGGCGCTTTGCAGGACGCAGGCATTGTCTATCAAATAGGAAAAGCAATCGGTGCACAATGCAGACGTGAAGGCATCAATGTAAACTATGCACCGGTAGTTGATATTAATAACAATCCAAATAATCCTGTTATAAATTTTCGTT
>DASZUY010000102.1:0-1515 GCA_035547495.1 Parafilimonas sp. | reverse complement strand
AAAGATATAATCAGTAAAGCAACGAATTCTGGTTCTTTAGAATTTATTAATCAGCCAGTAAAAAATGCATTTAGTGAAACTGTGGGGGTTAATGTTTACAATATTCCTTTTTCAAATTTTAGTAGCACCAACAATTCGTCTGGAACTGCAGAACTAGCAGTTAAGGCAATTGATGAAAAAAGAAAAAGGCTTTTGGATGATCTCGAGTATCAAAAGAATTTTCTTCAATCTGTAGAAAAAAAATTAAGCAACGAGCGTTTTGTGCAAAACGCAAAACCAGAAGTTGTTGAATTGGAAAGAAAGAAAAAAGCTGATGCAGAAGCAAGAATAAAAACCCTGGAAGAAAGCTTGGCAAATCTTGCCTGAACCTGCATTTAAAAGAGGAATCGATTTTCAGGATTAGTGAAATAATTTAATTTTTAAACGTTGAAACTTTTAAGTATTAAAATCTTTTTTCGAAGCATTCTTATAACAGGATGCTTTTTTATTACTTCAAAAAGCATTGCTCAAAACTGGGACATTAATCTTTTGAGAAGTATCAATCCTCAAAATCCAAACTCGTTTGTTTGGAAAGGGTTTACAAGTTCTGCATATCCTTTAAGTTTCGCAACGCCGGTTGGGCTTTGGATTGATGGTAAAATCGAACATAATAAAAAAACAGAGCACAATGCTTATGAAATTGCGGGCAGTGTAATTATTGCAGCCGGCGCAACAGAAGCAATGAAAATTGTTTTCAATCGTGAACGGCCTTTTCAAAAATATTCAGATGTTTATCCTTATCAAGCGGAGAGCGGTCAATCATTTCCATCAGGTCATGCATCGCTTGCGTTTGCGACTGCAACAAGTTTATCGTTGGAATATAAAAAATGGTATATCGTTGTGCCGGCGTATGCATGGGCATGTGGTGTGGGTTATTCAAGATTATATTTAGGTGAACATTATCCATCCGATGTTCTTGGCTCCGTAGTAACCGGTGCAGGCAGCGCCGTCATAGCATATTGGATAAGCAAAAAAATATTTAAATAATCAGAACAAGGATTTGGGTAGATTAAAAGATTTGCAGGATTAACAACGAAACTTTTGAAACTTTAAAACAAGAAACCAACCTGCAAACATTTGAACTTTTAAAACTAACTATAAACTGTAAACTCAAAACTGTAAACTAAAAACTTCTCTGCTTCATTGCTTCGTACAAAATAATTCCGGCAGCAACAGAAACATTCAGCGAATCAAAATCACCTTTCATTGGAATTGAAAAATGTCGGTCGGCTGCTTTTGATAAATAAGTTTGTACACCTTTTTCCTCATTACCCATAATTATGCAACAGGGTTCCGTAAAATTTAATTCATGCAATTTCTTTTTTGCATGCATTTCACTTGTGAAAATTTTTATACCATTCAAATGCAAATCATCAACAGTTTTTAATAAGCTGTTCACGCGGCAAACATGAATTTTTTCCAACGCACCTGCGCTGCTTTTTAATGCATCTTCGTTTAATGCGGCAACACCTTTAT
>DASZUY010000101.1:0-9749 GCA_035547495.1 Parafilimonas sp. | reverse complement strand
CTGCGTTCCATGCAATGCCGTTGGAGATACTTACATTTTCAATTTTCTTTTTTACGGATAAATCCGTTTCCATTACAAACAGGTTACCTTTATTTTCTTCTTCGGATAACGCCATCGTTCCTGCCCAAAATCTCCCTGCTGCATCGCACTTGCCATCATTAAATCTTATTGATGGATCGTCTTGCGGATTTTTTATGTGTTCAACTTTTTTGCTTTCTATATCGATAAATGCAATGCCATGTTGCAAACCGGCAATCAATCCACCTTTCTCGCGAAAAGCAATGCTGCCAACCATTTCACCAACATTAAAACTTGTATGTTTTTGTTGATTGATATCAAAACTGTGAATTAAGTTCTGCGTTATATCAAGCCAAAAAATTGTTTGCGTTTCTTCGTTCCACACGGGTCCTTCGCCCAATGCACATTTATGATCTAAAACAGTTTGAAGGTTTGAATTTGTTTCCATAGTTTTTTAGTTTTAATAAGGCGAAGGGCTTACTGATGTCCAGCCGCCATCGATAATTAAACTTTGTCCTGTAATATGTCTTGAAGTTGGCGAAACCATAAACAATGCTGCGTTTGCAATATCATCAACTGTTGCCGGTTTGCCCATCGGCGTGATGTTGCTCCATGTTTTAATATAGTTTGCATCTTCGGTCGTGCGCTCGGTAATGGTTGCACCCGGTGCAATTGAATTAATAGAAATGTTGTGTGATGATAATTCAACCACCAAAGTTTTTGCGAGCATTTCAAGCGCAGCTTTTGTAACGCCATACGCCGCCAAATTTTTATGTGCCTGGTGACCTGTTACAGAACTCATCAATAAAATACTTCCGCCGCTTTTTTGTTGCCGCATTTGTTTTGCTGCTGCCTGCGTAAGAAAAAAGCTTCCGCCAATATTCAAATTCATTACGCTTTGCAGCGCTTCGGGTTTGTATTCAAAAAAATCGCCAAACAAAGTAATACCTGCGTTGGCAATGGCGATGGTTAATTTGCCAAACTGTTTTACAGCTTCATCAACCATTTGCTGAATAAACAAAACATTTGATGCATCGCCTGGCATTGCAACACAATTTCCTTGTTGTGAAATTTTTTCTGCTGCATTATTTGCAAGTGCTTCATCGATATCATTCAATAAAACAGAAGCACCATTCATGCACAATTGCTTTGCAATTTCAAAGCCAATACCCACACCGGCGCCCGTTATAATAGCAACTTCGTTAGAAAAGCTTTTTGAATTCATTTTACTTGCAATAAAAATATTATGCCTTGCGCATTTATTCAATTTAAATTTTCAGAATCTCACAAAAGCATAACAAAATTTCATTTAAGAGATATTAACATCTTTCAAAAGTAGTTTTGCGTAAGTTATCCTGATTTATAAAAACAATTATATAACAATGAAATTTCTAAACATATTTTTATTTTCTGCAGTTGCTTTTTGCGCATGCGCACAAAAAAATAATGTTGTAGCAACGAAACATCCTTCTGCCTCCGAATTAAAAAATTACAGCGTTGCCACCTTTGCTGCCGGTTGCTTCTGGCACGAAGAGGCTTTATTTGAAAGTGTGAAAGGCGTGAAGGAAGCAATATCCGGTTATGCCGGCGGAACAACATCCAATCCAACTTATGAAGATGTTGAAACGGGACAAACAGGTCACGCAGAAAGTGTGGATGTGTATTATGATCCCAACGAAGTGAGTTATGCAACTTTAGTAAAAGTATTTTTTGCGGGGCAAGATCCAACGCAGGTGAACGGACAAGGTCCTGATCATGGAACGCAATATCGCTCCATTGCTTTTTACAGAAATGACGCAGAAAAGCAAGCCATCGAAAATGAAATGAAAGCGATCGCAGGAAAATATAATAAACCTATTGCAACGCAAGTAGTGCCGTTTAAAAAGTTTTGGCAGGCTGAAGATTATCATCAAAATTATATTGAACATAATCCCAACAGCAGTTATGTGCAATATGTTTCAATACCTGAAATAAAAGAATTTCAAAAACAATATCCGCAGTTGGTTAAGCCGGATCATTTTTATTAATATAACTCTCCGGTTTGCATGTCGAGTTGAAAAGCTGTAGGTTCTGCTGTATAATTTTTATTATCAGATTCTATTCCGCGACTTGTAATTGGCAATCCTATTGCAGCTGAAGTAATTCCCGATAAAATTTGGTCATTTGTACTTAAACCTCTTTTTAAAGATTTTATTCCTCTTATATTGAATGTATTTCCTGCTTTCTTTAGTTGAAACAGATTATCTGCAGATTTTATATATAAACTATGCCCATCACAATAACCCCAAAAATCGTGTATAGGATAAGTTTGACTATTCTCAGTTACAAATAATTCATCTGACAATCGGCCTTTATGCACTTCGTAATTTGATATTGAAGGTCTGTTCGATTTGAATTCGTTGAAATTTTTATAAACTCCTTTATTTAAAATTGAGTCCTTCAATATTTTATCTTCATAGAAATCATTTATATGCCTTTCAATATCTGTAAACGAAAATGCCGTTTTGCCAACATGCATTTCTGAAAGATTTTTATTTTCAGATCTTTTTAAAATGAGTCTGAAGCTTTGTGCTGTTAGTTCCGAAACAGTTTCATTTTCTGAAGTTTCTATTAACAAAGTATCAACTTTATATAAGGCGTGATAAGAACTATTATTTACTAAAAATAATTCTGCACTTATTAAACAACCACCTTTCCAGTCCATAACATTTATGTCAGATTCTCCACTTATTTCGGCATACCTCGTTATTCTAAATGTTTTCAACAGAATAAGTAGGTTATTACTGTCATTGGTTAAATGGTAGTGCTCCTGTATATAATTTCTATACACTTCTGAAAACTCATTTTTAAAAATTAGCTTGTTTGTTACATTCATCGTTTTTAAAAACCCAATTGAAGTTGTATCCGCTCTTGCGTCGATAATTTGTACATCATGAAATGGTAAATTAAAAATTGAATCAGATGATGACTTTTCAGGCAAAGAAATTTTCCTGTTTTGCATTTTTGCAAAAAATAAAGAGTCTAAATTTTTTTGAGCAATGCAATTAAAAAAAACCAGCAGCAGTAAAGCAGTTAATAAGGGTTTCATGAATGCGAAAATAAAAATTTATTTCATTCGTTCTTTTATAAACGGAATCGCTTTTGAATACGCATCCTCCGTTGCTTCTTTATTGTATTTTGGATTGCTTGGATTTGCAAATGCATGCACGGCATCATATTCATAAGTAGTAGCATTTTTACCTGCAGCTTTCATATTTTCTTTAAACTGGTCAACCACTTTCGGTGTAATCCATCCATCTTTCTCTGCAAAGAAACCAATCACATCACAGTTCAAGGTTTTTAATTTATTTACATCTTGTTCGGGCATTCCATAAAACATTACACAACCAACAGCTTGCTTTCCGCCTAACAAAGCAGTTTGCAAACTCCAACCACCACCAAAGCACCAGCCAATCGTAAACACTTTGGCATTTGCACCTGCATAAGCATAAGCGCCTTTAATAATGTTCACAGCTCTTTCTGTTTTTACACTTTGCATCAGCTTGCCTGCTTCATCTGGTGTTGTTGCAACTTTATTATCGTACAAATCAATCGCAATCGCATTTATACCAAGTTCGTTTGCCAATTTTTCTGTTTCCTGTTTGATGTAATCATTCATACCCCAGTATTCATGTATTACAAATAAATAATAATTCGTTGGTTTTTGCGCTTTCACTAACCAGCCATGTGCATCGGTTCCGTCGACAGTTTTAAAAGTAATGTCCGCACCATTTGCGCTGTGATAAGTAAAAGGCAGCGGCGCATCATGACTCATTAAAAATTTTTTATCACTTGCAAACTTTGCAAATTGTTCTGTGGCTGCAACGGGCATGCAACACGCTGCCATTTTAGTTTGTGAAAACATTGATGCAGCGCATATCATCATTAAAAAGAATAAAAAAAGCTTTTTCATAAAGAAAGTTTATGATTTCCTGTAATTGTTTATTAAAGAAACAAAGAAAATTTATATTAGTTCAAACTCCTGATGCAAGCCAGGAATTTGTACATCAGCAAAACCCTTTGCCTGCAGTTTTTCCTGGAAATCTTGCTGTACATTAAATTCTCCGTGCACAATAAAAACTTTTTTTACAGCTTCTGTTTTTTGACAATCTAAAAAATGAAGCAAATCTTTATAATCACCATGCGCACTCATGCTGCGCATAATTTCTACTTCAGCTTGCACTTTATATTCTTCACCAAAAATTCTTACTTCTTTTACACCATTCATTAATTGTCCGCCCAAAGAATGCGGCTCGCAATAGCCAACAATTAAAATGGTGTTTGCGTTGTTGTTGATGTTATTTAAAATATGATGTTTTATTCTGCCTGCATCTGCCATGCCGCTTGCAGAAATAATGATCATGGGTTCATGTCTTTCATTCAAAGCTTTACTTTCTTCAACCGATTCAATAAATTTTAGTTCATTGAAGTCAAACGGGTCTTTATCTGACCTTAATAAATTTTGAATGTTGATATTGAAATTTTCAGGATGATGTTTTACAACTTCTGTTGCTTCATAACTTAAAGGGCTGTCAACAAAAACCGGGATGCCATTTAATTTTCCACCGTTGCTTAATTCATTTAAAAAATATAAAAGCTCCTGGGTTCGCCCAACACTAAAAGCAGGAATAATGAGCTTGCCTTTTTTATGATTGCATGTTTTCTCAATCCACTTAAAAAATTCTTCCGGTGTGTTGGCAACATTTTCGTGCAAACTATTTCCATACGTGCTTTCAATTAAAACATAATCTGCCTGCGGAAAAGTTTTTGGTGATTTTAGTATTACATCAGAATATCTTCCAACATCACCACTAAAAGAAATTTGTGTTGTTGAATCATTTTGTGTGATGCGTACATGCACGGAAGCAGCGCCCGTAATATGACCTGCATCTGCATACAAAACTTCTATGCCTTCTTCAATAGTGATCCACTCATCATAATGAACCAGTGTAAACAGCGGAAAAACTTTTTGCACATCATCAGTATCATACAAAACATCATAAGGTTCCAAGCCTTTTTTGATTCTTTTTTTGTTCGTGAATTTTGTATCGTCTCTTTGAATTTCAGCACTGTCCATTAATAAAATTTTAGCAAGATCAGCAGTTGCAGGCGTGCAAAAAATTTTTCCTTTAAAACCTTCTTTCACCAATTTTGGAATTAATCCGCAATGATCAATATGCGCATGCGAAAGCAATAAATAATTCACGGTTGAGGCATCAAAACCAAACTTGCTGTTGAGTGGAAAAGTATCTCTACCCAATCCCTGGAACATGCCGCAATCAAGTAAAATTTTCTTTCCGTCGTTTAGTGTGATGAGGTGTTTTGATCCGGTAACTGTTCTTGCAGCACCATGAAATGCAATCTTCATAATACAAAGAGTAATGTTTAAAGATAAGTGCTAAGCGAATTGATGATATACATATTTTTTTGCGTGATGAAAAAAAACTACCTTAATACTCTAAAATTGCCATTATGAAACAGGTACTCGTTTCCCGAATTTCCATCGTTTTATTGGCGCTCGTTATGGCAGTGTTTGGAGTTTATCATTTTGTGTACCCACAAAATCTTGTAGGGTATGTGCCATCATTTTTACCGGCAGCCGGTAACTTATGGGTTTATATTCCCGGCGCTGCTTTTATACTTGCAGCCATTGCGTTTATAACAAACAAAATGGTAAGAGTTGCAGGTTACATGCTGGCTATTCTGTTGTTCATTTTTGTGCTTACCATTCACTTGCCCAATTTTATGAATGCAGGTGACCCGGGTATTCGCCAGCTTTCATTGGTGAATCTTTTAAAAGACACAGCCATTGCAGCGTTTGCCATGCATATTGCTGCTAATTCCGCTACCTGATTTCTTATTGAGAAAATTGATTTTATTTCTTACAGAAAATCTGCGAGCAATAATGTTTTTGTGTTTTTAAAACTATTGTTTGTAAGCATTGGTAGAAATATTTTTTTTCTGTTTTAAAAAAATTGCATTCTATATTTGTTGCTCAAAGCAAGCAATGTATAATCCTTCTTCAATGTGTTGTATGTGTTGTAAATCTCTAAACCGGAGAAGGAAATTGTATTGCAATTGATAAAATAAATTAATCAAGAAATATAAAAAAAAGCCTTCTCCAAGAGAGAGGGCTTTTTTGTTTTTAAACACTTATCATCAATAATAAAAAAATGAGCTGCAACACACCACCAACAACAAAACAAAATTCTTTAACCGGGAAAATATTTTTTATTGGTTCAGGTCCCGGTAATCCTGATTTAATAACAGTAAAAGGAGCAAGTATTTTATCGCAAGCTGAAGTGATCATCACAGACCGGCTTGCAGGTGATGAAATTATTGAACGCTATGCAAACCCTAATGCAGTTATAATTGATGTAGGAAAGCAAGGCGGAAATAAAAAATCATATAAGCAGGAAGATATAAATAAACTGCTCGTACAGTTTGCCCAGTTGTATGAAAAAGTTGTTCGCTTAAAAGGCGGTGATATTGCTTTCTTCTCTAACGTTTATGATGAATTAAAAACTGTTACTGAAAATAAAATTGCATATGAAATTGTTCCGGGTATCACTGCTGCTTCCGGCGCTTCTGCATATAGCGGCGTTCCATTAACTGCGCGTGGTTATTCAAGCGGTGTACAGTTTCTAACATTTTATAAGAATACAATTATTAGTGATGATGTTTGGAAACGGCTTGCTGTGTTTGAAGAAACATTAGTTTTTTATATGAGCAGTAATAATCTGCTATCCATCGTACAAAAATTATTACATGCGGGCGCTGAAAAAAGCATTCCTTTTATTGTTGTTGAACAGGCAACAACGCCGAATCAAAATGTACAATCGTTTACACTTAAATCTTTCTTGCAAAACCCTGCACAAAATTTTACAAGCCCATCAATTGTAATCATGGGTAAGGTTGCGGCATTGTATAAAAACTTTGCATGGTTTAAGAACGAAGAGGAGAACAAAAATTTCTTTCGCAGTGTTGAAGAGGAAACAGACTATTTAAAAATAAAATCATTCATACAAAACAAAAATATTGAGCATGCTAACCGAACAAAAACTTCAATCGTTTAAAACCATTATCCAGGAATCATCAAGAGATGAAATTATTTGGATGAGCGGGTATCTTGCGGGTCTTTCAGATAAAAATGCTGCCGGCAATCTTCCGCCTGCTGAAACAGGTATTGCGCAGGAAAAACTTACCATTTCTGTTTTGTATGGAACGGAAACCGGCAACTCGAAAAAAGTTTCCGCAAAGCTTGCAACAGCTTTAAAAAGTAAACAACATAAAGTAACTATCAGTGCGCTTGATCAGTATGCCGTTGCTAACCTTGAAAAAGAAAGTCTTGTTTTTATCGTGATGAGTACGCATGGTGATGGTGAGCCACCGGAAGCAGCAAGAAAATTTTATAATGCCTTACATGAGAAAAGTTTAAATCTTGAAAATTTAAAATATGCTGTGCTTGCATTGGGCGACAGCTCTTATCCTTTGTTTTGTAAAGCAGGTGAAGATGTTTATGCGCATTTGCAAACTTTAAATGCACAACCAATTCTCCCTTTAGAAAAAGCAGATGCAGATTTTTATGCAGCATCAGAAGTTTGGATTACGAATGTGCTGGAGAATTTACCTATAGGCGCAAAAGCAAAACAACCAATCGCACCAAAACAAAACACAAAAGCGGGAAAGCATTTTTATAAAGGCGTTGTTACGAAGCACATCAATTTAAATGATAAAGGCTCCGGCAAAGAAACATTTCATATTGAAATAAAAAGTAGAGAAGGAATTTATTATTTACCTGGTGATTCTTTAGGAATTGTTCCATTTAATACAGATGAAGACGTTGATGAAATTTTGAGTTTGTTATCTGCAGATAAATCACAAATCATAAAATACAAGAATGAAGATGTTACGTTATTTGATTTGTTCAAATATAAATTAAGCATACGTTACCTGCCTTTGCGTATTGTTGAAAAATATGCAGCAATTACAAAGCATGAATTGCCTTCTGTTCGCCTTGATTTAAAAAATATTTTGGCAATTTATCCGATAACAGAAAATATTTCACTTGATAATTTAATTGCAATTCTTGAGCCCATCACGCCAAGATTATATTCCATTTCTTCATCTCCATCTGCACATGGAAATAATGAAGTGCATATAACTGTTGGCAAAAATAAATTTTTAGTAAATGAAAAAGTAAAATATGGTTTTTGCAGCAGCCATTTTGCTGGGTTGAATGAAGGTAATGAAGTATTGTTTTACATCAACACAAATAACAATTTTCGTTTGCCGCAACATGATAAAGACATTATTATGATTGGTCCCGGCACCGGCATAGCACCGTTTAGATCTTTCTTATTTCACAGGGATAATGAAGGAGCAACTGGACGTAACTGGCTCTTCTTTGGTGATCATCATTTCTCAACTGATTTCTTATATCAAAGTGAGTTGCTTTCATTATTTGATACAGGCTCGCTTACAAAAATCAACACTGCGTTTTCGAGAGACCAGGCAGAAAAATTGTATGTGCAGCATCGCATGTTGCAACAATCAAAAGAATTATTCAGCTGGATTGAAAGCGGCGCATACTTGTATATCTGCGGATGTAAAGATCGCATGGCAAAAGATGTGGAGCACACTTTGATTGAGATTATTAGTAAGGAAGGAAGTCTTTCAGAAGCAGCAGCGGTTGAATATTTAGAGCAACTTGAAGAACAAGGAAGATTTGCAAAAGATGTTTATTAAAAATTGAATAACAATTACGAAATGTCAGAATCACCAATTGAAAAAATAAAAAAAGAAAGTCGCGGCTTACGCGGAACATTAAAAGAAGGTTTGCTTGACGAACATACAGGCGCAATAAGAGAACCAGACCAGGCATTGATAAAATTCCACGGCATGTACATGCAGGATGATCGCGACAGGAGAGAAGAACGTGCCGAAAAAAAATTAGAGCGGTTATATTCTTACATGATTCGTTTGCGTTTGCCCGGCGGTTTGCTTTCTGCGCAACAATGGCTTGCATTACATGAAGTGAGCGAAGAATATGCGAGCCCTGTTATAAAAATTACAACTCGTCAAACTATACAATTGCATGGTGTTTTAAAGCATCACATAAAGCCAACAATTAAAAGTTTTGATACGGTTAAATTAGACAGCATTGCTGCATGCGGCGATGTGAATAGAAATGTTGTTGCAAGTGCGCATCCGCGGTTTAGTGCACTGCATGAAGAAATTTTTTCTTATGCTGAAAAAATAAGCGAATTGTTATTGCCAAAAACAAATGCTTATTATGAAATATGGTTGGATAAAGAAAAAATTTCTCCTGACTTAGAAAAGGATGATCTATACCAGGACCGATATTTTCCGAGAAAATTTAAAATTGCAATTGCTATTCCGCCTTATAATGATGTTGATGTTTTTACAAATGATGTTGCACTTATTGCCATCATTGAAAAAAATAAGCTGATTGGTTTTAATGTGGCAGCCGGTGGTGGTATGGGAATGACCCATGGCAATGCGGAAACTTATCCAAGGCTTGCTTCAATGCTTGGCTTTGTAAATAAGAATGATGTATTGAAAACAGTTTATGCCATTGCAACAACACAAAGAGATTTTGGAAATCGCAAAGATAGAAAACTTGCGCGATTAAAATATACGATTGATAAACTTGGTCTTGATTTTTTTAA
>DASZUY010000100.1:0-14963 GCA_035547495.1 Parafilimonas sp. | reverse complement strand
GATGGAAAAGTATTTTGTGCCTGCGTGTTTGCAATAGTGAACACCATGGCAGTAAACAATATGTACAGTTTTGTTTTCATGTGAGAAGTGAGATGTGAGATGTTAAATGTGAGATGTGCACTTATTTGGCTAATATCATTTGCTTTGTATCGATCAGCTTATTATTTAAATACAAGGAATACTGATAAGCGCCACCTGCCAGCGTTGAAGCATCAATTTTTACACTGCCTTTGCCCGCGTTGTTAATATTTACCTGTTTTAATATTTTACCAGTTTGATCTGTGATGATTATTTGCGCTGATGAAAAAGTTTTCGGCAAAAAGTAATTAATGGTTGTTGAATTTGAAAATGGGTTCGGGATGTTTTGTGACAGCGAAGCAGCAAAAACTTCTGTTGACTGTTGACTGTTGACCGTTGACCGGCTTGAAACAATCATTGATTTTAGTTCATTGATTTGATTTTGCAGATCAGTATTAATTTTTTCTTGCGCATTCACGGCATTTTTTAATGAATCATTTTGTTTTGATAATTCTTGTACCGCTTTTACCAGCGGCACCACAAAATCACTGTAACGCAAACCCATTACACTGCCGGATTTATCTACACCTGAAAAATCATAATTAATTTTTTGTGCGGCTTTATCTACTTCTTGTGCAACAAAACCGGTGAAGTTTATTTTCTCTATATCAGTATTGGCTTTATCATCATCAGCATTATTAATACCGAGCAGTTCATTTTCTTTCACCAGGCTGAAATGATACGTAACAGGGCGAAGCAGATTAATGAATGCAAGACCCGGCACATTTTCTTTAATATTGTTTTTTATTCTTGCATCGGAGAAGCTTGTCCAGCCCACCTGGCCACCGATGCTGTTAACAGTTGCGTTACCCACTCTTACCTGGTTACTTGCCGTAGGAATTGCTTTATGACCTAATGCCGTAGTATTTGAAAGCTCAGCGGATGTTGGTCCTGCCAAGAAACCAATAGCCGTATTATTGTTACCGGTAGTATTATAAAAAAGTGACTGTGCACCATCAGCAACATTGTTATAACCCGAAGTATTCGAGTACAATGATGAATCACCTGATGCCATATTTTCATTACCCGCTGCATTATAAAAAAGCGCATTTGCTCCGATGGCCATATTGTTACTTCCGGTTGTATTCTTATAAAGTGCCTGATACCCGCCGGCAGTATTATTATTTCCGGTTGTATTGAAATAAAGCGCCTGGACACCTGTAGCTGTATTATTGTTTGCTGTTTGATTTTGATCAAGTGCCTGAACACCGTTAGCAGTATTATTATTCCCCGTTGTGTTAGAAGTAAGCGCCAAAAAACCATTCGCAAGATTATTAGTTCCGGTGGTATTTTTATACAGCGCCTGGTATCCATTTGCGGTGTTATATTTTGCCGTGGTATTTGAAAAGAGTGCCTGGTAACCGTTTGCTGTGTTATCATTACCTGTAGTGTTTGAATACAGCGCTTCATAACCATTAGCTGTGTTGTAATAGCCGATGGTATTATGTTCAAGCGCATAGCCACCATTTCCTGTATTATAAGAGCCGGTAGTATTAGAAGATAATGAAAGTCTACCCGTAGCGGTGTTATAATTGCCGGATGTATTTCCTCCGAGTGCGTTTGAGCCGATTGCTGTATTTGCAATACCAATGCTGTCGTAAGGAAGCGTAAACCATCCTATTGCCGTGTTGTCGTGACTTATATTACTAAAATAAAGTGCTTTATAACCAATACCGGTATTGTTGTAGCCGGAGCTGTTTGAGTAAAGTGAACCATAGCCAAAGGCAGAATTATCCGAGCCCGAATTTTCCATGCTTAAAGCATAATAGCCAACAGCTGTTGTATAGGAACCCGTGTTACGAATGGCTGCATATTCACCTGCGCGATAATTGCCGACCTGACCATTTACGGTTTGTGCAAAATAGAAGAATAAATAAATGAATATGACCAATGAAAAAATAATGTGTCGAAAAGTTTTCATAATCTCTGATTTATAACTGATAAACCATAAAATAAAAAAGAAACCAAACGCAAGTCAATTACCAAATGTGGTAGTAAAGATGAGATTCGGGAGGTGAGATGTGCGCTTATTTGGCTAATATCATTTGTTTTGTATCGATCAGTTTATTGTTTACATACAAAGAATATTGATAAGCGCCGGCCGCCAGCGTTAGAGCATCAATTTTTGTACTGCCTTTTCCTGCACCTGCAATAGCTATTGTTTTAATCGTACTGCCATTTTTGTTGGTCACTATTATTTGAGCTGATTTACTTTGTTGCGGAATGAAATAGCTAATGTTGGTTGTATTACTGAATGGATTGGGAATATTTTGCGAAAGCGTAGCCTCTTGCTGATTTGCTCCTAACAAGAACGAGATTTCAGCAGCGTGTTTACCAGGCGTTATTCCGGACGATGAAATTTTAGGATTGATCAAAGCCTTCAGTTCGTTGATTTGGTTTTGGAGGTTATCAATTTGATTCTGCTGCGCATTATTTTGATCCTGCAGAGAATCATCCTTGTGCGAGAGCTCCTGAACCGCTTTCACCAGGGGAACCACAAACCTGCTGTAATCAAGTGCATAATTGTCGTTGCTGTTTTGCGGTGTATAAACTCCATTGAAAGTGTAGTTATTATCCTTCACTAATTTTTCCACATCCTGGGCAACAAAGCCCAGTTCACGTTTTTTACTTTTTTCATCTAATAGTTTTTGGTATGCGTCATCTGCTTCAGGCTTAGAACTATTTAAAATATGTTTTTTTAAAAAATCATCAAAACTTTTGTAATTAAAATTGTATGTAACCGGTTTTAGCTTATTAATGAATTCGAGACCCGGAACATCTGTTTGTTTTATTTGTTCTTTAAATCTTCCGTCACTAACAATAGTAACACCACCGGTTGTGGCAAGTATTGTTGTTGAAGAACCAAGCTGCATTTTATTGCTTGCATTTGCTATGGCGCCTGAACCTATTGCAGCCGCATTATTGAGGCCGGAAACTGATACATCTGCGCCATAACCTATGGCGGTATTATCATTACCGGTTATATTAGTACGCAGTGCAAAATACCCGATTGCTGTATTATGAATACCCGTTGTATTTAAGTAAGCAGACTGATACCCGAATGCACCGTTTGCTCGTCCTGTAGTGTTTGAATACAGTGCTTTAGAGCCTACTGCTGTGTTTGCTACCGCATCGGAAGTACCCGGAGCAGCACCATTTCCATTATTGTATAAAGAAGAATCACCTATCGCAACAATATTACTTACGAAGGCATTAAGATATAACGCCTTTGCTCCAATTGCAACATTTAAAGAACCTGAAGTATCTGAAAAAAGTGCATCATAGCCGGTGGCTGTATTTTCAATCCCGGTTTTATTTTCAAAAAGCGCATTGGTGCCTATGGCGGAATTATTATAGCCTGATCGATTATTAAAAAGTGAACTGTAGCCGTAAGCTGCATTCCCGGTACCATCGATATTATTTTCGAGTGCATTATAACCAACAGCTGCATTATTACTTCCTGTTGTATTATAGAACATGGAATAAGCTCCTGCAGCGATATTATATCGTCCGTTGTTATTGTATAAAGCATATGCTCCAAGAGCAGAGTTTCCATTTCCCAGTACTAGCGGTATCATAGTTTTTGAGGTGTTGCCTGTATTGGAATACAGCGCCCGGGTACCGATGGCTGTGTTGTCTAATCCTAATGAATTAAGAAAAAGGGAATGATCACCCACGGCTGTATTATTCGTAGCCGTAGTTGTTTTAAACATCGCGCTGTCTCCTATTGCTGTGTTGGCAGTGCCTGATGTTATACCGTTACCTGCATTTTGCCCTATAAGTACATTATCGCTTTTATTGGCGATAAACGTCAGGCTGTTTAAATAGATGCTGCTGTCAACATAAATATTTCTCCATGCTCTTAAAGCGTTACCCAAATTTCTTTTATTGTTTGAATCAGGAAGAAGTGCCGCATTCACTTTAGTGGAAACAAGATTGGAAAGATTTGTATTAGCGGCAGACAAAACAGGCATTAGCGGCTGCCATGCATTGCCATTATAATAGTAAAAACCGGGCGTATAATCGGTCTGATAAATTAATAACGATGTTGCCGGGGAAGGTATGGCGTTACGTTGGCTTCTTGTCATTCTTGGAATTAGAATGCCTTTTGACGTACTCACAATTTCAAGCTTGGAAGAAGCGTTTGGTGTGGTAATGCCGATACCAACAGGACCACTTGATGGAAATGTATTTGTTTGTGCAGCAACCTGCGTGGTCATGCAAATAATTGCTATAAGGAAATAAAATGCAGATTTCATAGAGCAGAAGTTTACGATGAATAATTACCGGGCTGAAACCATTTGCTTTGTATCAATCAGTTTACCGTTTACATATAATGAATATTGATAAGCACCACTCGCGAGTGTTGAAGCATCTACTTTTACATTGCCTTTGCCTGGTGTATTTATATTTATCTCCTTTAAAGTTTTACCGTTTTGATCCCTGATAATTATTTGTGCTGATGAATATGTTTTCGGCAAAGAATAATTAATTGTCGTTGTATTGCTGAATGGATTTGGAATGTTTTGTGACAACGATGCAGAAGAAAGAACTACAGACTGCTGGTTGTAAACTCCCGTATTAGATGGAACAGGCGTTGACTGGCCTGAAACCATCATTGCTTTTAATTGTTGCATTTCTGATTTCAGGTTTTCAATTTCTGACTGCATATCTGCCATTGCAGAATCTTTTGAATTGTTCATCTTACTTAATTCCTGCACCGCTTTTACTAACGGAACAACAAAATCACTGTAACGCAAACCCATTAAGCTGCCTGATTTATCTACACCTGAAAAATCATAGTTGATTTTTTGTGCAGCTTTATCTACTTCCTGCGCAAGAAAACCGGTAAAGTTTATTTTTTCAATATCAGCATTATTTTTTTCGTCAGTATTTTTAATACCGAGTAATTCATTTTCTTTAGCCATGTTGAAATGATACGTAACCGGGCGAAGCAGATTGATAAATGCAAGACCCGGCACATTTTCTTTGATGTTGTTTTTTATTCTTGCATCAGAAAGATTTGACCAGCCAACCTGTCCGCCAATACTTGTTACGCTTGCGTTTCCAACACGAACCTGGTTATTAGCAGTGGTGGTTGCACCATTGCCTAACGCTGTTGTATTGGAAAGATTAGCTGCTGAAGTGCCTGCTGCATTTCCAACCGCAGTATTATTTATTCCTGTGGTATTATTAAATAAAGCAGCTTGCCCGATAGCGGTATTGCCGCCGCCGGTTGTATTAGAATAAAGCACCTGGAAACCTACAGCAGTATTGTTTGCGGAAGTAGTGCTTGAATAAAGCGCCAGGTGACCGATTGCCGTGTTTTGATATCCTGTTGAATTTGAATACAGTGCTTTTGTTCCCACAGCAATATTTATTGCCGGCACCCTAAGTTCACCGCTGCTTACATCTGCTACTGACTGTGTAAATAAAGCTGAATCGCCAATTGCAACCATGTTATGTACAGAGCTGCCATTGTATAAAGTTTTAAAGCCTATCGCGACATTGCCGTACCCCGTAGAACCCAGTTCAAGTGCATAAGCACCAAATGCAGTATTATTATTCCCGGTGGTATTATTATAGAGTGCATTTATTCCGCTTGCAGTGTTATAGCTGCCCGTCGTATTCTGATTCATCGCATCATCGCCTGTTGCAGTATTATAATTTCCCGAAATATTTCCCTGCAATGCATAAGTTCCTGTAGCGGTATTATGGCTGCCACTCGTATTTTTTATCATTGCCGCTTCACCTGTTGCCGTGTTAGACCCCCCCTGCACATTTGCATACAGTGCTTGTGTTCCAACAGCTGTATTTGCAACTCCGGTTGTATTTGTAAATAACGAATTATATCCTACACCTGTGTTACCGGAACCTGTTGTGTTTGAATACAAAGATTTAGAGCCGATGGCTGTAACGTAGAGACTTCCATTAGCATTATAAAGAGCCGAATCGCCAATTGCAACGAGATTGTTACCTGCCATATTTCTATTCATTGCAGATGCACCAACAGCTACGTTAGAATATCCTGTTCTGTTATATTGCAATGAAATACTACCTAAGGCTGTATTATAATTTCCTGTTTGGTTTTGCGTTAATGCATATCCGCCGATACCAACATTCCAGCTTCCGGTGGTATTATCAGTAAGAGATTGAGTACCGCTTGCCGTATTCGCATTTCCGGTTGAGTTTGCATAAAGTGAATTAAATCCACTGGATGTATTTCCCGATCCAGTCGCATTATTAAACATTGAATAAAATCCGGAGGCAGTATTTTCAGCCCCGGTTGTTGTAGAATATAGTGTATAATTTCCAAGAGATGTATTTCCAAGGCCGGTTGTGTTTTGCAAAAGTGATTGATACCCGATAGCCACATTATCAGTCCCCTGCGTATTAGCAGATAAAGCTTTATAACCAAGCGAAGTGTTAGCCTGTAAATAGTCACAATCAATATGACCTGCCATTTTATTGTTAAGCTTTATTGTTAAGGGAACAGAATCAAGGGTTCCAATAAAATTCGTTGAAGCATCTGTGCCACTGTTTCCAGTTAAATTCCATGCATTGCCATTACCTGTACCACCGGTACTGTTGATGATGAAATTAGGATAAGCGCCGGTAACGGTTGTTGTACCTGTTCCTGTTAATGTCACAACTTTATCCGGCGCGCTGTTGCTGATGGTGGAACCGGAAATACTAATACCGTTGCCAGCGGTATATGGAGTAAAAGCGGTGGTTTGTATGGAACCATCAGCAAATTTTAATTTATAGAGATAAACATTTTTATACCGGAACGATGCTGATCCTATACTGAATATATTATCAGAGTCAGGCAGCAAATCAGCATTTATAGCAGTGGGTGCAGTTAGATTACTCAAATATTTATTTGCACCATTTGCTACCGGAGATACTGCTATCCATGCAACTCCGCTGTAATAATAAAATCCCGGCGCATTATCTGTTTGATAAACCAGTAATCCTGTTGCAGGAGAAGCAATCAGGTTGCGCTGGATCTTTGTCATGCGTGGAATAAGCAAACCCTTTGTGGTGGACTTTATTTCCAAAAGTGATGAGGCATTTGGCGCAGTAGTGCCGATGCCCACTTTGCCTGTAGCAGGAAAAGTGTTCTGTGCCTGTGTTACTGAAATTTCAAGTATTAAACCAAATAATGCGGATAGAAAAAGTTTGTACGTTTTCATAAACAGATTTTATTTGAAGAAATGCATGCATCAAAATAAATAGTAAGTAAAGCGCAAGTCAATTACCAAATGTGGTAGTAGCAGAAAGACGGGAAGTCGGAAGTCCGGAGACCGAAGTCTTAATACAAAGAGACAGATGACAATGAAAAATTGTGCGTGGTAAAAAGGCATGACAAGAAATGTTTTCGATTAATGATCTATATGCAGGTTTATATGAGAATAATAAAACTCATGAGGAAGACAGAAAGGCGGAAGTATGAAAGTCCGGAGAAGAAAGTTTTAATGCAAAGAGAATTGAAAATGAAAATGGTGCCTAATGAATGAAACTAAGCGGAAAATAATTTTTGATTGATGGCTTTTGCCACGGCTTCCGTCATGGATGTTACATGCAGTTTTTCGTAGATCTTTTTCATGTGTGCACGCACGGTGTCATAAGTAATAAAAAGTTTTGATGCGATCATTTTATAAGAAAGCCCTTCCACCAGTAGTGCAAGTACTTCTTTTTCGCGTTCACTTAAATGATAATTTTCTTTTTGCTCTTCCGGCAATATTGTTTTAAACTGGTGTAATACTTTTCTTGCAATGGCAGGTGTCATCGGTGCGCCGCCATTGTATACTTCTGAAATGGCGCTTAACAATTTTTGCGGCTCTGCATTTTTTAAAATATAGCCTGCTGCACCTGCTTTAATAGCAGCAAAAACTTTTTCTTCATCTTCAAATACGGTAAGCATCAATATTTGCACAGTTGGAAAATGGTCTCTTATCATACGTACACCTTCAATGCCATTCATGCCGGGCATATCAATATCCATCAGCACAACATCGGGTTGTGTTGTTTGTATATTCTCAATTACATCCAGGCAATGCGCATAGGATTCTATTAAAGTAAAATCAGGTGTATCATGCAGTAACATAGCAACAGAATCGCGCAGCGAATCATTATCATCAAACATGATTACCTTAATACCATTCATCGGAAAGTTTGTTTGCGCAAAGTTGCTATTGTTTATTTCTAAACCTATTACCAAATTTGGTAGTATTATACTTTAAGCTTTAGCCCGATTGTTGTACCCGCATTCATTAATGAATCAATGCTGAGTTTACCATTTATATTTTCCGCCCTTGCCAGCATATTTTTAATTCCATTACCACCTAACGATTCAGTTGCCTGCAAAATATTATTTACATTAAACCCTTTACCATTATCTCTTACCTGCAGTATAAATTCATCATCGTCTAAAAGCATATTTATTTCCACTTGTGAACATGAAGCGTACTTAATAATGTTATGAATTGCCTCTTTGTAAATGAGGTAAATATTTTTTCTTTCTTCCGTTTTTAACTCTAATTTTTTTACCTGTTCACCTACATTAATTGTATAAATAATTTCATGTGCTGTAAGCATAACGGCTGCAAAAGCCTGCATACGATTTTGCAATTGTTCAAAGCTTTCATTGTTTGGATTTACGCTCCAAACAATATCACTCATTTTATCAATCAACTCTCTTGAAGCACTTCCGATCTTGGCAATGGCTTCTTCTGCATTTTCATTTTTTTCAGAACGATTTTTTGCTACTTCACTATAGATAGAAATACTGCCAAGTGTGCTGCCAATATCATCGTGCAACTCACGACTTATGCGTAATCGTTCATTCAACATTTGAATTGCAAATTGTTTTTCTTGGAAATGCCATTTTTTTAAAATCGCAGTGAGATAAAAAATCATATCTCCTAAAATTCCTAATCGTATAAAGAATAGCGGATAGTCACTTGTAAATAGTGAATGTACGCCGTTGTTACCTAATGCAATCATACAAACGGTAGTACATGTACCGGCTATAGTACATATTAACCCTTTGACGATAAGGTTGGTAAAAGGAGGCTTTCTTTTAAACAAAACATACACTACCGCCATCGTAGGCACTACTGCCGTCATTTTTACTGTGTAATAAATTGTTTGATCATTAATATTAAAAAGAACAAGGGTTATAAAAACAATCATCAGAAGGGGAATAACATAAAGAATAAAAGAAAAAAAGTTTTTCAGCGTATCATCGCTTGTAACATCTATAAAAAAAGTTTTTAAAAATAAAATGTAAAAAAGATTTTCTGTGATGATGATGGGAATATTAGAATAATGATACAATGCGGAATTCCAAACTGTTTCTTCGGGAATACCAAAAAATGTATTCGGCGCATTTAAAAAAAAGTAAATGGTTGCAAAAAATAAAAAAAGGCTGTAATAAAGAATATCTTTTTTACCCGTAATGATAAACAGTACAAAAAATACAATCACTTGGAAGATGATAACCCCCTGAAAGAAAAAATAAAAATGCTCTATTGCTGTATTTTGCATTATTAAATTTTCATACAAAAAATAATTGATGTCCCTTCATTAACTGTTGAATTAATATCCAACTGAGCATTAATGCTTGCTGCTCTTGCCTGCATGTTTTTTATGCCATTACTATTTAAAGATCCGGTTTCCTGCACTTCATTAATATCGAAGCCCTTACCATTATCTTTTATACTCATTATAAACTCATGGGCTTGTAAAAGCATTTTTATTTCCACCTGTGAACATTGAGCATATTTAATAATGTTATGAATGGCTTCTTTGTAAATGAGGTAAATATTTTTTCTTTCTTCAGTTGTAAGTTTTAAATGTTTTACCTGTTCATTTGCTTCAATCGTGTATAAAATTTCATGCGGTGTTAACATGATAGCTGCAAAAACCTGCATACGATTTATTAACTGTTCAAACGTTTCATTGTTGGGATTTACGCTCCAAACAATGTCACTCATTTTATCAATTAGTTCTCTTGATGCGTTTCCAATTTTAGCTATTGCTTCTTCGGCATTTTCATTTTTTGCTGAACGGTTCTTTGCCACTTCGCTGTAAATTGAAATACTTCCAAGTGTGCTGCCAATATCATCATGCAAATCGCGGCTGATGCGTAAACGTTCGTTAATAACCGCATTTTGCATTTGTAACTTTTCCTCAAGTATTGCCTTTTCTTTAGTAAGTGTTCGTGTTCGCCATCTTATCATCTGCATTATTAAAAATATTAGTTCAATAGCATATAAACAATATGCCCACCAGGTTCTGTACCATGGCGGCAATACTTTGAATGTATAAGAAATTGGGCTACTCCAAATGCCATCTACGCTTTTTGCTTTTACCAAAAATGTGTATGTCCCTTCATAAATATTACCATAGGTTACTGAAGTTTTATTTTCGGGCACGCTCCAGTCTTTATCATAACCCTGAAGCATATATTGATATTTTACCAGCTGTGAATTTGCTGGTTCTACAGCCATGAAGTCGAATGTTATGTTGTTATGATTATGTGGTAATACCAGGTTAAGAGGCACGGGATAAAGAGCTGCAATGCCATCAAATTTTATATCTCCATACTTTTTCTTTAGCGTATCTATTTCCTGCGTACTTAAGCGTTTACCAAAAAGTGTAACTTCATCAGTAACGCATGAGGAGATACTATTGTTGTGGGCCGTTTTGTTTGACTGAGCTAAATCTGACCAGCAGATATATTCGTCATTAATTTTCACATCTTGTATAAGAACTTTTTGGGGATTAAAATTTTTATGAATCTTACTATAATTGAAACTAATGATCTTATCCGAACCAGCGCCCCAGATAAGATCATCGTGAGTAGCGGTTAAAAAATATATTTCTCTGAAAGGATATCCTGTTTGATCATTATAATTTTCAAAATGAGGCAAAAAATAGTGGGTAATCAGATAAGCATTAGAATAATTATTTGAAGCATTTAAAAAATCTTCCTGCAACATGCTTTTATTTACTTTATCAAAATTTTTAAACAAGCTAATGCCCTTAGGCGTACCTATCCAAATACGTCCTTGTTTATCTATTGCAACACAATCCCCTACATTGTCGGTAAGTTTATCTGCAATATTAAAATTCAAAAAAGAGCTACCATCAAAGCGACTTACTCCGCCGTGATTTGTTCCGAGCCATAAGTTCCCAAAACTGTCTTCATTAATAGAAAACACTGCAAAAGAAAGACCTTGTTGTTTTGAATAATTAATGAATGTTGATCCATCAAAACGTATTAGTCCGCTGTCAGATCCAATCCATATATTTTGTTTCCTGTCTACAAAACAATAATTAAATAGTGAGGAAGAGTAATTGGTAAATTTTTTGCCGTTAAAACTACTTATTCCGCTTCCAGTTAGCATAAAAAGATTCCCATCTTTTTGCATGCAGAGTTGGTACACACCATTATCTGGCAATCCCTGCCCTGAAGAATATAGCACCATGCGATTTTTTGATGGATTAAAATAATAAAGCCCATCGCCAGCGTTGCAAAACCAAAAATTACCTTCTTTATCCTGAACAATAGAAGATATATTAGCTGCACCTTCTACAGAATTAAAAGTGTAAGTAATAATTTGTTTTTTATCGGCGGATAATTTTGACATTCCATTATCACCGCAAAACCATAAATTGTTATTTCGATCTTCAAATATTTTTCCTCCGGACATATTATTAACTAATCCCGGCGCATTGCCATACATTGAAAAAACTTTTCCACCTTTATCCAATCGAAATATTCCTCCTCCAAGAGTTCCTATCCAGATATTTCTGTCACTGTCTTCAAGAATTGATTTTACAACAGTGTTAGTAAGACCTTGTGTTACAGTATAATTTGTTATATGAAAATTACCTGGGTCCTGGTTATTTTTCTCCCAGCAAGAAAGACCTGCATCGGTGCCTATCCAATAACTACCGTCTTTACTCTGCATAAAACAATTAATGTCGTTACTTAATAAACCCTGCGCAGTAGTATATTTAATAATGGCTAATTTTTCAGATTTGAAACCAGGCTTTTCAAAACGAAGCAACCCATTATTGCTGCCAAACCAGAGATCGCCATTTTTATCTTTAACTGCGGTCCACACAGACAATTTTTCTTTAGGTCCAAAATATGTAAACGAAGAACTGTTTCTATATAAAACAGAAATACCGCTATCTGTACCGCAATAAATATTACCATTATTATCCTCAATAGTTCTATAAACTACATTGTTTGCGAGCCCCTGTTGAGTAGTGTAATTCAGGAAAGTTCTTCCGTTATAACAACTAACACCCCCGTTAATTGTACTCAACCAAATATTTTTCCTTGAATCCTCAAAAACATTAAAGACAACATCGTTAGGAAGCCCCTGAGCAGTGGTAAAATTTGTAAAATGTTTTCCATCATACCGGCTTGCGCCTCCCTGTGTGCTAAACCAATAATTGTTATAACTGTCCTGGAAAACACTATAAACCCCGTCGTGTATTAAGCCAGATGCAGTAGTGTAAGCAGTAAAATTTTTACCATCAAATTTCATAGCACCTCCGCCAATGCTTCCGAACCATAAGTTTCCATCTTTATCGACGCAACCATTAAACATAACGGAACTGCTAAGTCCCTGCTCAATATTATAATTTTGCATAGTTTGAAAAAAACTAAACGGTTTTGTTTGGCAAAACACGCGATCACCTAATTTTTTATTGCTGGAGGAAATTGTAAAAGAAGCCGGTTTACTAATTACTTTAAAGATAGTTGGAGCCGGTCTGGTTTTTAAATAAACAATTGTTGGTTTTATTGTTACTGTATCAGGCGCGAGTTTGATTGCCTGGTTAAATTTAAATATTTCCGTTTTTTTCCGATCATGTTTTGCACATGAAAAATTTAACAGCAATGAAGTGAAAACAACGAAAATGCAGGCAGGCGTTCTCATAACAGCAGTTTAAACTTTCATACTAAAGTTAATTATGTTTTGGTATTATCGGTACATAAAATACAATATTCAATTTATACTGCACACTACCACATTTGGTAATTGATTTTATTATTTCTACACGATTATTTTGTTGTTGCGCAATTTCTCATTCAATCAAAACTTATTGTATGAAAAAATATATACACTGCATGTTTTTAATATTGCCCTTGCTTACACAGCATATTGTGTTTGCACAAACAACACCGCAGCTAATTGGCTTCACGTCGGGAGGCGGTGCCAATAATTTAGGCGTCATGTATAAAATAAATCCTGATGGCACCGCTTTTACACCTGTTTATTCTTTTGCAAAAGCAACAGGATATACTCCTTCGGCAGCACCCATGGTTAATACCAGCAAGAATGTAAACATAAGGTACAGCATGTGTCAAAAAGGAGGTGCACATGATAGTGGTTGCATATTTAGTTATGATGTAGTAAAAAATAAATACACCGATCTTTTTGATTTTAGTGATTCAACAGGCGGCTTTCCCGAAGGTGGGTTAATCCTCGCGACAAATGGATTGTTGTACGGCGTTACCTACGAGGGTGGCAGATCAATTAATGGAAATCCAACTCATGGAACATTATTCAGTTTTAACCCTAATTCAAAAAAGTTTCAGCTATTGTTTTACTTTCAAAGTCAAACTAATGCTAATCCCTACTGCACACTTTTGCAGGGAGCAGATGGAAAATTATACGGTACAGCCAAGGGGATTGCTGGCTCAAGTGGCGAAATATTCAGCTATAATATTCTCAATGGCGTTTATGTACAGGAATACAACCAAATTGATGCAGGTTATTATCCGGGAGCACTGGTTCAAGACAATAGCGGAATCATGTATGGATATGGTGCGTTAAAAAGTAATAACGAAGAAATAATTTTTGTCTATAAGTTTAATCCTGTTACAAAGTTTACACATACGATATGGGAAACCGGTTTCAATCCTACTCCAAATTATAACGCTTACAATGCGCTCACATTTGACTTAAATAAGTCAAATCTTTTGGGAACAGCAACAGCAAATAGTACTTCATGGATTTTTTCCATTGCAATAAAGGATAGTTCATATCATTTAGCTTATACTTTTCAAAGTAATCTGCAAGGCTATGGGCCGGGTTCCTTAATTAACAGAAATCCAAATAACTATTACGGAGTTACAGATTCAGGTGGTGCTTATAATCTTGGAGTAATGTATCACTATTATCCTCAATTAGGCGGCTATGCGAAGCTGCACGATTTTACCGGCAACTTAGGCGGCAGTAATCCATACGGACTACTTACCGGCGTTGCCTGTACACAACATCCGGCAAAACCCGGAACAATTATGGGCAGCGCAAGTGTAAAATGTAATAAAACAATAAAGTATTACATAAAGCGCGTTACAGGCGCAACCGCTTATATATGGACTGTTCCTGCCGGTGCAACTATACAAGGTTCATCAACTGATACAGCCATTAGTGTACTATGGGGAACTACCGGCGGAGACATAACTGTTCAGGCTTCTAATACCTGTGGTGTTTCTGGTAAACAAATAAAAACTATTACGGTAACCTGCACTGCGAAAGAATCTATAACTAGTGATGCTGTTGCTTCAACAGCAAATGGAGTAACGCCCAATCCAACCACAGGAAATGCTACTCTTCATTTTACAAGCGATGGATTGTTAAAATATACAATCAATATTGTTGATGTTACCGGTAAAATTTTATTGATGTATGATGTGAATGCTGTACATGGAGATAATAGTAGAAAACTTGATTTAAGCAAGTTTGCAAAAGGCATGTACTATATACAGCTAAAAAGCGAAAACGATACAAAAGTTTTTAAAGTAGTGTTGCAATAATTAAAATATTAATCAATGCAAAATATAAAAACCG
>DASZUY010000099.1:0-13269 GCA_035547495.1 Parafilimonas sp. | reverse complement strand
ATGGTGGGCAATGCATAGTTGGTTAAATGATTTTGCTTATAAAATAAATATCAGCTGGTGGATGTTTGCAGCAGCGGGTGGTTTAGTTATTTTAATAGCAGCTCTCACCATAGGTTTCCAGGCAATAAAAGCAGCGTTAGCAAACCCGGTGAAGAGTTTAAGAACGGAATGATATCGTGCATCGTCAAACGTGAATCGTGAAAAATGAATTCTAAATCAAACATTACAAAATCATACACTATAAATCATCATTTATGTTTAAAAATTTATTTAATACTACACTCCGCAATCTCTGGAGAAATAAAGGTTACAGCTTCTTAAACATTTTTGGTTTAGCCATTGGTATTGCTTGTGCAGGTTTGATTTTTTTATGGTCTGAAGATGAATTGAACTGGGATAATAACAACATAAAAAAAAGCCAGTTATACCAGTTAGAAGTAAACATGACTTCTGATGGAAACAACTTTACGATGGGTTCAACGCCGAGACCGATGGGCAAAGCAATGCAGGCAGAAATTCCCGGCATTGCGAACACGGCAAGGGTTTCAGACCAGGGGCAACGTTTACTATTTGATGCCAATAATAAGTCGGTGTATTCAACGGGCCTTTATGCAGATCCTTCTTTGTTCAGCATGTTCTCATTTGATTTTGTTGAAGGCAATGCAAAAAACCCGCTGCCGCAATTGTATTCCGTAGTGCTTACGCAAACAACTGCAAAGAAATTTTTTGGTAATGAAAGAAATGTTGTCGGTAAAACAATTCGTGTAGATAATAAACAGGATTATGTTGTTAGTGGTGTTGTAAAAGATATGCCGGAAAATTCAACATTACAGTTTGAATGGATTGCATCTTATGAAATTACCATAGCTGAATTAAAAGAACTTGCCATAAAGTATGGAATAAAATATAATGATGATGTTGCATGGAACAGTTACGGACCATTAACGTTTGTTGAATTAAATAAGAATGCAAACCTTTCCACGGTTAATGCACAATTAAAAGATTTTATTCATAGCAAAGTTTCAGATCAAACACACAAGACCTTTTTATATCCATTATCTCAGTTGCATTTGTATAGTGAATTTGCAAATGGTAAACCAACAGGCGGAGGTGCAATAACACAGGTTCGCTTGCTTTCCTTAATCGCATGGATAATTCTTCTGATCGCATGCATCAATTTTATGAATCTTGCCACTGCCAATAGTCAAAAACGGGCAAAGGAAATTGGCGTAAGAAAGGTGTTGGGTGCCCGGAAGAAAAAACTTGTTTTTCAATTCATCGGCGAAGCTTTATTCATGTCTGCAATTGCAGCAGTGTTTGCTGTTATCATCATTTCAATATCACTGCCTGCGTTCAACAATCTTATGCAAAAGCAGCTTTCATTGCATTTAGAAAATCCTGTACATATAATCGGGTTGTTAGCCATTACTGTTATTTGTGGATTTATTGCAGGCAGTTACCCATCTATGTATTTATCTTCTTTTAATCCAGTGTTTGTATTAAAGGGATTAAAATTAAAAACGGGCAGCGCTGCATTCATAAGAAAAGGGTTGGTTGTATTTCAATTTTCAATTTCGGTGGTATTCATTATAAGTACAATTATTGTTTACCTGCAAATACAACATGTAAAAAACAGGGATCTCGGTTTTAATAAAAACAATTTGATCGAGATAAATCCTGAGCATGATGTTTCAAAAATATTTCCATTAATAAAAAATGATTTATTAAGTACTGGGGTAATTCAAAATGTTGCATTAGCAGATCATTCAACATTATACGGCGGAAATACAGATGACAGGTTTAAGTGGCAAGGAAAATTGCCCGGCAATAATGTATCGATTGCATATAGAAATGTGAGTCCTGAGTTTATTAATACATCAGGTATGAAAATTATTGAAGGAAAAGATTTTAGTAATGATGCTTCGTTGCAGAATACAAATGTTATCATTAATCAATCATTCGAAAAATTAATGGGTAAAGAAAGCGCAGTTGGAAAAATTATACAATCACAACGCAGCAATACCGATGGTGTTTACACAAACATGACGGTTGTTGGTGTTGTAAAAGATTATGTATATGGAAATGTTTATGATGGTAAGGCTGCACCGTTAATTCTTTTATGCCAGCCTCCTGAAGACGAAAACTTTTTATACGTAAGATTAAAATCGCAAAGTAATGCTGAACAGGTGCTATCAAAGATCCAGGAAGTAATGAAGAAAGATAATTCCGCATTTCCGTTGGAATACCAATTTGTTGACGACCAGTTTAATCAAATGTTTTCAAATGAAACGCAGATAAGCAAAGTATCAGGCGTTTTTGCAGCGTTGGCAATCATCATTTCATGTTTGGGTTTATTTGGTTTGGCAACATACACTGCTGAGCGCAGAATAAAAGAGATTGGTGTTCGTAAAGTGTTAGGTGCAAGTGTTATTAGTATTACAACATTATTATCAAAAGATTTTTTACAGCTCGTTGCTATAGCATGTTTGCTGGCTTTTCCGGTTGCATGGTGGATAATGCATAACTGGTTACAGAATTATCAATACAGGATTGAGATAAGCTGGTGGATATTTTTAGCAGCAGGTGTTTCAGCAATATTGATTGCATTGATCACAATCAGCTTTCAATCGATCAAAGCTGCGATTGCAAATCCTGTGAAGAGTTTGAGAACGGAGTAAAATAAATCTATGAAAAGATTATTCTTCTTATTGATTACGCTGCTTGCTCTTTGCCAGCATGTTGTACATGCACAATCTGTTCAACCAGATTTGACAGAGAAAAAAAACTTTACGGTTCAAAACAGAGATATTACCATTACTAAAAATGATGGAAAGGCAGCTATACATTTAAACACAGGAGAAAACGATGGTGTTGCCTGGATTAACAATATAAATTTCACAGCGGGAGTTCTTGAATTTGATGTAAAAGGCAGGAACATGATGCAACAAAGTTTTGTTGGCATTGCTTTTCACGGAACAAATGATTCAACTTTTGATATAGTTTATTTCCGTCCCTTCAATTTTACATCCGATGATTCAACCAGGAGAAATCATTCAGTACAATACGTTTTGTTGCCGAAGTATGATTGGTCTTATCTGCGGGAAACGTTTCCTGGTAAATATGAAAATAAGTTAACAAAGACCATAGAGCCTGAACAATGGTTTCATGTAAAAATTATTGTGAGCCGTAAACAGATTGAGGTGTTCGTAAATAATGATGATAAGCCATCGCTGATTGTAAAACCATTAAGTAATAACGCAACCGGCAAAATTGGCTTTTGGGTTGGCAATAATTCGGAAGGCGATTTTGCAAATCTTTCTATTATCAAAAAAACATAAATCAACTTCTATGTTTAAAAATTATTTAAAAACAACATGGCGCAGTTTAATAAAGAATAAATTTTATTCATCTATCAATATTCTTGGATTAACGATAGGAATGGCAAGTGCAATTCTTATTTTATTATGGATTCAAAATGAAATGAGCCATGACAGGTTTTATGAAAAAACAAACCGCATATATCTTGCTAATAACCGTGATAAAGTAAACGGCAAAATGCTTGCGTGGAATAACACGCCAAAACCACTTGGGCTTGCGCTAAAAAAAGATTATCCTGAAGTGGAAGATGTTGTTCGTTTAAATGAATATGCTGCTAATTTTTTAGTAAGTAATGGTGATAAACATTTCAGTATTCACGGGGAGTTTGCTGATCCTGATTTTTTATCAATGTTCAGTTTGCCTTTGCTTGAAGGCAATCCAAAAACGGTTTTAAAAAATCCTAACAATATTGTACTTACTCAACAATTAGCCATAAAACTTTTTGGCAAAGAAGATGCGGTTGGTAAAATTGTTCGCGTTGATAGTTCCGATTATTTTACCGTAACAGGTGTCTTAAAAGATCTTCCGTCAAACTCAAGATTCAATTTTGATTATATATTGCCGTGGGCATATTCGGCACAAAAACATATTGACGACAGCAACTGGACCAATAATAATGTTTTAACCTATATCTTATTAAAGCCCGGCGCTTCCCAGGCAGTGTTTGATAATAAAATAAAAAACATCACTATTGATCATACAAAAGGCAGTGCATATCCATCAACCACGCAAGTATTTACACAACCTTTAAAAGATACCTGGTTGTATGAAAAAGAAGAAAATGGTAAGTATGTTGGCGGAAGAATTGAACGCGTAAAATTATTTGCCATCATCGCTGCATTGATCCTGATTATTGCGTGCATCAATTTCATGAATCTTTCTACAGCACGAAGTGAAAAACGCGGTAAAGAAGTTGGTATAAGAAAAGTTGTTGGTGCACAAAAGAAATCATTAATAATGCAATTTATTGGCGAAAGTATATTACTTGCTTTTATAGCAGGTGTACTTGCTATTATTATTGTACAACTTGTTTTACCTGCATACAATCAATTATTGGGATTGAAATTATCCATCGCTTTTAATAATGTTTATTATTGGTTGTTTGCAATAAGCTTTATTTTATTTACAGGTTTGCTTGCAGGAATTTACCCTGCGTTTTATCTATCTTCATTCAAACCTGTAAAGGTTTTAAAAGGAAAATTTACTTCTGCCAATCAAGTTGTAACACCACGCAAAATTTTGGTAGTACTTCAATTTACATTCGCTATCACCCTTATCATTTGCACACTCATAGTTGAAGATCAGATAAACTATGCGCAGAACAGAGACTCCGGTTATTCAAGAAATAATCTTGCATTTTTAATAGAGTTTGGTGATGCGCACAAAAATTATGAATTAATAAAACATGATCTGTTATCAGGCGGGGCTGCAACTGCGGTTGCACAAACCAGTGCGCCGATTACAGAAAGCTGGGGAGATAGCTGGGGATTTACATGGAATGGAAGTACAGAAGATGATAAAAAAATTGATTTTAATATGTACAGCGCCGATAATGATTTTACAAAAACAATGGGTACAAAAATCATCCAGGGTAGAGGTATTGATGTGAATACGTACAAAACAGATTCAAATGCATGTTTGCTGAATGAAGCTGCTGTAAAAATAATGCGGTTGAAAAATCCAATTGGCACCGTTATTCGTGATGGTAATGACAGCGTACATGTAGTTGGTGTAGTAAAAGATTTTATACTCACAACACCGTATGAACCGGTACAGCAAATGATTATTGTAGGACCAATTTTTGGCGGTGATGTTATCAATTTTAAATTAAACCCAAATCCCTCGATCGCATCAAGCTTAAAAAAAGCTGAAGCTGTTTTTAAACAATATAATCCGCAGTACCCGTTTAATGTTCGCTTCTATGATGCAGAATACAATAAAAAATTCCAGGATGAAAAACAAACAGGAACATTAGCTGGTTTGTTTGCAGGACTCACCATTTTTATTTCCTGTTTAGGATTGTTAGGACTTGCAACGTTTGTTGCACAATCACGCATTAAAGAAATTGGTGTGCGAAAAGTATTGGGCGCAAGTGTGCAGGGCATTGTTGGATTATTATCAAAAGATTTTTTAAAGCTGGTGGCAATATCATTCTTAATTGCATCACCGGTTGCATGGTTCGCAATGAGTGATTGGCTTTCTTCTTATTCGTATCGCGTCCCAATTTCAGCAGGCGTATTTGTAATGGCAGGATGTGCGTCAGCATTAATTGCATTTATCACTGTTAGTTTCCAGGCAATCAAAACAGCAGTTGCAAACCCGATAAAGAGTTTAAGAACGGAATAGACTAATGATGAATTATAAATGATGAATTAAAAAACAGCCTATCACTAATAATTCATAACTCATAACTTATAATTAAATAAAGATGTTTAAAAATTATTTCAAAACTGCATGGTGCAATTTATTGAGGAATAAAACTTCGTCCTTCATAAATATAAGCGGACTTGCCATTGGCATGGCTGTAGCCATGTTGATTGGATTATGGATATATGATGAATTGTCGTTCAATAAATACCACGACAATTATAACACCATCGCAAGATTGATGGTGAATAAAACAGAGAACGGAGAAATAACAACAGGCACAGGTATGCCAATTCCATTAAGCAATGAATTGCGATCATCATTTGCCGGTGACTTCAAATATGTGGTGATGTCAACCTTTTCCGGTGAACACATTCTTTCGGCAGGTAACGAAAAATTTACTGAAACAGGTAACTATATGGAACCGGATGCTGCTGATATGCTTACGCTTAAAATGGTTTATGGTACAAGAACAGGATTAAAAAATATCAATTCCATTTTGATTGCACAATCGCTTGCAAAAAAATTGTTTGGCAATACTGACCCTGTAAATAAAATGATGAAGATTGATAATAAGCTGAACGTGAAAGTAACCGGTGTGTATGCAGACCTGCCTGAAAATTCTGAATTCAAAGATGTATTGTTTATCGCCCCGTGGGATTTATTTCTTTCATCAGAAGATTGGTTTAAAGAACAACAGTATGACTGGAGCAGCAGCTTTTTTCCAATCTATACGCAAATTGCTGCCAATACTGATTTCAACAAAGTTTCAGCCAAAATAAAAAATATAGAGCTTAACCATTCAGATAAAGAAGAAGCCGCTGCCAAGCCGGCGCTGTTTCTTCAGCCAATGAGTAAATGGCATTTGTACTCTCAATTTGAAAATGGAATAACAGTTACAAGTGAAGAGATGAAGTTCGTTTGGTTTTATAGTATCATCGGCGCTTTTGTGCTGTTGCTGGCATGTATCAACTTTATGAACCTGAGCACTGCCCGCTCTGAAAAACGTTCAAAAGAAGTCGGCATCCGTAAATCAATAGGTTCTTTACGCAGTCAATTAATAAGTCAGTTTCTTAGTGAATCTTTAATGACCGTTGCTATTGCATTTGTATTATCATTATTATTAGTACAGCTTTCTTTGCCATGGTTCAATACAATTGCTGAAAAAAATATAAGCATTTTATGGACGAATCCTGTTTTTTGGTTTGCTGCCATCCTATTTATTATTATCACGGGCTTAATTGCAGGCAGCTACCCGGCTTTTTATTTATCCTCTTTTAAACCGGTTAAAGTTTTAAAAGGCGTTTTTCAATCAGGAAGGTTTGCGTCTCTTCCGCGTAAAGTATTGGTAGGTTTTCAATTTATCATTTCCATTTCATTAATTATAGGAACTATAACAGTATATCGTCAAATCCAATTTTCTAAAAACAGACCTGTTGGATATACGCAAAATGGGTTGCTGTATTTAAACGTCAAGACGGACGAAGTTCACAATCATTATGACGCCATTCGAAATGATTTATTGAAAAGTGGAGCAATCACAGAAATGGCGGAATCAAATATGCCGGTTACAAAAATTTATATACAGAACAGTGATTATAAATGGAAGGGCAAAGACCCAAACCAACAAGCCGATTTTGGGCTTATTGCTGTATCGCATGATTTTGGTAAAACAATCGGCTGGAAAATAAAAGAAGGAAGAGATTTTTCAAGAGAATTTTCAACTGATTCAGCCGGAGTAATAATAAATGAAGCTGCTGCAAAATTTATGCGCTTACAAAAGCCTGTGGGCGAAACTATACAGCGCAATGATAAAAGTTATACAATACTTGGTGTAGTTAACGATATGGTGATGCAGTCGCCTTACAACCCGGCGGTGCCAACCATTTTTTCCATACTCAGCTTCAATGGGGGTATTGTGTCAGTTAAAATAAATCCCAATGCAAACATGGGCGTAGCGCTGAATAAAATCAAAGCAGTTTTTAAAGCGTACGTACCCGACATGCCATTTGAATACAAGTTTGCTGACGATGAATACGCTAAAAAATTTGCTGGGGAAATTCGCATTAGTAAACTAACCGGCTTCTTTGCCGCATTTGCAATTTTTATAAGTTGTCTTGGTCTTTTTGGTATGGCAACGTTTATCGCAGAAAAACGCACGAAAGAAATTGGTGTGAGAAAAGTATTAGGCGCATCTGTATTTAACCTTTGGCAACTATTGTCAAAAGATTTTGTAGCGATGGTATTCATTTCATTTCTTATTGCTACGCCTATCGCTTATTACTTCATGCACAACTGGCTTCAGAATTATCAATACAGAACAACATTATCATGGTGGATTTTCGCAGCTGCAGGTATTGGTGCCTTATTAATAACCTTGATAACGGTAAGCTTTCAATCAATAAAAGCGGCGATTGCAAATCCTGTGAAGAGTTTGAGAACGGAATGAGAATTTGACAATAAGACAATTTGAAAATTTGATAATGAAAAATCAGGCATCAATAAATCATACATCAGAAATCAACTACTATGATTAAGAATTATTTTAAAATAGCATGGCGTTATTTATTACGCTATAAAACATATTCAGCAATTAATATTTTAGGATTAGCTGTTGGCATTACATGCTGCGTGCTTATTATGTTGTTTGTAAGAAGCGAGTTTAGCTATGATCGTTTCAATACAAAAGCTGATCGCATTTATCGTGTTTGGCAGGATGAAAAAGCTGATGGCCAGGAATTTAAAAATACGGTAACATCCATTCCTGCAGGTCCGGCAATTAAAAGCAGCTTTCCTGAAGTGGAAGATATTTGCCGAGTATATGTATTTAATACATTAGTGAAAACCGGTAACAACTCTTTTAACGAGAACATTACCATGGTCGATTCCTCTTTATTTAAAATGTTTGATTTTAAATTGTTGCAGGGCAATCGTAATAATCCTTTTCCAAATAATAATTCAGTTATTGTAACACCGGAAATTGCAGAAAAATATTTTGGTAATGTAAATGCTGTTGGTAAAAGTTTTGAAATGACGTTGGGTGATGAAAGCCAGTTATTCACTATTGCAGGAATAGCTGAAGATGCACCGGAAGCGTCAAGCATTAAATATGATATTCTGCTGCCTTATGCAAATGATGAATTGATTTTTAATAACCGAACGTTACATAGCTGGTTTAATGTTTTTGGTGAAACATATATCTTGTTGCATCAGCATGTTGCGGCATCAGATCTTGAAAAGAAATTCCCTGCCATGCTTAAGCAACAACTGGGTGAAGATTATGGAACCGAAGAATATAATTTATACCTGCAGCCTTTAACCGCCATTCATTTAGATAATACAATGCCTGCAGGTATTCAACCCGTCAGCAATCCAAAATATGCATATATACTGGCAACCATTGGTATTTTAATATTGCTTGTTGCCTGCATCAATTTTATTACATTATTAGTTGGCAGATCCGCAACACGGGCTATGGAAGTTGGCGTAAGAAAAGCATTAGGTGCTGAAAGAAAACAATTGATAAAGCAATTCTGGGGCGAAGCGTTTATAGTAACACTCATTTCGGTGGCAATTGGTTTAGCAGCATCCTATTTTTTAATCAACCCTTTTAATCATCTTATCAATAGAAATCTAAGTCTTCATGTTGACCTGCCATTTATTGTTTTTTGTTTTTCGCTGATATGCATTATCGCTTTGATAGCCGGAATTTATCCTGCTATCATACTTTCTGGCTTTAAGCCCGTTGAAGTGTTGAAAGGAAAACTGAGTTTAAAAAATAATGCAGGCTTATTCAGAAAGGGATTAATTGTAGGGCAGTTTGTTGCATCAATCGTTATGATCATCTGCACAATAATTATAAGCAGGCAAATAAATTATCTGCACAATAAAGATCTTGGATATAACAAAGACCAGGTTATCGTTATTTCCACCAATAAAAAAAGAGCGGAGGGTTTTCCTTTGGCAAAATTGTACATAAATGAATTATCAAAATCTCCGCAGGTACTTGATGCAAGTGTTTCTACATTCAGCTTTGCTGAAACACCATGGGCAACGCTTGGCTTTTCAGATAATAAAAAGCAATACCACGATTTTCAGTATAATGAAATTGGTACTGGCTTTACTAAAACAATGCAAATTCCAATTTTGCAAGGCAGAGGATTTTCAGCTGCAAATACTGCTGACTCAAATAACAGCATATTGGTAAATGAAGCCCTTGTAAAAGAATACGGAATAAAAGACCCTGTCGGAAAAAAGTTTGGCAAATATTCGCAGCGGATTATTGGTGTGATGAAAGATTTTAATTATGAATCATTACACAGTAAAATAAAACCATTGGTGCTATCATTAAAATTTGATACGCTTGCCCGGCAGTCAAGCGATGTTTCTTTTGCCAATGCGCCGCAACCGCGTATTTCAGTACGCATGAAACAGGGCAACCTGCAGGACAATATCAAGGTATTAAAAAAAGCCTGGACATCTGTTGCACCTAACCAGGATTTTGAATATCATTTTTTAGATGAAAAATTAGCAACCGCTTATGAGCAGGAACAGAAAAGTGCAACGGTTGTAAAAATTGCTTCGGGCTTATCTATATTCATTGCCTGCATGGGTTTGTTTGGCCTGGCAACGATAACGGTTACACGCAGAACAAAAGAAATAGGCATCAGAAAAGTATTAGGCGCAAATGCGATGCAACTGATTCAATTATTATCAAAGGATTTTATTATACTTATTGTAATTGCATCGCTTATTGCATTCCCCATTGCGTGGTGGGCAATGAATGCATGGTTGGCAGATTTTGCGTATCGCACAAATATTAGCTGGTGGATATTTATATTGTCAGGTATGGTTTCGGTTATAATTGCTTTTATCACTATAAGCACACAGGCAATAAAAGCAGCGATTGCAAATCCTGTAAAGAGTTTGAGAACAGAATGATAAAAACGTCAAACGTGAATGAAACTTATAATATAAAACCTGCAACTTAAAATTTGTATATGTTCAGAAACTATTTCAAAATCTCTTTCAGAAATCTACGAAAGAATAAGTTTTATACTTCAATAAATATCATTGGTCTTGCAGTGGGTCTTGCAACCTGCTTGCTTATCTTATTATATGTGCTCGATGAATTGAGCTTTGATAAGTATAATGTAAATGCAGGCAGAATTTATCGTGTAAATAACGAAATAAAATTTGGTGATAATTATTTTGATGGTGCACAAGGACCTGCTGCAATGGGAGCAACTATGGTGCGTGAGTTTCCGCAGGTGGAGCAATATACACGCATTCGATGGTACGGAAGTTTTCTGGTAAAAAAAGGAAATGAAAACATCCAGGAAGGGAGAGTTGGTTACGCCGATTCAACTTTGTTTGATGTATTTACATTGCCTGTGCTTGCAGGCAATCCTAAAACTGCATTGAAGGAATATCATTCATTGGTGATAACAGAAAAGATCGCAAAAAAATATTTTCCGCAGGATGCTGAAAATAACATTAGCAATATTGTTGGAAAAACAATGCTCATCAATGATACAGGAAATTACAAGATCACTGCTGTGATAAAAGATATACCCAAACAATCGCATTTCAATTTTGATTTTTTTGTGCCGATGACTGAAGACAGCAGAAGCAACGACACGTATAATTGGCTTAGTGAGAACTGGAATACTTATGTGCTTTTAAAAAAGAATGCCGATGTAAAACAAGTGGAAGCGCAATTAAATCCTATGATGAATAAATATGTTGGACCTGAATTAAAGAGTGTGATCAATCAGGATCTTGATGAATTTAAAAAGAACGGTGGCTTTGTGCGCGCAAGTCTTACACCGTTATTAGATATTCATTTGCATTCTAACAAAATGGGCGAATTAGACGCGAATGGAAATGCACAGTTTGTTTATATTTTTTCTGCTATTGCATTATTGATCCTGCTGATCGCCTGCGTGAACTTTATGAATCTTTCCACGGCACGCTCATCCAATCGTGCAAAAGAAGTTGGTGTAAGAAAAGTGTTGGGTTCACTCAAAAAAAATCTTGTTCAGCAGTTTTTAACGGAGTCGATTTTAATAAGTTTCATTGCACTTGTTTTTGCCGTTGTTATTGCATGGTTGCTGCTTCCATATTTTAATCAGCTTGCCGGAAAAGATATTCATGCTGCTGTTTTATTTCAGCCGGTGATGTTGTTGTCACTTGTTATTCTTATGCTTATAGTAGGTTTGCTTGCAGGTAGCTATCCGGCATTTTTCTTATCATCATTTCAGCCAATAGATGTGCTGAAAGGCAAGCTGGCGGCTGGTTTTAAAAGATCATGGTTGAGGAATGCATTAGTGGTTTTTCAGTTCACTATTTCTATCATGCTGATCTTTGGAACAGTAGTGATTTATAACCAGCTTAATTACATTCATAGTAAAGACATAGGTTTTAACCGCAGCCAGGTTTTAACCATCAATCACACAGACGCATTAAGAGACCAGGCTGTAACTTTTAGAAATGAGTTGCAGCAGGTAAGCGGCGTTCAAAGCGCAACAATGAGCGGGTATTTGCCCGTGAATTATAGCAGAAGCAACGATGCTTTTTTTACTTCACCGGCTCTTGATTCAAAAACCGCCATATCAATGCAGAATTGGGTAGTGGACGAAAATTATATTCCAACGCTCGATATAAAAATTTTGCAGGGAAGAAATTTTTCAACGCAATTTCCAACAGATTCAACAGGTATTATTATTAATGAAGCTGCTGCAAAATTTCTTGCAATAAAAGATGTGTTGAATAAAAAGTTATACGAGATAAAAGACATCAATGCGAAAACGCTTGATGAATGGCATGTGATAGGCGTAATAAAAAATTTCAACTTCAGTTCATTAAGAGATGTGATAACGCCTTTGGCATTTAAGCTTGGAAAAGATAATGGAAATATTTCTGTGCGCATCAATTCATCAAATATTCCAGATGTTCTTGCACAGATAAAAAATAAATGGAAAACAATTGCACCATCACAACCTTTCGATTATTCTTTTATGGATGAAGACTTCAACAAGCTATATGAAACGGAACAAAGAACAGGACAAATATTTATCACGTTTGCAGTGCTCGCCATTTTAATTGCCTGTCTTGGTTTATTTGGTTTGGTTACTTATGCAGCAGAACAACGCACAAAAGAAATAGGCATAAGAAAAGTGCTGGGTGCAAATGTTGCGCACATTGTAAGCATGATCTCAAAAGATTTTTTGAAGCTGGTATTCATCGCTTCACTTATTGCGTTTCCTGCTGCCTGGTGGGCAATGAATAAATGGTTGCAGGATTTTGCTTATCGTGTAAGCATTAGTTGGTGGATATTTTTTGCAACAGGTTTGCTTGCGGTTGTAATTGCATTGGCAACAATCAGCTTCCAGGCAATAAAAGCAGCAATTGCAAACCCGGTGAAAAGTTTAAGAACGGAATGATGAACGTGAGACGTGAAAAGTCAATCGTGAAAAAATTAAATCACACATCACAAAATCACACATCAGAAATCAACTTCTA
>DASZUY010000098.1:0-11092 GCA_035547495.1 Parafilimonas sp. | reverse complement strand
ATAGGTAACTGGAGTGAAAAGACCATCGCTAAATACAGGGAGGATCCAAATATACATTTTGCAGGGTATGTTGAAGATCTTGTCGGTTATTGCAAAAGAAGCGCGATGCTGGTGCCGGTAAGGATCGGCAGTGGTATAAGAGCTAAAATATTGGTCGCCATGGCGCAGGGTCTGCCCTTGATTTCTACTACGCTTGGATGTGAAGGAATAAAAGTGAAAGACAATGAGAGCATCATGATAGCAGACACCGCTGCAGCCTTTGGGAAAGCGTATAAGACCTTATTGGAAGACAGTAATTTCTCTTTCAGCCTGGTGCAATCAGCCCAGTCTGTCGCAAACAAATATTACAGTCAAAGGGCCGCTGCAGAATTGCGTATGAAATATTTTGAGGAAATATTGAGGCGGTAACCATGCCAAAGGTTTCTGTTATTATACCAAATTATAACCATGCAGTTTATTTAAAGCAAAGGATTGACTCGGTCTTGAATCAATCGTATACCGATTACGAATTGATCATTCTCGATGATTGCTCAACCGATAATAGCAAAGAGATAATTGAGCAATACCGGGATAATGAAAAATTAACGTCAATTGTTTACAATGAAGTAAACACAGGAAATTCTTTTAAGCAATGGGATAAGGGAATACAGCTCGCTAAAGGCAAATATATCTGGATCGCAGAAAGCGACGATTGGTGTGAGAAAAACTTCTTAGAAACGATTATTGCAGGAATGGAGAAAAAAGAAAATGTTGTGTTTGGTTATTGCCAAAGTATTTGTGTAAACGATAAAGGGGAAATTATTTTTCAATCCGGTTATCCCAGGCTGGAAGATTATTATCCTTCCGATAAATTTCTTGAGGATTTTCTGTGCTTTGGCAACGCGGTCTATAATGCAAGTATGGCTGTGTTTAAAAAAAGTTTTTACTTAAGGATTTCGGACACCTACAAGCAATTTCAATTTGCAGGCGATAAAATTTTTTGGGCAGAATTAAGCAGGTTGGGGGATGTATATATCAGCGGAAAGCTTTTAAACTACTTCCGGAAGCATAGTGGCGATGTAAGCGGTAAAATGTATGCTAAGGGATCAAATTTTATAGAAGAAATAAAAGTACTGGATCATTTTCACATGCAACTGGGATTGGATGAGCGGATGTATTTCAGAGCGAAGGTTAAGCTGTATAATAACTTCCGGCTGGTGAGAACCCATATCGATCAATCGCTGAAAACTCAAATTCAAAAACTGTTTTTTAAAAATATTTCTTTTTTTAAAAGCCAATATTTTTTGACGCTCTCTTATTTATATTTTTTAAAAACCTGTTTAAATAAAAAATTAAATAGGCCTTACAAAACCCGTTAACGCTCCAAATCGTGAATGGCATTTCGGTAATTGTGTGTTGTTACAATAGCGCTTCAAGATTACCGCTTGCACTGAAACATTTAGCGCACCAAAAAACGCCCGCTGCCTTATGTTGGGAGATCATTATTGTAAACAATAACAGCAACGATAACACAGTTGAAACTGCACAAGCTGTATGGAGGTCGTTAAGCCCTGGCCGATCATTAAAAATCATTGACGAAAAACGCCCGGGATTAATATTTGCGCGTATCGCAGGCGTTAAGACCGCACAATATGATATAATTATTTTTTGCGATGATGATAATTTGCTTTGTGAGAACTATTTGCATTATGGGTACGAACTTGTGCGCAGAACACGTAACGATGGTTATGCTATCTGGGGAGGTAAACCGGCTGCATGCTTCGAGCCCGGCTCAGTAATTCCCGACTGGTTTGAAGCAGAAAAATCAAATTATGTAATAGGAGCACAGGCTTTGGAAAATGGTGATGTTAGCAGCAGGGGATATGTTTGGGGTGCCGGAATGATAATTTTAAAAGAGGTATTTCTCAAGGTAACCGGCGATGATTTGCCTTTATTATTAGTGGGCAGAAAAGAAAATGTTTTATTAGCGGGTGATGATTCGGAAATATGTTACCGGTGTTTAATTATAGGCTATAAATTATATTATGATGAGAACTTAAAATTAAAGCACTATATACCGGCATATAAACTTACCGCCGATTATAATGAAGGCTTGAAAAAAGGTTTTTCAATTTCCGGGGCTATATTAAATAAATACGCGGCCTTTGTATACTATATATCGGGCAAAACTTATTGGCAACGCCTTTTTTACAAGTCTGTATACAGTTTAAAATCTATATTAGATAGGTTGAAATTAAGAAGCCTGACCACACATGACCAAACTGCTTTACTGGCCTTGTTCAATAAAAAAACAAATTATGATGCAGATTTCAAAATAATGCATGATCTGCTGCAGCAAAAAAATTAAAGCGATTCAGATATTATTTATAGCATGAAAAAATTGCTTGTTACAGGTTCATCGGGTTTAGTAGGTTCTGAGGTTTGCATGTATTTCGCTGCCAAAGGCTATGAAATTCACGGCATAGACAATAACCAGCGTGCTGTTTTTTTTGGATCCAATGGCGATACAAGATGGCGACAGCGATGGCTTGTGCAGAATATACGATCATTTCATCACCATGAATTAGATATACGCAACCGGAGCGGCATTCTTGAAAAAGTAAAAGAGATAAAACCTTATGCCATTGTGCATGCGGCGGCGCAGCCCAGCCACGATAAGGCAGCAGAAATTCCGTTTGATGATTTTGATATCAACGCAACCGGCACCTTAAACCTGCTGGAAGCGGCACGCCAGTTTGCGCCGGAAGCGCCTTTTATATTTATGAGCACGAATAAAGTGTATGGCGACGGTCCTAATGATGTAAAGTTAAAAGAGCTCCAGACACGATGGGATTACGATGATGAAAATTATACCCGCGGTATACCTGAAACATTTTCTATCGATCAAACCAAACACTCATTGTTCGGCGCCTCAAAAATTGCCGCTGATATGATGGTGCAGGAATACGGCAGGTATTTTAATATGCCAACCTGCTGTCTGCGTGGCGGATGTTTAACAGGTCCCCATCATAGTGCGGTTGAACTGCACGGGTTTTTGAGTTACCTGGTGAAATGCAATGTTGAGGGCAGGAAATATTTTATTTATGGCTACAAGGGCAAACAGGTAAGGGATAATATTCATGCTCATGATGTAGCAAGGTTTATTGATGCGTTTATCAATACAGCAAAATGTGCTGAAGTGTATAACATCGGGGGCGGAAAAAATAATTCATGTTCAGTGGCAGAAGCTTTTACCCTTACAGAGGAAATCACCGGTAAACCGCAGATATATGAATACCTAGATAAAAACAGGGAAGGCGATCACATCTGTTATTACAGTGATCTAAGCAAAATGAAATCGCATTATCCTGCCTGGAATATTTCAATCACCCTCCGGGATCTAATACGGGAGATTGCTGAAGGCTGGAAAAAGAGAAAACAAGATGAAATTATTGCTAATCAGCGATGAAAGTTTGGATGAGAACAAAGGCGGTTTTTCGCAGACCTTATTTAATGTATTCTCTTTCCTTAATCCGGAAGATCTTCTTTTTATTACATCGAAACCTGCCGCCGTACCCGGCGATATGTTTACAAAAAGAACGCTAACTTATAACATACAATTAATCAGTATTCAAAAAAACCGGTTAGGGAAATATTTTAACAAGCTAATTGACTGGATTAACTATAGTATAAATTATCAACTGAGGCATTACAGGAAATTGCAACATGCTATTCGAAATTTTGATCCGGACGTAGTGGTAGTTGCACCAAATAAGGAAGAAGGGCTGTTTATGTATATTAAGCTAAAAGCTGCTTTCCACAATAAAAAGGTGATTCCGTATTTTATGGATGACTGGCTGCGGAATAGCCGTTTAAGTTGGACCGGTACAAATATTCAATTGTGTGCAAGGCGACTCCTTAAAGAAAGTAAGGCGTGGTTAATGATAAGTGAAAACCTGGCCGATATATTTAAAGAAAGATATCATGTAGTGCCTGAAAGAATCCTGGAGGTCCATAACCCGGTCAACGTTTCAAATTTGCCTGAAGTGAAGCCACCTGAAATTAAGGATGAGTATGTTTTTGTTTATGCCGGTTCTATCTGGCAAATGCATTTTGATTCACTATTAACAATGGCAAAAGCTATCAACTTTTTAAAACAAAAAAGAAAATTGCGCCTTATTGTTTATACACCGCAGCAACATTGGGAATGGAGAAAAGATGATTTGAACTCACTTGGTGTTGAATATGGCGGATTTATACCGTATAAAAACATACATCAGAAACTTGAAGCTGCAGATTTTCTTCTGCTTACTTCATCATTTGATCAGCACTTATTTACCCATACAACATCCTCCATTCAAACAAAAATTACGGATTATTTAAAAGCCGGGAGACTTATCATTAGTTGTGGTCCTGCATATTCTGCTAATCACAAGCTGTTAAAAAAACATGTTTGTGGTATTTGCATTGAATCGCAGGATGAAAAAGAAATTGCTGAAGAATTAGACATCATTTTACAACAGCCAGCTCAATACCAAAAGTATATTTCCAATGGACTGCATGTATTAATGAATCATTTTAGCTTCGAAAAAGTTCATTTTAAAACCCAATCTTTTTTCCAGGAATGCTAAGAAACAATAACAAAATAACCAGGGGTTTCCGGAGAAGTAGCCTATATAAAAACCTCAAGGGTGTATATAAGTTTATCTTGAATAAATATTCTGATTATGATAAATTCTATTTTTTAATAAAGAAAATTATTAAAAAGAAAAAAAACAACAATGAATCATTCTTTTTCGTAGAAATTGGGGCAAACGATGGTAAGATTGGCGATCCCATGTTTGATTTGGTTTCCAAATTTCAACTATCTGGTATTTTAGTTGAACCTGTTCCCTATTTATTTGAGCGATTGTTAGATAACTATCGACATGCAAAAAATTTGTTTTTTGAAAATGCAGCTATCGCTGATCCAACCGCAGAATTAACCTTTTTCCGTTTAGTAGAAACACCAGGTTTGCCTGTTTGGCATACTTTGCTGGGTTCCTTTAGGAAAGATGTGATATTGAGGCATCGTGAAGAGATACCAAATATTGAAGATCTGATTCTAGAGGAAAAAATAAATGTGATTTCTTTCAATGATCTAATGAAAAAATATTCTGTTTCCAGGATTTCACTACTTTTTATCGATACTGAAGGGTATGACTTTGAAATTATTAAAACCATCAATTTTGAAAACTATGAAATTGAAAATATATTATTTGAAAATAAGCACCTGTCCCCTGAGGAGCAAAACGATTGCTTAGTATATTTAAAAGCGAAGGGGTTTAATACTTTTGTCACACATGGTGGGGATACACTCGCACAAAAACGGTAAACCTATAATATATATACATCTAAATATTCTAATTATTTGATGCAATTAGAAAAAATAATTTCTCTCGCAAATAATAAAACCAGGTTAAGATTGCTGGCAATGATCAGGTCTTTAAGAGCATCCGGCTGTAATCTGCCGGTTTGGATAATTCCATTCGATAACGACAGGTTTGAATTGCCGGTAAACTGTGCATGGTGGGAGAATAAAAATATTACTGGATGGCTTGATGCAAATCACGCACATAAGGTGATGCGCAAATATCAATGCCTGCTTGAAAGCAACTACCAGTTTGTTGATTCAGATGTTATTTTTTTGAAAAACCCGGAAAATATTTTAAATGACTTTTCAGGGTTTGTTACTTCATGCGGACATTGGCATAACCCTGATCATACAACGACAAAAGAAGTGTTGGAATATTTTAATAAAAGGACTACTATATGGCAACAAAAAGTTTTTAACAGCGGACAATTTGCCTGCGACAAAGCTCTATACGATTTCGACAATTTAAAACAAACAGCAGAACTGCCCGCGTACAAATCTACCTGTGTTGATTTCAAATATCATGAACAGCCCGGTGTGAACTTGCTGGTAAACCTGACCGGTATTCCGGTTACCAATATCACATTACAGCCGTATTATATGGAGTCTACCTGGGCAGGTGACTATACAGATGAGAACTACGAACGGTTTTGGAAAAATGAGCAGCACAAACCGTATATCATCCATTGGGCTGGCTGCGATATGAACATCAACAGACCAATTGATGAACTTTTTTTAGCGTTTCTAACTAAAAACGAGAAAGAAGAATGGCATAAAAAAGTACTGGAAACAGGGGCAATAAAAAATTCTTTCAATAAAAAACTAAAAAGGAAACTTAGCAAAATAAAGACAGCCGTAAGATCCCTATCCGAATGATGCTATCCGTAATTATACCAACCTGTGACCGTAATGAGTTATTAAGCAGATGTTTGGATCAACTCGCTCCCGGTATACAATCTATAGCCGAGGAAATGTACGAAGTAATTGTTACCGATGATAGTAAAGCGAGTGCTGCGGAAAGTTTAATTCAAAGTAATTATACCTGGGTAAGATATATAAAGGGACCAGTAAGAGGGCCTGCGGCAAACCGCAACAACGGGTCAAAGCACGCTAATGCCGGATGGCTTGTATTTGTTGACGATGATTGCATCCCGGATAAAAATTTGTTGAACGAATATTTAAATGGCATCAATAGTAATCCAAGTTGCCTTGCCTTTGAGGGAGCAATTTATCCTGATGATGAAAATCTGCTGCAAAAAGATATGGCAGAATGTCCCGTGAATACAAATGGTGGTTGTTTCTGGAGTGCCAATATTTGTGTAAACGCCAAACTTTTTAAAGAGATTGGAGGGTTTGATGAAGATTTTATCATTGCTGCACAGGAGGATCAGTTTTTATATTATTTATTAAAGCAAAGAACAGCGGTTGAATTCTTACCTGCAGCAAGTGTTACACATGCAGTAAGATTTGTCGCATTAAATAAAAAATTGAATGGCAACATTACTGCAGTAAAAAATTGGCTCCTGTATTCAAAAAAAAAAGGAATACCTGCTACAGAAATTATCAAAACCGGGTATAGATTTCAGTGTACCAGTTTGTTCAGAAACATAAAATCATTAAAAATTAAAAGCATAATTCTAAATATACATACAATTATAATTGCGCTCCCTTTTGTAATATTAAACAATGCCAAATCCAAACTCAGGTAGAGCATTTAACTGGCTTTCAAGCACTGATAAGAACAGTGAAAAATTTCTAATTGATTTAGATGAAAAAATGAAAGCTTTTTATAGTGATCACTTAAAAAGGCAAACTTACCAGGCTATGCTTGAAGGAGCCGAAACTGAAGAACTGGATATTAATTCCGTCCGTTACCAAATGCCGCTGTATGTGTTTAAGTCTCAACCTGAAAAAGTGCTTGAGATTGGGTGCTCAAACGGAAAATTGTACAGGCTTTTGAAAGAGCTTGGATTTAAGGGTAAATATACAGGCATTGATTTGCCGGAATATATAATTAGCCAAAATAAAATAGAGCATCCTGAGTGCGATTGGTTTGTTGCAAGCGCTTATAAATTACCATTTGAAAATAATATTTTTGATATCGTCTTTTCATTATATGTATTGGAGCATCTGATATTTCCGGAAAAAGCTTTAACAGAACAACTGCGCGTTACGAAACAAGGTGGTAAAATTGTTCTTGTTTTTCCTGACTTTGTATGTTCCGGCAGACTGGGTTCACAGCAACTTGGCTATTCACCAGGTACTTTCAAAACCAAAATTAAAAAAGGTCATATAATTGATGCCCTGATAAGCTTGTACGACAGCAGAATCAGGTTGCCTAATGCACTGAAAAAAGTCATTTCGACTCGTGGTAATTTCCCTGTAAATATTTCACCATTATGTTTAAATTTTCCTGAAAATATTTCTGCGGATGTAGATGCCACATATATTGCTTCAAAAAAAGAAATAATGAGATGGGCAGCTGAAAAAGGCTATAAAGTCGAACTCCCCTGTGGTGAGCTGGAACAATTCAGTGAGCAAAGCTTTATTGTGATAAATAAAACCCATTAGTATTTGCGATCTTAATAGAAGATGCGATTAATTTATTTCAGTACAAATATTCCTGATTATGTATGCGATTCTCTTTTACATGGTTTAAGGCACGTAATGGGAAATGATTGCGTAGATGTTCAGCGCAGTGAGAGTTTGTATAGGCCATTACCACAGTCCATTATAGAAAAATTAGGTAATAATGGGTTCTTTATTTATGGATTACTGGAAGATAACGAGGAATTAAAAGGCAGGCGTTTTTTTTGGGAACGCGATGCCGATCTTTACGACGGTTTTATCATACCGGATATTTGGAACCAATGGTACTTATTTTGTTACTTATTGAAAAAATTTCCCAAAAAGAAATTTGCTGTAATAGACGGGCAAGATTATAGCGCAATTTTCCCTTATAAAAATATTAAACAGAGGATTTTTTCTTACCCCCGTTCTTTTTTTACCCCGCTTCGGAAAGTGAAATATTTTAAGCGGGAGCTAATGGGAGGAGCTTCTAATTATAATCTGGCAAATTATCTTCACCCCACGCTTTCGAAACTTTTCACAACCCCAAAGAATATTTACACCATCAACATGGCAATACCTAAAGAAAAAATCACAAAAATTGACCCTTCTAAAAAAACAAATATGTTTGTAAGCTACCTGGTAGATAAAGAACTTGGCTCGCATATTACAACTCCGGACATACCTGAAAAAAATATAAAAAAGCACCTGTTTCTGAATGAAGCAGCATATATAGAAGATATTCGTAAAGCAAGGTTTGGTCCCACCGTTAAAAGAGCCGGATGGGACTGTTTGAGGCATTATGAATATGCCTCGCAGGGCACCATTTTATGTTTTAAAAATTTAGACGAAAAACCTGAAAGCTGTGCTCCGCATGGTTTGAACGCTAATAATACAATTATTTACAAAAGCGCAAATGAACTTTTAGATATTGTCAGTAATATAACGGACGAAAAATACAAGACGCTTTATGATGGAACTTATAGATGGATAGAAGAAAATACAACGGAGAACGTTGCCAAAAAATTTTTGGATGAATTTTATAGTTGAGACAAAATTAATTATTGTTCCTAAAATAGTTTGAGAATCCTTTCTATTTCCACTATTCCTCTTCTGCCTTATTATGGTTCCGGTAAAACGAGACTACACTGGACTGAAGGCTTAAGAAAATTGGGGCATGAAGTTGATGTGCTGGAGCCAAAAGATTTTGAGCCATTTAAAAAATGGAAAAAGGCTAAAAGTTACAGGCTTGCGCTTGGCATCTTTTTTAAAGTAAGGCGATTATTAAAGACAAGGTCATACGACCTCGTAGAATTTTATGGTGATGAATATTGGTTATTACTTGTATGGCTTAAAAAATTTAAAAAAGATAAACCACTTCTTGTTGCCCATACCGATGCTGTAGAGCTAAATGATATGGACAAAGCGCAGCGGTTTTGGCACGTAAGGAAAGGAATAAATAAATGGTTGTTTAATACAGCACATTACAGGTTATCACAAAAAACATTTTCATTGGCAGATAAGCTTGTTTGCGGAAATACAGATGACCTGCAATATGTAATTGAAAAAAAATATTTCCAGGCTAACGAAGCCGTATGCATTTCACCAGGAATAGAAGAATCATTTCATGATTTACCTTTTCAGCCCCGGAAAGAAAATATAATACTGTTTATTGGTTCATGGATAGAAAGAAAAGGAATTAAGGTGATCATTCCTGTGATCAATACAGTGCTCGCCGATAACCCGGACTACACATTTTATATTATTGGTGCAGGTGCCGGCCCCGGGTTTGTTCAAAAGGAATTTGACGCCGCCATTCAGGACAGGATAAAAGTGTTTCAGCAAATGCCCTTGCAGGCGTTACAGGCGCACGCGCTGACCGCCTCTGTGTTCTTTTTTCCCAGTTATTCAGAAGGCTTTGGATTAGCTTTAGCGGAAGCCATGAGCTGCAGTTGTGCTGTTGTTTGTACACCAACAGGAATAGGTAATGAATTAATCCATGGTGAAGAAGCCCTGGTTTGCGGTTTTAATGAAGCAGACAAGATGATAAGTTGTATAAATCTGCTGATTCAAAACGAGGAGCTGCGGTTAAAAATAGCAAAAAACGGATGGCTGAGAGCCAAACAATACAGATGGAAGGAGCAGGTGAAAAAACTGGAATCTGTATATCGCAACTGGTTATGCCGGTAAAACAAACCCATGAAAATCCTTTTTATCTGCAGCAGCCTTGAACCGCAACAGGATGGTGTGGGTGATTATACAAGAAAATTAGCCCGTGCCCTGGTACAAAAAGACGTACAATCCAAAATTATTGCGTTGAATGACCGTCGTACAACCGGGGATGTTTTTTTAGGTACGCAAACAGACAGCAATACGGAGATTGAAGTATTGAGGCTGCCGGAGCGTATGGGATGGGATCTGCGGTTATATATGGCAGAAAAATTTGTAAAGGAGTTCGACCCCGATTGGGTCAGCCTGCAATTTGTGCCCTTTGGTTTCCAGATAAAAGGATTGCCTTTTCAGCTCGATAAAAAGCTAAAAACACTGTCAAAAAAGGTTCGGTGGCATGTTATGTTTCATGAGTTATCTGTAAATAAAAATGACTCTTTCAAATTCCGGGTTTGGGCATACCTGCAGGTCAGCATCATCCGCTCGTTATTAAAAGGGCTAAAACCTGCCCTTATAACTACCAATACAGAAATATATCAATATGCATTAAAGAAATTAGGATATGCGTCTTTTATTCTTCCGCTTTTCAGCAATGTAGATCGTTTAACGGGTAATACAGATCTAAAGCTGCCTTTCCGCGTTCCGGGTTATTTAAAGCAAAACAGGTCTTCCTATCTTGTGGGCACATTATTCGGAACTTTTTCCTTTAAAAGCTGGGACCTGCACTCGCTTTTAGATAAGCTTTCAGCGCATCACCCCGACAAAAAAGTTATTATTACCTCAATTGGTAAAATGTCTTCCGGCTTATCTTATTGGGATAATTTAAAAAAAGAATACCCTTCTGTAATTTTTTTAGAGCTGGGAATGCAGGACAGCACATTTATATCTTATTGGCTTTCGAATTATACAGATTTTGGCATTCTTACCACGTTGCCGGAATTGTCAGGCAAAAGCGGCTCGTTT
>DASZUY010000097.1:0-2349 GCA_035547495.1 Parafilimonas sp. | reverse complement strand
AAGCGAAGAATCTTTTGCGTTCAATAAAGAAACACTTGCATTAGCTAATAAGCTTCCTTCAGCATCTTTTACAATTCCGGTTATATTTTGCGCGCTGGTTGCAAATGCAGTTAAAATAAATAACCCGACTAAGGGTAAAATCTTTTTCATGTTAATATTTTTTATTTATTAATTATTACATGGTATCCATGTAACTCTTGGTTGTAGTTGGGGACGATCTTCTTAAAAATTCTACATCTCGGTTAATTAATTGGTTTGCAAAATTGCTTGTAGCAGAGTTTCATAAAAAGATGTTTGTTTATTAATGGTACAAAGAAACTCATGAATGGTAATGCAAGTCAATCTCTAATCGGTGAAACAACGATTGCCGTAGATGAACAGTAAATTTTATGTGATGAGTTAGTTGTGTGTGTATGTTTGAGTGCTAATTCTTTGTTTTTGCTTCAATGATCTGTCAATCCATAACTTCAAAATCAATCAACTACTTCAGCAACTTTTTCTTCGCTAAAATTTGCATTGAACATAGAAATACTTCTTACAGTGAGTGCTGCAAAATTTTCGAAAGCATTGCGTGAAATTTCATCATCACTCATCATTACCGGAATGCCTTCGTCACCGCCTTCGCGAATAGATTGCACCAAAGGAATTTGACCAAGAAATGGCAGATCATATTCTTCAGCTAAACGTTTGCCACCTTCCTTTCCAAAAATGTAATACTTGTTGTTCGGCAATTCTTCAGGAGTGAAGTAGGCCATGTTTTCAACCAAACCAATAATAGGAACATTTAGTTGCGCCTGCGCAAACATGGCGATACCTTTTTTCGCATCAGCCAGCGCAACATCCTGCGGTGTTGTAACAATTACAGCGCCGGTAACAGGAACGGTTTGCATCAATGTAAGATGAATATCGCCCGTGCCCGGTGGCATATCAATCACCAAATAATCAAGTTCGCCCCAATCAACATCAGTAACAAATTGTTTAATGGCACTGCTCGCCATTGGGCCGCGCCAAACCACTGCACTCTTTTCATCAACCAACAAACCAATGCTCATTAATTTAATTCCGTAACGATCTATCGGAACGATCATTCCTTTGCCATTCACATCACGCATCATAGGTCTTTCACCACGTACACCGAACATAATCGGAACACTTGGTCCATAAATATCTGCATCCATTAAACCGATCTTTGCATTGTGTTGCGCTAACGCTAATGCAAGATTTGCTGCCACTGTACTTTTTCCAACACCGCCTTTGCCGCTTACTACCGCAATAATATTTTTTACGCCGGGCAATATAGAATTCGGGTCAACGCGTTTACTGGTAGTATGCGAAGTGAAATTTATGTTTACGATTAAATTATTATCGAGCTGTTGAATTGCTTTTATGCAGTCTGTACGCATTACTTCTTTTAAAGGGCAGGCGGGCGTTGTAAGCACAATGGTAAATGAAACAACATTATCATTAATCGAAACATCTTTCACCATGTTCAGCGTCACAATATCTTTCTGAAGATCGGGCTCTGTTACCGTGCTTAAAGCTTTCAAAATTTCATTTTCAGTCATCATCCATATTTTTGTTAAAAACTTTTCGAGGGTGCAAAGTTACCCGCTCCGGGTTTTATTTTGTTATAACAAATGTTTTCTTTGCATAAAAATTGTTTTATAAAAATTGATGAATAAAATTTTACCATATTTTCTTTTCAGCAGTATTATTTTTTTTTCATTGCATGCATCGGCGCAAACAGATACAACAGGAAAAGATTCGGTTGTACAGTTGTATGGAATTGTTATGAGTTCAGACAGTTTGCGTGGACTTGACGCGACAAGTGTAATTGTTGAAGGAACGGGAAGAGGCACAATTACCAACGACCAGGGCGTATTTTCTATTGCAGTTTTAAAAGGCGATAAAATCCGGTTTACAAGTATTGGTTTTAAAGACAGAGAAAGTGTGATACCCAAAAATTTAAAAGGTAATCAATATAGTGTTATAGTATTATTGACAAACGATACCGCATATTTACCCGCTACTATTTTACGACCGAGACCAACCCGCGCACAATTTGAAAGAGATTTCGTGAATACGGATGTGCCTGCAGATGCAATCGAAATTGCGCGCAAGAATAATGATGAAGCTACGCGAAGAGCATTGCTTATGTCGCTGCCAACAGATGGAAGAGAAGCGTATAGTGCACAGGTTCGTCAACAGGCTGCACGCTCTTATTATACAGGTCAGCAACCACCAATCAATATTTTAAATCCCGCGGCATGGGCAGAATTTATACAGGCATGGAAACGCGGCGATTTTAGAAGGAACTCCAACTCCAGCTCACAATAGTTATCTATATTT
>DASZUY010000096.1:0-19653 GCA_035547495.1 Parafilimonas sp. | reverse complement strand
AGTGATCATTCCAATCAATTAATAAACCCGGTCGCATAACAGGATCACCTTTTTCTCTTTGCATTTGTAATGGAAATTGTGCTGCAACTTCAACAGAAAAATCACTTTTTTCTTTCAGTTCAAGACCGCCATACTTCGCCGTTAAATCAAGCACGGGAATATCATCAACAGTATACACATGATTGCCTTCACTTTTTGTTACAATTCTAACAGTGCCCACTGCATGCCAGCCGCAGGTTGCTCTTCCTTTTATTTGAATTTTATCTTCATCAAAAGCAAGCATTACAATTCCACGGTTTGTTTCTTTATCATTTGTAAAAACAAATTGTTCACTAAAAGTGAAATCATCACCAGCCATGCAACCATGTATGTTCACATCTTCGCCAATTACATCGGCAAAGCCAAACAACAACTGTTCTGCATCAGTTTCAACGTGACTGCCTGCAATTAAAAATGCAGGATGCTCAAATTTTTCTTTTGCTTTCTTAGCCATGTTTTGTGCAACTTCACGATAGTTCCTGTTTGGATATTCTTCAAGAAGAATTGTAAAATAGTTTGGATTGATATCAAACAAAATAATTGCAGCGCCTTCTCTTTCCACTTCCTCATCAATAAAACTTCCATTGGTGGTAGCACCAAAAACTGCGATGCCTGCATCATCAAAAATTTTACGTATTTGATTCCTGTTTTGATGAATGGATACAAACGCAATTGCCAGCGTTGGTTTAAAGCCATTGCTTGTTGCATTTTTTAATGCTGATTGAATTTCTTCTGCCGATTTTCCTTTGATTGATTTTGCTTTCATATTATTTTATCAAGCCAAGCTGTTTCATGAATTCATAGTTATCAAAAAAATCCTGCTCTTCTGCAATCTTACCATTGTGCATTTTCACGAGCGTTGCACCTTCAACATCTACATCTTTTCCTGTTGCAGGTATGCCGAAAGCTGTTCCGGTATGTTTGCCCTGGAAGCGCCAGTGCTTAACCAGTTTATCGCCTTGCCCAAATACATCAATGATTGTGAATTTGATATTTGAAAAACCATTTACATAGTTAGCGTAATAAGCTCTCGCGCTATCAATACCAACAATATCAGGATGCACATGCATTACAACATCTGTTGTAAAATTTGAATCGTTGAACATATCCAATTTGCCGTGATTGATGATTTCATCCCAAGTGTGCGTGTACATTTTTATATTGTCTTCAACCGAATCTGTTTTTGTCGTTTCAGATTTTTGATTTAATGTGCACGAACTAAAAAACAACAATAGCGTAATAAATAGCGCCATTAGTTTTGACAGGTGTTTCATTGTATTATTTTTATAGTGGGAAAGTTTTGGTTAACCTGTAAATTAAATTGATAAGCTTAATTAATCATGATTAGCAATTATGAAAAAGGTAAATTAATAATGAAAGTTGTTCCTTCACCGTCTTTACTTTCCACGCTTATTGTTCCGTTATGTTCTTTGGTGATGATATCGTAAGCTAAACTCAAACCCAAACCTGTTCCTTGTCCTGTTGGTTTTGTTGTAAAAAATGGCTGGAAGATCTTATCAATAATATTTTGCGGAATACCGCTTCCATTATCACGCACTTTAATTTCAATCTTATTATTTATCTTTTTTGTTGCAACTACAACTTCAGGTTTATAATCTTCACCGGCAGTTTTCTTTTTTTCACTCACAGCATAAAATGCGTTATTGATCAAATTCAATAATACTCTTCCTAAATCTTGCGGCACTGCATTTATCTTTCCAATACTTTCATCAAATTCAGTTTTAAAATTTGCATTAAAGCTTTTGTCTTTTGCGCGCAAACCATGAAAGCTCAACCGCAAATATTCATCACACAAAGCATTAATGTCGGTCAACTCTTTTTGTCCTGTGCTTTTTCTGGAATGTTGCAGCATACCTTTCACAATGGCATCTGCACGTTTACCATGAAAAGCAATTTTTTCATTGTTTTGTTTTATATCGTTTGCAATGGCTTTAATTTCATCAACGTCAGTTTCACTATTCATTTCTTCAATCAACTCATTGTTTACTTCAGAAAAATTATTTACGAAGTTTAAAGGGTTTTGAATTTCATGCGCAATGCCTGCAGTTAGTTCACCAAGACTTGCCATCTTCTCACTTTGTATTAATTGTGCTTGTGTTGATTTTAATTCATGTAATGCATGTTCTAATTCTTCTTTTTGTTTGGTTAATTCTGCAGTACGTTCGGCAACCTGCACTTCAAGTTCATCTTTCATCGAACGAATGACCTGGTTGTTTTTTTCTTCTTCTTCAACGCGCTTGTTCGCTTTATCTAATTCTCTCTTTTGCCTAATGGTTAAAAACCAAACACCGATCATCCAAACAATACTGAAGAAACTAATACTTTGCAAAAAACCACTCCAGCTTTTATACAGCGGTGGAATTGCTACCTTGACCACATTGCTAAATAAAGAAATGAGAATGTACGGTGCAATTGCAATTAAAACTTGCCGCGCAGATTTGAATTCAGGTTTTTTATAAAGTACATAAACAAGATATAGTAAAGCTGCCTGACCAATCCATACGGTTATAAAATGCAACGACGAAAAAATGGCAACCACTGCAATCATAAAAGCAGATGCATACGTTGCTATCGTTAATTTATCTTCCCATTCTGCAAGACTATCCGATGCTTTAAGAAAAGTGCGGAGATATCTTATCGCTATAATTATTAAAATAAAATCGGTAATCATAATTCAATGCTGCTATTGGAAAATTTATTCAATGTATAAAATATTTTCTGTGCATTTTAAAAGTGGTTAATAAAGTTATGTATATGGCATAATTTATTTTTCACGCAGTTTTAAATAATAAATTTATGCCCTGATTTTTTTTTGATTTAATGTCCAATTGCATAAATATTATTTGTTATTGATAGTGATAAAAATATTTAATAACATTTCCCTGCAGGGGAAATATAAAACTTAAACAAAATGGACGAATACGTTTTAATTATGCGACACCAGGATGGTACCAAGATCGCTTCGCCGGAACAGTTGCAGATCTGGATGAAACAAACCATGGATTGGATTGCAACCATCTCCGCAAAAAACAAATTTGTTAGCGGCACAGGTTTGCCCATGGATGATGCAAGTGTTGTTGGTCACAACGGCATTGTAACCAACGGACCTTTTGGTGATATTAAAGAAACCATTGGCGGCTTCTTAACTGTGCGTGCAGATTCAATGGAAGAAGCAATTGAATTTGCAAAAGGCAGCCCTGTGTTGCAAGGTGAGGGCAACACAGTTGAAGTGAGAAGAATTGCCAGGAAAGATGAAATACCTTCATGATTGAAAACAATAAAATTTAAAATGATGAAAGAATTTTTGTTTTTATACAGAACCGACTATGATCAAATGCAACAAGAGGCAACACCCGAACAAATGCAGGCTAGCCTACAAAAATGGATGGATTGGTTAGGCTCAATCGCAGCGCAAAATAAATTGGTAGACAGAGGTAATCGTTTGGAAAATTCCGGCAGAGTTGTAAAAAAAGATTTGGTAACAAACGGTCCTTATGCTGAAGTAAAAGAAAGCATCGGCGGATATTCTTATGTAAAAGCGGAATCTTATGATGAAGCTGTTGAAATGGCGAAAAGCTGTCCTATCCACGCAACAGGAGGAAGTGTTGAAGTAAGAGAGATAGCTTTAATGTGATAGTTGTAAAGCCTCGCAAGAGGCTTTTAAAATTATGTTGGAACAGCAACTCATACCACATTTATTCAGAACAGAATTTAGTAAGATAACTTCTGTGCTCTGCAAATTGTTTGGCATTGAACATATAGAAATTGCAGAAGATATTGCTAGCGATACTTTTTTATCTGCAGTTGAAACATGGAGTTATAAGGGCTTGCCGCCAAATCCCGTAGCATGGTTGTATGCAGTCGCAAAAAACAAGGCAAAAAATCAGCTGCATCACAATGCCATCTTCACACAAAAAATTGCGCCGCAGTTAAAAAAAACTTCAGCAATAATGGACGAAGATGATATCGATCTTTCAGAAAAAAATATTACAGACAGCCAGTTGCAAATGCTGTTTGCGCTTTGTCATCCTTCCATTCCTGTTGAAGCGCAAATAGGTTTATCGCTACGCATTCTTTGCGGTTTTGGTATTGATGAAATTGCGAATGCTTTTTTAACCAATAAAGAAACGATCAATAAAAGATTGTTCAGGGCAAAAGAAAAATTAAGAACAGAAAATGTGCAGGTTGAATTTCCGCCGTCATCAGAAATTACAAAGCGGTTGCAAACGGTGCTTACCACATTGTATTTACTTTTTAATGAGGGATATTTTTCTGAAAGCAGCGATAATGTTTTGCGTGAAGATCTTTGTTTGGAAGCGATGCGGTTGAATTATTTGCTGATTGAAAATGAGCAGACCAATTTGCCTGAAGTAAATGCATTATTTGCATTGATGTGTTTTCATGCTTCGCGGTTTGCAGCAAGAAAAAGTGAGAACGGTGAAATTATTTTATATGAAGACCAGGATGAAAATCTTTGGAACAAAGAGCTGATTGAAAAAGGCATTTATTTTATGAAGCAATCTTCACGCGGCGATACAATTTCCAAATATCATTTGGAAGCGGGGATTGCTTACTGGCACACGTTTAAAGCCGATACAAAAGAAAAGTGGGAGAGCATTTTGCAACTATATAATCGCTTACTGCAATGGCAATATTCACCGGTGGCGGCGCTTAACAGAACCTACGCTTTTTCAAAAGTGTATGGAAAAGAAAATGCAATTGTAGAAGCAGAAAAACTTCAGCTTAATAACAATCACTATTATCATACCTTGTTAGGTGTTTTGTATGCCGATGTTGATGTGGAGAAAGCAAAAAATAATTTCGAACTGGCTTATGTGTTGGCAAAAACGCAGGCAGATAAACAAACGATAAAGAAAAAGCTGGATGCTTTATAAAACCAATTTTGATTTTATGATGTAGTGGAATAATCTTTGCACATCACACAAAAAATTTATGCGGAAAATATTTTTTTATGGCATTGTATTTCTCTCAGTTTCTTGTAATAATAGTTCGAACACGACTTCTGTAAATAGCGATACATCAACAATTACAACAACAGACACAATTGTTAAACACGATACGGTTGTTGTTAATAATGATCAATTGCAAATTGATACAGCTGTTTCAGAAAGCAACCCGCTAATTATATCCGGCGAAAGTGTTGGTAAAATTTCGCTTGGCGCTGATGCGTCAACCTTGCAAAATATTTTGGGTAAGCCGGATATGAGCGATGCAGCAATGGGAAAGGCATGGGAAACATGGTATGGCAAACAGCGTGATGAACACAACAATAAAACAGAACTGAATATTTATAGTGCTTATAAAGATACCAGCATGCGCGAAAAAACAGTGCAGCAAATAAGAACAACTTCATCTTTTTTTACAACAAATGACAGCGTGCATGTTTATAGTTCGCTTGATGAAATCAAAAATAAATATGCAATAAAAAAAGCTGCGCAATACACAAGTGATGGAAGAGCAATAACACTTTATGATGATAAACAAAAAGGAATCGCTTTTGAAATTTCATCAGCAGGTGCACAAAATATTTGTACGGGAATTATCATTCATCCAAAAAATAAAAGCGTGAATGATATTTACATTACGTTGCATCCGGATATGAAGCGGTTTGATAAATAGCTTTCTTTACACCATCACAGCAGCATCTTCTTTCTCTTTCAGATTTTTAATAAAGTCTAAAGCTTCGGAAACAACATCGCACATAATCGTTATAAGCGAACCTTGTTTTGCATTATTGTATGCATGCATTATTGCATCCTCTTCATTATAAATTATTTCAACCGGAATGTCTTTTGTTTTTGCTTCGTTAATTCCTTCTACAAGCAAATTCACAATTTCTTCTGCAGTTCTGCCGCGTAAATTTTTATCGCAACGAATAATGATCTCATCAAAATATTTTGCAGATAATCTTCCCAACTCACGAATATCTTCATCACGGCGGTCGCCTGTTCCGCTGATGATGCCAACTTTTGGTGAACCATCCATCTTGCTTATAAAATTACCAAGCAATTCAAGTCCTGCAGGGTTGTGCGCAAAGTCTGCAAGGAATTTACACTTCTTAAATTCAAACATATTTAAGCGACCTGGTGTTTGCGCAGGCGAAGGAACAAATGTGCACAAGCCTGTTCTGATATCTTCAATAGAAATATCGCGAAACAAATAGGCAGCCAGCACAGAAGGTAAAGTGTTCATTACATTGTGCAGCGCTTTGCCATCATAGGTTATCGGGATGTCAATCACTTTTGAAACGCGGATTTTCCATGTGCCTTTCAGAATTGTAACATAACCGTTTTCATACACCGCAGCATAGCCACCCTTTTTGCAATGTTTTTTTATGCGCGGATTATTTTCATCCATGCTAAAAAATGCAACATTGCAGTCGAGCGTTTCATGCATTTTATAAACAAGATCATCATCTGCATTTAAAATAGCAAAGCCATCTTCACGTACTGTTTCAGGTATCACACTTTTTACTCTTGCCATTTGTTCTAATGTTTGAATACCACCAAGCCCCATATGATCTGCAGTAACATTGGTAACAATGGCTACATCGCATTTATCAAAGGCTAAACCCGATTTTAATAAACCACCACGCGCACATTCAAGCACCGCAAAATCAACAGTCGGATCACTCAAAACAAATGTTGCACTAACAGGTCCTGTGCAATCACCTTTCATCATCATTTGGTTTTGAATATACACGCCATCGCTTGTGGTATAACCCACTTTTTTACCTGCCGTTTTGCAGAGATGCGCCGTTAATCTTGTTGTAGTTGTTTTGCCATTTGTGCCTGTGATAGCGATGATGGGAATTCTGCCGTTGCTGCCTTTTGGAAACAACATATCAATTACAGGTTCTGCTGCATTGCGCGCTAAACCAAATGCAGGTTCAACATGCATGCGAAAACCCGGCGCAGCATTTACTTCAAGCACAGCACCGCCATTTTCTGTGATGGGTTTTTTAAGATCAGGCGCCATAATATCAATACCGCAGATATCTAAACCGATGATGCGCGCAATTCTTTCGGCCATAAAAATATTTACAGGATGTACTTCATCTGTAACATCAGTGGATGTGCCACCCGTTGAAAGATTTGCAGTTGGTTTTAATAAAACGAGTTCATCTTTTGGCGGAACTGTTTCTAATGTATAACCTTTTTCATCGAGCATTTTTTGCGTGAACTGATCGATCGTGATTTGCGTTAAAACTTTTTCATGACCGTAACCGCGCCGCGGATCTTTATTGGTTTCATCGATCAGCCATTGAATAGTATGTTCGCCATCACCAATAACACTTGCAGGTGTTCTTAATGCCGCACAAATAAATTTGTAATTGATCACAAGCACGCGAAAATCAAAACCGGTTATAAATTTTTCAACAATAACAGTGCGGCCATATTTCTGTGCAGCTTCCAAAGCTTTTACTGCCTGCTCGTAAGTGGTAATATTTGTTGTATTGCCTTTTCCATGATTGCCATCGATCGGTTTAATTACTAATGGATAGCCAACCTTGTCAATTGCATATTTCAGATCTTCTTCATCCCTGATCGTTGTTCCTCTTGGAACAGGAATTTGCGCCCGATCCAACAAGTTTTTTGTTTCTTCTTTATCGCCTGCAATATCAACGGCAATGGTAGAAGTAGTGCTTGCAATAGTTGCGCGAATTCTTTTTTGATGCACGCCATAACCTAACTGAACAAGACTTTGTTTGTTCAAACGAATAAACGGAATGCCGCGCTTTACGGCTTCATCAACAATAGAACCTGTTGATGGACCAAGCCGCGTATCTTCTCTTATTTCGCGTAGCTTTTGAATATCTGCGTCAAGATCATAATCTTTTTCTGTTGCATCAACCAATGCCTGCGCAATACGCACGGCAGCTCTTGCTGCATACACGCCGGCATCTTCTTCCATGTAATCAAAAACTACAAAATATTCTGCATGTTTACCCGTACCTCTTGTTCGGCCAAAACCGCAATCCATACCTGCAAGCGTTTGTAATTCTAAAGCAATATGTTCTATTACATGACCCATCCATGTGCCTTCCTTCACGCGCAGAAAAAATCCGCCTTTTTCATCTTCACTGCAACGATGCTCATATAATGTGGGAAGCATTTCTTCTATGCGTTGGGAAAAACCTTCTATATCATTTGTTGGACGTTCCTCTAAATCTTCTAAATTCAATCTCATCTGAATTAATTTGGGACGGCGAACGCTCCAATAATTTGGACCGCGCAAAACTTTTATTTCTTCAATTTTCATAAGCTCGTTTCTAAAAAATAATATTAATGATTTAAAACGAACTGCTCGCGATTTTTTACATGAATTTTTTTATTTCAGTCAATACAATTATTTTCACAATAGCAAATCAAAACTTTCTTCACTTCACAAACCTTGCTTTATGGCAGATAAACAAATGTTACCAAACGCGACTACTGTACTTGTTTTAGGAATTTGTTCTATTGTTTTCTCTTGTTTTTTTGTAGGACTTGTCTTAGGAATTATTGGCTTGGTCTTAGCTTCAAAACCAAGAAAAATGTATAAAGAAACGCCTGACCTTTACGATGGATATTCATCCTTAAATGCAGGATATATTATGTCAATAATCGGTACTGCACTGGGAGGTTTGTATACTATCTACTGGATAATTTGGGTAGTTATTTTAGGAACTGCCAGCGCATCACTCTGGAATTTTCATAACTATTAATAGCATGTGATTACCTGGTTACAAAAGCACATGTTACCATGTGCTTACAAATATTTTTTTGGAATTGACTGCCCGGTATGCGGTTCGCAACGTGCATTAATATTTTTAATGCAGGGAAATTTTGCAGCAAGTTTTAAAATGTATCCGCCGCTTGTGTTTGTATTAGCGCTTATATTTTTTGCAGTTGCCTATTTGATTTTTCCTTCGATCATCAAAGCAAAATTTTTAAAACAGTATGCAGTTTTTGTGTTGATAGTTATCGCTGTGAATTATACTTACAAAATTGTTACTGGTAATATCTAGACCTCACCTAAATCCTCTCCAAAGGAGAGGACTTTTTTAGCGCATGAAATTTTAATACTGCTTTATTTATTCAACATGTTTCTTGCCCTTCTCCTTTGAATAAAGGTTGGGATGAGGTCTATGACTGCACTGTTGGATTTTGCAATGCCGTTTGCTTTACATCAATAACACAGGTTCTGGTCCATTTATCATGCCATGGATAACATGGGTTCCCTAATCCGCTAAAGGGTTCAAAAGGCACCACACGGCTTAACGATCTTAGTAAAATTGTTTTCGGTTCCATCTCACTTCCATCATAATTTACGGCTTTTGTGCCTGTAATGAACTTGCCAATGGTTCTTCCTTTAAACAGTATTTCAAACAAAAAATAAAAAGCTGCAAAAAGCGCGAACGCTATAAGTCTTATCAATAACTGAGAAGAGAAATCGTTTGAAGTTGTGTAAGTATAATCATCATTGTAAAACAACGCAGCTAAAATGAAAACTGCTAAAACATAGAAAATGATTATGTCAATTAAATAATTTAAAAAACGTTTGCCTGTACTTGCTAAAACGGGATTATATTCAAGCTCGGTTAATAAGGATTCTTGTTCCATGTTAGAGTTTAAGTTTTGGTTTAATATTTAGTTTGGTACTGCAATAATAAGAAATTACCAACAATCACTGTTCAATCAAATTCACTACTTCATCCGCACAACCAAATGCAATGGTAAAACCGCTGCCGCCGTGCCCATAGTTATGAATGATGTTATTTTCTTTTTCAACTCTTACGGTTGGTCTGTATGGTCGCAAGCCTGCCCAACTGCCGATAACTTTTTGTTGTTTTAATTCAGGAAAAACCGCATAAGCATTATTGAGTAATTTTTGTATGGTTGATGGCTCCGTTTCTTCTTCATAGATATATTCTTCATAAGTGCCGCCAACGATCATCGCATCTTTTCTCGGAACAAGATAAAGTGGTTTTTCATTATCAAGATAAATAGGAAAATCTGTTCTTGTTTCAATTAAAGCCACTTGGCCGCGAACAGGAATGATCGAATCATCATTACATAATTTTTGTGAACCAAGCGCGGAGCAATTGATGATAAAATCAAAATCGTTTTTCAGTTCATCAAAAGAATTTATTGCACGCTCAACAAACTTTACATTTTTTGCAGTAACATAATTTTTTAAGTAAGGAAGAAAAATTTGTGTTTCAATAAGCGGAACGGTTACATCGTATGCTTCTGCAACATCTGCTGCTAAATCTTTTTCCGGAACTTTTTTGCACGCGCCATTTGGAATGAAATCAACCCATATCGGTTCTTCTTCAATTTCATTTTCACGCAGCACTTTTATCAGCTGTTTCATGCTTATGCCGGTTGATGCATCAGCAGAAAGTTTTTCATAAAAGCTATAGCTTTTTTGCGCCCAGCTAATGCCACGCTTATCATTTCTTATGTGATACGGAAACCAAAATGCGGCTGCACGATTGGATGTTATATTAGGCGAAAACGCTTTTGCAAAAACAGTTATGTCGTAATCTTTTTCACACAACAAATATGCGCAGGATAAACCGCTGATGCCCGAACCAATGATTGCAATTTTTTTTGCCATAATTTTTATCATTAAATCTTATTCACGTTTGACGACTGACGTTTCACGTTAACGAATTATCCAGGTCATTTAAAATGTCTTCAATATTTTCAAGTCCAACACTCATTCTTATTAATCCATCTGTGATACCAAATTGTAAACGCTCTTCCTTTGAAACACCATAATGACTCATGGAAGCAGGATGGGAGATAAGTGTATCTGCTGTTCCCAAAGAAACAGCGCGTGTGCACATTTGAAGATTGTCAATAAATTTTTTACCTGCATCCAATCCACCCTTTAATTCAAAACTCAACATGGCACCCGGATGTTTCATCTGTTTTTTTGAAATAACATAATCAGGATGCGATTCAAGTCCGTTATAATTTACTTTTTCAATAGCCGGATGCTTTTGCAAAAAATCTGCAACCGCTGTTGCATTTGCACAATGGCGCTGCATTCTCAATTCCAAAGTTTTAATTCCATTGATCAAAAGAAATGCATCAAATGGATTTGCGTTGCCGCCTAACAAGCGATGCCATTTCGTTCCTTTTGTTTTCATGAACTCAATATCACGACCAATTAAAATTCCGCCGATCGCGGTGCCATGACCGTTTAAAAATTTTGTTGTTGAATGCACAACAAAATCTACATCATATTTAAATGGCTGCTGCAGATAAGGTGTAGCAAAAGTGTTATCAACAGAAACAAGGATGTTATGTTGTTTTGCCAGTTTTGTTATCGCTTCAATATCTACACACTGAATGGTTGGATTCGCCGGTGTTTCCAAATGAATAAGGCGAATGTTTTTATTTCTTTTGATCGTGTCTTCTGCAAGATTCAAATCTCTCAGATCAACGATGATCGGTTGCACGCCATCTTCGGCCAATACTTTATGAATGTATTCATGCGTGCCGCCATACAAAGAAAAATGCGAGAGAATAGCATCACCGCTTTTCAAATTACTTTGAAACAAAGTGCTGAGGGCAGCCATGCCGCTGGCATGTAAGAATGCTTTCAACGCTAAAGCATTTCCATCTTTATTTTTTATTTGAAAAGATTCTAACGCGGCAATTATTTCTTCTGCAACTTTAAAAGTAGGATTGCCCCATCGGCTATAAATATAACCTTCTTCTTTGCCGGAGAAACGGCGCATGCCTTGCTCTGATGTATCGAATGTAAAAGTAGAAGTTGCGTAAACCGGCGGCAGGTGAGAAGATTGTGTATTGTGCTGCGAGCCTGTGTGTAAAACCAAAGAACTTATACCGGAAATTTCAAAATCATTTTTGCTCATTACATAAAATATTGACGCTTCACTGTTCCTGTTATTGCGGGAAAGCAGTATGTATTAAAATAAAAAGAGCTTATTTAATTGCTTCACTTTGTTCAATTACAACGTGAAGCAATCAGCTATCGTAAGACCATTTAACCCAGATGGCGCCCCATGTAAATCCGCCGCCAAATGCAGCGAGTATAATATTATCACCTTTCTTTAATTGCTTTTCCCACTCCCATAAACATAATGGAATTGTTGCTGCAGTGGTGTTGCCGTAACGCTGAATATTGATCATCACTTTATCTGTTGATAAACCCATTCTGTGCGCAGTAGCATCAATAATGCGAAGGTTTGCCTGGTGTGGTACAAGCCACGAAACATCATCTGCAGTTAGGTTATTGCGTTTCATGATTTCTTCGCTCACATCAGCCATACCTTTAACTGCGAATTTGAAAACTGTTTTGCCTTCCTGGAAAATAAAATGCTTTTTTTCTGTTACGGTTTCTATAGATGCAGGTTCTTTGGAACCGCCGGCCTTCATATGTAAAAATTCTACACCGCTGCCATCCGTTTTTAAAATGCTGTCGCGTAATCCGGTTTCATCAACAGTGGGTTCAAGTAAAACAACGCCGGCGCCATCGCCGAAAATTATACAGGTTGACCTGTCGGTGTAATCAACAATAGCGCTCATTTTATCTACACCAACAACCAGAACTTTTTTATATCTCCCCGATTCAACCAAAGAAGCGCCTGTTTGCAACGAAAATAAAAAGCCGCAGCAGGCCGCACTAATATCAAAACCCCAGGCATTTTTTGCACCCACTTTATCGGCTATGATGTTTGCAGTTGCAGGAAAAATCATATCGGGTGTTACAGTTCCCACAACGATACAATCAATTTCGAGCGGATCTATATTTTTTTTCTCGAGTAATTTTTTAACGGCTGGAACTGCAAGATCGCTGCTGGCCTTGCCCGGTTCTTTTAAAATTCTTCTTTCGCTGATGCCGGTACGGGTTTTTATCCATTCGTCGTTCGTATCAACCATTTTCTCAAGCTCCGCATTCGTGAGCCGGTACTCCGGTACGTATCCTTCCACGGCTGTAATTGCCGCAGTTATTTTCTCCATGTTCAAAAATTAGAAGTTCAAAAGTAATAGAAAATGGAATTGTAAAATCTGCTATGGTTATGATAGTAATAATAGTGTTCAATCAACCCGCTTAAAACCTGCTTTTAAAGTGTACTGAAATGGTAAGCATCCGATTCATCTTTTTCAGGTAAAGCAAAAAATACACAACTTAAAATAATGGTGTTTTAAACTTCAAAAAGTTTATTTGAAAAAATATTTTGCGAAACCAAAAGGTTGCATATATATTTGCAACCGATTAGTTGCAGAAAAATAAGTAGAAAAATTAAATTATATGAGGCGGGATATTTTCCAGGCAATTGCAGATCCAACAAGGCGGGCAATTATTGCCTTGATTGCACTGCAGGCAATGACACCAAATGCTATTGCTGATAACTTTCATACTACACGGCAATCTGTTTCCAAGCACTTACGCATACTTACAGAATGCGAACTGGTAAAGCAGGAACAACAAGGCAGGGAAATTTATTATTCACTTGAAATTAAAAAATTGAAAGAAGTAGATAAATGGTTAAACCAATTCAGAAAACTTTGGGAAACCCGGTTTAATCAGCTTGACGATGTATTATCAACAATAAAAAAACAAAAAAAATGAACAACAATTTGTTATTTGATTTTACCGTTGACAAAGCAGCAAAAACGGTATATATCACCCGGGAGTTTGATGCTGAACTTGCACTGGTATGGGATGCTTTTACCAAAGCGGAGCTTATTGACCAATGGATTGCACCTAAACCCATGATAGCAAAAACAAAATACCAGGATTTTAAAGTGGGTGGCAAAAGATTTTATGCAATGATAAATCCGGAAGGACAGGAGCGTTGGGCGATACAGGAATACACTTCCATTACGCCGAAAACCAATTTTAAAATGTATAACGCTTTTGCAGATAAAGATGAAAATCCTGAATTGCCGGGTTCTGAATGGGATCACTCTTTCAGCGATCAAAACGGAACAACAAAAGTGCACATTACAATTTACAATGAATCGCTTGAAAGAATGGAGCGGATACTGGATGGCTTTACACAGGGAATGAAAATGTCGTTAAACAACCTGGAAAACCTATTGCAAACTTTATCCAACAAATGATTTACGTTTTTAAAACTTCTGTAAAAACAAAAAGCGAGGTGAAGAAACTTGAATCGCATATTAATAAAGTGGTTGCAAATAAGAAATGCCTGCCTGTCGGCAGACAGGGAGTTTCGACCTTGAAGACTGCGATAAAATTTTACGCATCGACACAGAAGAAAATATCGTTTTGAAAATAACAGGCTTACTAAACACTCACAGATTTCATTGCGAAGAATTAGAATAAAACTGCCCGTCGCAGCTTAAATAAAAGCGATCAAAAAACAATTAAATAAATTAATTAATCAATTAATAACTAAACATCATGGCAAGTATTAATCCTCACATCAACTTCAACGGAAATGCAGAAGAAGCATTTACTTTTTACAAATCAGTATTTGGCGGAGCGTTCACAAAAATTATACGCTTCAAAGATTTATCAGTTCCTGAACACCCAATAGCAGAAAGTGAAGCAAATAAAATAATGCACATTGCTTTGCCAATTGGTAATAGTGTTTTAATGGCGAATGATGTTCCGGATTTTTTAGGACGTGTAAATGAAAATGAAAACAGGTCTAAGATATTTGTTACTGCAGAAAGTAAGGAAGAGGCAGATAAATTATTTAACGGGCTTTCAGCAGGCGGAACTGTTGAGATGCCTATTGATGACAGCCCATGGGGTTCTTATTTTGCTATGTTTAGAGATAAATATGGTATTGAATGGATGATAGAGTTTGACACGCAATCTAAATAATAATTGTAGCCGGGAAAAATTATGTGCAAGCATTAAACTATGATTTGAAAAGCCACAACAGGCAACCAATAATTTATATGTATATGACCGTAAAAGAACAAATCAAAGCATATATTAATAGCCTGCCTGAACAGAAACGCAGTGACATGCAAGCATTGCACCACGCTATTCTGCAAATAATGCCGGCATGTAAATTATGGTTCCTGGATGGCAAAGATGCCAAAGGCAAAACGGTTTCTAATCCTAATATTGGATATGGCTCTAATAATATACAATATGCTGATGGAACAACCAGGGAATTTTATCAGATTGGTTTAAGCGCAAACACAACGGGAATATCTGTTTACATTCTTGGCATTGAGGATAAGACATACTTAGCCAAAGTGTATGGAAAAAAAATAGGCAAGGCAAGTGTAACCGGGTATTGCATCAGGTTCAAAACGCTGAAAGATATAAATCCTGATGTACTGGAAGCTGCAATACGGTATGCAGTTAACGATAAGAATAAAAAGGTGAGCTGATGAAATAAAAAAATAAAACGCTATTCAGCAGTTAAAAAATAATCATACAAAAATTCTTTTACACAACCGGTTGTTGGTATTCGTTTTCGTTATCATGGAACTGTCCAAGCCGATGTTATTAAGAACTTGTCATTTATTTTTTTAATAGTAAAAAAATGCTGTTGTCCTTCCCATTGTTTTGAAGGTTCAGCCGAAGCGTAACCAAAATTCAGGTCACACAATTTACTGGTGTCGTTTTTTGTAATAAATAAGATACTAAACAGACTGGAAGATTTGTTTGCTGTTTTAACGAGTTTTGGATCAAAAAATATCTTGTATTGTGCCGAATTAAATAAAGCTTTCGTTACACGCAAATATGCATCGTTTTTGTCTTTAGAAGTGTTTGCAATGCAATAATCACAGGTAAATGAAAATTGAATCAATGATGAAAGCCTTACTTTGTCCTTGGTGTTGATAGCTGTTTTGAAGTCAACCCAAAACTGCTCTATCAATTGTTTGTCTGTTTGAGAAATATGTGCTGTGTCACAGTAATACGTTTGTCCGAACAAAACTTGTCCGAAAAAAAGGCAAAACAAAAGTCCTGTGATTCTAAATAACATCGTTTACGAACAGAGTCAGTTTGGAGTCCTTAGGTGAATTCAAATTTCTGTTGCAACGTTAGTCATCAAACATAAATTTTGTTTTTGGGCTTTTTTCTTTGCCGGGAAAATTATTTTGGTAATCTTTCTAAACCTTTCAATATTCCTCCCTTCACCATATTTCCATATCCATTGTCAGGTAAAAAGTTTACAAATGAGAGTGCTAAGTCAAAGTTCGTTCTTGCATTGTCAAAGTCGTTTAAGTCTTCATAGCATTTAGCAATGTTTAGATACAATGAAGGGAATGCCGCTTTAACGGTATCGTTGTTTATTTGCAATGCCAGCTGCAGTGCTGTCTCATCCCATTTTAATTTGTCTGTAACACTGTTTTGATGTCGGGCTACGTAATGAGCGGCAGTAAACTTTTCAAAGTCATTTGTTGCTTCATTCCATGCTTGAAGAAAAAGCTTACTTGCTTCTTCAGGTCTGCCTTTTCCTTCCATGTTCATGCCTTGAGCACATAGCATAACTACGTTATTGTTTGGGTCTAATTCCATATTGCAAGCTTTGTCGTGATTTATATTGTTTAGTTTCTATTGATTTCTATCAATAGAATTAATATGACTTATAATGCAAAGATTTATGTTATTACACGTAATTCAAAAAAAATCATCACTTAAGCAGCTTGCCAGCTACTGTTTTTTTACCTGGTAGATTGTACTTGCTTTTTCAGCTCTCTTGACATTGATTTAATAAAACCCGCTTTATCCTTTTTTGCTTCTTTCAACATAGCTTTCCTTTCGTCAGGAATAGGGAAATACTTTTCTGCCCATAAATTTATTTCAAGCATGATGGGAAGAAGGTCAATCCCTTTGTTTGTTAACCGGTACAGCACTTTTGCTTTGCTGTCAGGGTGAACAAGTTTTTCAATAATCTTATTTTCTTCCAGCGCTTGCAACCTTGACGCCAAAATATTTGTTGCAATGCCTTCGGGTGCCTTTAAAAAGTCGCCGTAAGTACATTGCTTCTTATCCATCAGGTCCCTGATGATCAGCAGCGACCACTTATCTCCCCATATATCAAGCGAACAGCTAACCGGGCAATCGGATCTCTTAATCGATTTGTTCATAAAAAAATATTTTACAAAACCACTTGCAATTTGAAAGTTGTTTCTATATTTGCACTTGCAATTTGCAAGCAAATTTACAAATCAAAAAAAATAAAACAGGTAAAATGAAAAAAAATATTTTAGTAACAGGCGCATCTTCAGGCTTTGGTTTGATGGTTGCAAATGAATTACACAAAAAAGGTTATACTGTAATTGGCACAAGCCGCAATCCGGAAAGAACCCAATCATCTGTACCATTCAAATTATTGCCATTAGATATCACGGATGACAATTCTATCAACTCTTTCAGCAAACAACTTTTCAGCGAGATAAAACAATTAGATGTACTGATAAACAATGCAGGCTTTTATTTGTCCGGGCTTGCAGAAGAAACAACCATTGAACAAGGCAAGCAACAATTAGAAACCAACTTTTGGGGAACTGTAAAACTCACCAACGAAATACTTCCTCATTTCAGAAAACAACGTTTTGGAAAAATAATTACAATAAGTTCAATTATGGGATTGATCAGTTTGCCGGGCGGTGCTTATTATGCAGCTTCCAAACATGCACTTGAAGGTTATTTCAAAGCACTGCGTTTTGAACTAAAAGAGTTTAATATAAAAGTAAGCATGATTGAGCCCGTGGGTTTCAAAACCAATATCGTTACTAACTCTAAGGTTGCAGAAAAGAAGATACATGATTACGATCAATATCGCACAACACTCCGGGATTATACAAAAGACTTATTTGCAAAATCAGAAGAGCCAACTGCAGTTGTTGATGCGCTTTTGAAATTGGTTGAAAACGAAAATCCCAAATTTAATCATCCCGTAGGCAAAGGATCTTCTTTATTTCCGGCAATACAATATTTTTCATTTAAGACCTTTGAAAATTCTGTTATAAAAAATATCAACAAGTTTAAGAGTTAAGAAATGAAAGCGTTTGTTATAAACAGATACAGCAAAGAAACCGATTTACATCTTGTTGATTTGCCTCAACCTGTTCTACAGGAAAATGAGGTGCTGGTAGAAATTCATGCAGCAGGCGTTAACCAGTTAGATTCGAAAATAAGCACCGGCGAATTCAAGCTGTTGCTTCCCTATAAATTTCCTTTGATTTTAGGACACGATGTTGCAGGAATCATTACACAAGTAGGTTCAAAAGTCAACCGCTTTAAAGTGGGCGATGAAGTATTTGCCCGCCCCGCTGATTTTAAAATCGGTGCATTTGCGGAATACATTGCTATCAATGAAAATGATGTTGCGTTAAAGCCCAAAAATATTACCATGGAACAAGCCGCATCTTTTCCACTGGTTGCATTAACGGTTTGGCAGGCATTTATTGAAAAAGCAAAATTAAAGAAAGGCGAAAAAGTTTTTATACAGGCAGGTTCCGGAGGTGTTGGAACAATTGCTATCCAGTTGGCAAAACATTTTGGTGCGACTGTCGCCTCAACAACAAGCGCAGGCAATTTTGATCTGGTGAAAAGTCTTGGTGCTGATATTATAATTGACTACAAAACACAGGATTTTGAATCGATACTCAAAGATTATGATTTGGTGCTTAACAGCCAGGATGAAAAAATACTTGAAAAATCTTTGAACATATTAAAGCCCGGCGGAAAAGTGGTTTCCATTTCAGGTCCGCCAGATGTTGCCTTTGCAAAAGAAATTGGCTTGCCATGGTTTATGAAAACAGTGTTTTTCTTTTTAAGCAGAAAGGTGAAAAAGCAAGCGAAAAAACGCAACATACATTATTCGTTTTTGTTTATGCGGGCTAACGGAAAACAATTATCAGAGATTAGTTCATTGATTGAAGCAGGTGTTATTCGCCCGGTGATTGACAAGATTTTTCCATTTGAACAAACCAACGAAGCGATGTCTTACGTAGCAAGTGGTCGTGCCAAAGGAAAAGTCATAGTTAAGGTTAAGTAGTTTATTTTTTGTGGGGTGCCAGTAAAGTAGTCGCTAAGTGTACAGTTTGGCGAAGTGGCGATATTTGGAAATCATCAACCCAACATTTGCACTAATGCCAATAGAATCGAAATGTAGAGTTTACAATTGTCAGCCTCACTGTTGTCGATGTTAGCCGTTCGTTGTTTATTCCCGAATAGGTTCATAATAAAATACTGTTGCACCTGAGCTTAGTGATTTTGTCTTAACGAGTTTCAAAACAATCCTGTGTTTGATCTTATCAAATAGCAACAACCCTTTCCCTTCGATGATAGGGTGAATACAAATTTGAAACTCGTCAATAAGGTTACTGTTTAAAAGTTGAATAATTAAACTCCGGCTTCCCACAAGAATGTCTTTTCCTGGTTGCTGTTTGAGTGCTAAGACTTGTTCAGTAAGAGGGCTGTTTGCAAGTTTTGCACTGTCCCAACCTGTTTCTTTAAGTGTGTTTGAAAAAACAAGTTTTTGAATGCTGTCTATTGAAATTGCAAAGTCGTCCATTGACTTTTCTCCTGAAGGCTTTTGCAAAAGTGTTTGCCAAAATTGCATGAGTTGATAGGTTGTGCGTCCATATAAAATAATTCCTG
>DASZUY010000095.1:0-2174 GCA_035547495.1 Parafilimonas sp. | reverse complement strand
ATTGCAGGCTTAACACCTGCACAAAGATTTTTTCTTGGTTATGCGTTGGGTTGGATGGAAAGCGACAGACCAGAAGCTTTACGCAGCCAGGTTTTAACCGATGTGCATTCACCTGCAAAATTTCGCGTGAACGGACCTTTTAGTGATGTGGATGCGTTTTATGAAACGTTCAATGTTAAGCCAAGCGATAAAATGTACCTGCCGGATAGTGCAAGAGTTCGCATCTGGTAACAACGATTAACTACTTTCGTTTAATGAAAATCCTCACAGCACAGCAAATTCACGAGTGGGATGCATACACAATTGCGAATGAGCCCATTTCTTCTATTGATTTGATGGAACGTGCTGCAGAAGCTTGTGTAGATTATCTTTTGCAAACAGATTTGTACGGAAAATCGTTCAAAATATTTTGTGGCAAAGGAAATAATGGCGGCGATGGTTTAGCGATTGCAAGACAATTGATCAACAAAGGGAATTATGTAAGCACTTATATAATTGAGTTTGGCGCTGTTGGCACAAATGATTTTCAAATAAACCTGCAAAGGCTGCATGAACTTACTACGAACATTCATTTTATTCAGTCGCAAGAATTTTTTCCTGAAATTGGCAAAGATGATATTGTAATTGATGCATTGTATGGTTCAGGATTAAATCGCCCGCTAAAAGATTTAAGTGCAATGCTGGTTGAATTTATCAACAAGTCATCTTCAAACATTATTGCAATTGATGTTCCCAGCGGATTGTTTATTGATAAAAGCTCGCATGAAAATTCAATTATTAAAGCAAATAGCACTCTAACTTTTCAATGCTTGAAGTTGTGCTTTTTAGTTGCCGAAAATGCTGATTACATCGGCAGAACAAAAGTTTTGGATATCGGTTTGCATCCTCAATTTTTACAAACGATCGATTCATCTTTAGAAATAGTTGAAGAAGCTGAAATAAAAAATATATATAAACCGCGCAAGCCTTTTTCGCACAAAGGCACTTTCGGTCATGCATTAATTATTGCAGGCAATAAAGGTAAAATGGGTGCAGCGGTTATGGCAACCCATGCTTGCATACGGGCAGGTGCAGGATTAACAACTGCAAATATTCCGGAAGCGTATTTTCCAATAATGCACACATATTTGCCAGAGGCAATGTGTCAGCAAAGAGAAGATAATTTAAATTTTGAAAAGATAGATGCTGTTGGCATTGGTCCTGGTCTTGGAACAAAACCAGATACAGCAGAATTATTACAAAGAGTTTTACATCAGTTTAAAAAACCTGCTGTGCTGGATGCAGATGCTTTAAATATTATTGGGCAAAACAAATATTTATTAAGTGAAATAAAAGACGATTGTGTTTTAACGCCGCATCCAAAAGAATTTGAGCGCATTTTTGGAGAAACAGCAAATGATTTCGAGCGTATTAATTTAGCGCTGGAAAGATCAGCAAGAAATCATTTTATTATTGTTCTAAAAGGCAGGTATACGTTGATTGCAAAGAATGGCAAAGGCTGGTTTAATACAACAGGAAATGCCGGGCTTGCAAAAGGTGGAAGTGGCGATATTCTTACCGGAATTATTACTGCATTAATTGCCCAAAATTATTCACCGTTAGATGCTGCGTTATTTGGCGTTTACCTGCATGGGCGAGCAGCCGATATAATTTTGGAAAATCAATCAATGGAAAGTATGATGGCAACTGATGTAATTAATAATTTAGGCGCGGCTTTTAATAGTTTATAAGATTACATTTCAGCAAAACTTATTGTTTTTTATTTTTAATCAGTTTTGGATTGTCTATAATTTCTCCAAATTTTTTATCCTCATTTTTAGACTTCAAATAACTAATGCTTACGTTTAGTTCGTAACCAATAAGCAGCATTAAAGAATTTATAAAGATGAGCAACATCACAATCAGCAAAGCGCCTATCGAGCCATACACACGATTATAGCTTGAAAAATTTTGTGCCCATATCGAAAAAACCCATGTGGTAAGTACAATAAGAAAAGTTGCGAAAATTGCTCCGGGTGAAATCAACCTCCATCGTTTATAAACAGAAGGTGCGTATTTATAAATGTAGGCAATTGAAAAAAGAAAGAGCACAATCACTATTATCCATCGCAATAGATCTGTCCAAAAATTTTTTTCAGTTTTACTTACACCTAACCAATTTAAAAAAGTAGTAA
>DASZUY010000094.1:0-14239 GCA_035547495.1 Parafilimonas sp. | reverse complement strand
CTAGGTATTATGAATCTAATTAAGCTTGAAGGATACGAAAGCGCTTCGAACTATCTGCCGATACTTGAACAGGCAGTTTGCAGTCTTGATACTACAATAAAAGCAATTGTTGAACAAACCAACACTGCTCAAAAGGAATCGCATCATGCTGTTGCAACGCGCCTAAAATACTCTAATAAATGAATAAAAATTCATTTAAGATAATAGCCTTAAATAATGCTATATTTCAGAGTTTGAGTTTAGTTGTTAATACACCGGTAATTTTGCAAAGCTAAGTATGTGTATATAATTGTATTTTTAATGACGCTTGCCGAAACTTTCAGCGTATGGAAAATAGAATTCTTTTTTCGGCAGCAGTGTTTTTGATTGTCATCATCGCTTTCATAAAAACGATCCATTTCTTTATCTGCATCAAAAGAAAAAAATTAAAGTATTGGCTATATTTTGGTCGTGTTTCAATCATTAATTCAAGTTCACTCCAAAGCAGGAAAGCAAAGCACACTCAGAACGCTTTAAGTGTAGTGCTGGTTTGTGTTATTGGTCTCTATATGATTATGTTGCTCCTTGGAAAACAATAAATCCATCAATCACCAGTTTTCTTTCAACAAGAGATGCAACTTATAACAATGCGGATCCAAGCTCCTGGCTAAATATTGTTGTACTGGATGAGCAATTAAATCCGGTTATAACGAACAATGGCAACAACAGCTATTATGAACAAGTCGGTAATGCAAGAAACTTTTCCTCAAAAGACAGCACTTCCCATTTACTTAAAGCATTGCAATTGTTTGAGCAGTTAATACAATTTCATTTGAATGACGTAAATCCTACAGCATTAATTGATGTGAACATTGAACGTATTCAGTGGGCTTATAATACAATCACTTTGGAAAATAAAGATAGCTTATGTGAAGCCGCTCTAAACGATATTACAAATCAATTGCCAGATGTGCCTGTTGCGGCAGAAGGATGGTACTTAATAGCAGATAAATATGCAAGTGCAGCACAGTATAAGCCTTTGACAGATACAGCAAACCGATATAATTATGTAAAGTCAAAACAATTGATAGAAAATAGATTAAGAGCAATGCCTGATTCATGCTTTGGTAACGATGAAATGAAAAGATTGCTGGACGAAATAAGTAACCCTGAATTAAACACCCAGGTTGAATCGGTGAACACAGCCAATACTCCTTTCCGAATGCTCATTAATTATAAGAATATTGATACTACGTATGCACGCGTGCTGTTGCAAAAAGATATTGATGCTGCATTAAAAAAAGAAGGTTATGAACAATGGGAGAGGTATTCATATTATAAAACCAGTTACAATTTTTCAGCAATACTTACCGCAAACAAACGATTACCAACAGCACTCGGTTGAAATTAGAATCGATGCACTGCCACCAGGTAATTATGCAATTCTTTTCGGCAATCGAAGCTTAGCGAATTGGATGTTTTTCCCTTAAACCGGAACGTTCTTTGAAATTGGTTCGGATTCCGAACAGTCTGATAGCGGATAAGCTTGCCATTAAGAAAGTGTGCTTGTATGCTCGCTAACGAAGTTTCGATTAGTGGTATGTGCAAACTCTTCAGATACCTACTTTTAAATAGGTATGTGGTATTGAGGTTGACAAGTATTTGGCGGCTATTTTTTGAACTGACATGAATTTTTTGACAATTACTTTTAATCGAATAACTACCGAGGAATACTCGGTAGTTATAACTTATGCGTTAAATGCATCTATATGATACCTATGGCAGAGCCGGAAAAAAAGTTAAATCGGCTCATTTTTTTATTAATTTTGAGCCGAATAATTTATGTAATCGGCTCATGCAATACAATTGGCAACAACCGGATTGGCTGGATTTTAAATACGACATCTCGAGTGTACTTGAGCTGCTTCTCGCATTTGCAGAAGAAACAGGTCATATAAGCGGTATTCTAAAAACACTTCCTCCAAATACACAATTGGAAACCACTATTGATATTATGGTTGCGGAAGCAATGAAAACATCTGAAATTGAAGGTGAATATTTAAGCCGTAAAGATGTTGCTTCTTCTATTCGTAATAAGTTAGGATTAAATAAAAAACCGGATGCAGTAAAAGATAAAATGGCAAAGGGCGCTGGTGAATTAATGGTTGAGGTGCGGGCAACTTTTGTTGAGCCGCTAACCAAAGAAAAATTATTTGCCTGGCACGGCATATTGTTGGGTACCAATAAAACAATAAATACGGGCACATGGAGAAAACATAATCAACCGATGCAGGTGGTATCAGGTGCAATTGGAAAAGAAAAGATTCATTTTGAAGCACCGCCTTCTTCTGCAGTTCCAAAAGAAATGAAACAGTTTATCAAATGGTTTAATGATACTTCACCGAAAGGTTCTAATCCCATTAAAAATGCGCCCGTACGGGCTGCTATTGCACATTTATATTTTGAATCCATTCATCCTATTGAAGATGGTAATGGCAGAATAGGTCGTGCTATTGCAGAAAAAGCTCTATCACAAACCGTTGGCAGACCTTTGTTACTCAGCTTATCCAGAACAATTGAAGCGAACAAAAATCTTTATTATAAAGCACTTGAATCAGCACAAAAAAGCAATGAAATCACAAAGTGGGTGCAATATTTTGTACAGCTCTGTTTGGATGCACAAAAACAAACTCATGATTGGATAGATTTTCTTTTAAAGAAAATGCAATTTTTTGATCATTATAAAAGCTTGCTGAATGAGCGACACTTGAAAGTGATTAATAAAATGTTTGATGCAGGACCAGAAGATTTTGAAGGCGGAATGAATGCAAGAAAATACGTTTCTATAACGAAGGCTTCTAAAGCCACTGCCACAAGAGATTTGCAATACCTTTCCGAACATAATATTTTAACCGCTAAAGGTGGAGGAAGAAGCACACATTATGTGTTGAATATATAAGTTGCAATTGGTTTTTTATTAAGGTTGATAAACATTCTATCTATTTAAAATTCTATTGAAATATTCTTCGAGATTTTCTGTTACCCCCTTCATAATTTGAAGTGGTGATTCTATCTGCATTCACCTAACTTAAATTTGGCTTGTGAGTTTTCTTATTGTGAATAAGATAAAAGTGAAGAAAGATGCAAGAAACACCTATGTTATTTCCAATGGCTCCGGCGGAGTCCTGGAAACAAATCAGATCAACAATTGAAGAAGCGGTTAACAAAAAAATCAATCAACCATTTCAGCCACCACCAACAGACCACCTTCCTGAAAAAGCACTACTTAAATTAAGTGATGTTTGTACTGTATTCAAGGTGTCAAAGCCAACACTCTACAATTGGTCGCGACAAAATAAAATCAAGAGCTTTAAAATTAAGTCGCGGAGGTATTTTCTAAGAGCAGACATCGAAGCTATGATAAGTGATCATGAAAGTTCTTACGTACATATAAAAGATTAATCAATCAATTTAAAAACGGGCGTTATGAAATGTGAAGTTTTTAGAAACTGACATGAGTCATTTTCGACTGCTAACAAAGTGTTTAATTACCAACTTCGCTTACAGAATATTTCATTCCGTTCTCAAACTTTTCACCGGGTTTGCAATTGCTGCTTTGATCGATTGAAAACTTACTGTAATTAATGTTATCAGCACCACAGAAAAACCTGTAATCAAAAACACAAGCGGAGACATTTTTATTTTATACGCAAAATTTTGCAGCCAGTTATTCATTATCCACCATGATGTTGGAATAGCAATCAATAAAGAAATGCTTACCAGTATCAAAAAATCTTTCGACAACATAGCAACAACATTGCTTACAGATGCACCAACCACTTTTCTTATACCAATTTCTTTTTGCCGCTTTTGTGCGGTAAATGCAGCGAGACCAAATAATCCCAGACAGGAAATTAAAATAGCAATACCTGCAAAATATCTTGACAGCACAGCAACACGTTGCTCGGAAGCATACAACTTATTATAATCGTCGTCTAAAAAAGAATAACTGAAATCAAGACCAGCATTATATCTTTTATATAAAGTTTTTATAGCAGCAATTGTTTGTTGTTGTGTGCCCGCTTTTATCTTAACAACCGTAGTTGGATTGTTATTGGAAAAGGTAAAAAACGCAGGACCAATTTTATTGTACAATGATTGATAGTGATAATCTTTTACAACACCGATTATTTGCTTCTTCGCGCCCCACATCGAAACAGTTTTGCCAATAGGATTTTTTAAGCCCATCGCGGTAACAGCAGATTGATTAAAGATTACACTTGAACTATCAGCAAACTCTTTTGAAAAGGCTCTGCCCGCAGCCATTTGTAAATTCATTGTTTTAAAAAAGCCAACATCTGCAGCGTTACCATAATACTCTATATTAAGATTAGGGTCTTTACCATCCCAGCTGATGCCACCACCGGAATGGTCGTAGTTGCCCATTAAATCACCGCTTACATCTGACGCATTTACTACACCCGGAATATTTTTGAGCTCGCTAATAAATGATGCAAGGTTTTGCGGAAGGTTACCATCATTTGTAAAGCGAATAACATTGTCTTTGTCGTAGCCGAGGTTTGTTGTTTGGATTAACTTCATTTGCTGATACACAATCAGCACAGCAACAATTAATATAACTGAAACGGAAAACTGAAATACAACCAATCCCTTGCGTATCCACGATTCACCTGCAGAAGTTTTTAATTTTCCTTTTAGTATGGATACCGGTTTAAAACCCGATAAATAAAATGCTGGATAACTACCCGCAATAAAGCCGGTTATGATTGTGATAGCAATGGCTGATAAAATAAAGTTGGCGTTGAATTGAAGAGCGATTTGTTTGCCTGTAATTTCTTTGAATGCAGGCAGCAATAAAACAACGATTAAAACTGATAATATTAATGACAAAAAAGCCATTAATGTTGATTCGCTGATATATTGAAAAATTAATGAACTTCTGCTTGCACCAACTACTTTTTTAATACCTACTTCTTTCATGCGCCGCGATGCTTTTGCAGTTGAAAGGTTCATGAAATTGATACAGGCAATAATTAAAATGAAAATGGCAATAGCAGAGAACAATTTTACATAATCAATTCTGCCGCCACTTTGAATACCATTTTCAAAATTATTATACAAATACCTATCTGAATATTTTTGTATGAATAGGTCGCCTTCATACTGCTCAAGTCCTTTGCCTGCATACAAAGCACCAATTTTTGCTTTTGTGTAATTTTTAATTTTATTGTTAAACGCGGCAATGTTTGTTTTGGGTTTGAGCAATAAGTAAGTTGAAACCATATTGCTTCCCCAAAAAGTTATATCACCCATTCCACCAGCCATCTTGTTTGCATATAAATCAAAAGGAAACAATACATCAAACTGGTTGGTAGCATTGGTGGGCGGTGCTTTAAAAACACCTGTTATGGTGTATACATTACTGAAATCACCAGCGGCATCTTTCAAACTCCATTTAATAGTTTTACCAACAACATTTGTTGTGTTGAATAATTTTACTGCCGTCACATCAGATAATAGAATACCTGAAATATTTGTCAAAGCATTTTCCTTATTTCCATTTATTAGTTGGTAAGAAAAAACATGAAAGAAATCTTTGCTTACAAATTCAGGTTGTGCTTTTATTTCTTTATCATTCACCGAAAGAATACCTGGGTCACGTTCTTTTCTTGTGCATGTTGCAAACTCAACTTCCGGCAATTCTTTTGCCATTGATTGTGCCAGCAAACCTTGTGTATTTTCATCAACCTGTATTGACCCTGTACCATCGGGATTTCGCTTCAAAACCTGGTAAAGACGGTTATCATTTGCATTGAATTTATCAACAATCAACTCATCACCCACCCATAAGTAAATGAGCAATACGCAAGCCAACCCTCCAGACAAACCCACCAGGTTAAGAATACTAAACTGCTTGTCTTTCGTTAGATTTCGCCATGCGCTTTTAAAATAATTTTTAAACATAGAAGTTGATTGACGATGAAATTTTTATAATTATCAAACAGGCTTTTATCCATATTCTAAATGATTCTGAAAATCTTTATCGTTTTATGTTACACTTTTATGGCATAGTAAAACTGTTTTGAATTGAATGCAACTCTGTCCAAATCTTATTTGATTTATCCAGTGGTGAAGCAATAAAAACAAGATAGACTTTTGATGCTGTCTTATCATTCATCACTTTTATTTCCATGTTTAATGTTACAGGAGCGCCATCTGCAAACACACCAAAAATGTGTAGCGTTGTATTATAAAAAAGGTTTCCTTCTTTACTTTTTTGATTTTTTATATCAACTGTAATTTTTGAAGTATCTACTGAAAGGCTTCTTGTTTTGCAGTGCTGCCGCACAAACCTTTAAAATAATTAAGCAGGTAGGTTTTAATATCATCCTCCGAAATAAAATTGGTATTATCCAATTCTGCAACAAAAGCGTAGGTGAAATAATCAACTGAATCTTTTGTAAACATTCCAGGTGAAAATCGTAATTCTTCCGCGCCTTTGTATGGTACGCCTGGTGCAAATTGCGGCGGCAATGCAAACCTTTCAAATTGCCAGTTGGCAGGCTGTTTTAGCAATTGTGGTGTTTGCTGTTGCGCCCTGCATGCAACCAATAAAACGAAAACACATATTATAATTGTTATTGATTTTTTCATTTCATTATTATTTAATTTTTATTCCGTTCTCAAACTCTTTACCGGGTTTGCTATAGCTGCTTTGATGGATTGAAAGCTTACTGTTAGCAACGTTATTAATAACGCACCGAAACCTGTTACAGCAAAAATCCACCATGATAATGTTGTTCTATATTCATAATTCTGCAGCCAGTTATGCATGAAATAATAAGCAACCGGTATAGCAATCAATAGTGAAATCAAAACAAGCACAACAAAATCTTTACTTAATAATTTCCATAAGTTGAATACGGATGCACCTAACACTTTTCTGACGCCAATTTCCTTTGTTCTTCTTTCTGCAACAAAAGATGCAAGTCCAAATAATCCCAGGCAGGAAATGAAGATTGCAAGTACTGCAAACCCGGTAGCGAGATTACCAACGCGTTCTTCATCACCAAATTTTTTGGCGTATTGCTCATCAACAAATTTGTATTGCAAAGCCTGTGAAGGATCGTACGTTTTTAATACGGCGGAAATTTTTGCTAATGCATCATGTGCACTCAGTTTGGGATTTAGTTTCACCACAAGCATACCATCGTTATTTCTTAAAAGCCGAAACATAGATGGTCGCACTGGTGCATATGGCGATTCCATCACAAAATCTTTTACTACACCAATCACCGTAAATGCAACACCATCATTAAATGCAACCTGCTGTCCAATTGGATTTTTAAAACCCATAAATTTTACAGCGCTTTCATTCAACACAAATGCTGCAGAATCTGAAGGAAAATCTTTCGAGAAATCCCGTCCCTGTACAATTTGCCAGCCAACTGTTTTGCCATAACCCTGCGACACTTGTATCATTGGAAAATCATTGGAAGTACCGGGAGCTTTTCCACTCCAGCTCATGCCGCCATTTGAACTCCATACTTCTGTGAGCGGGCTGTTTGCCTGCGCTACATTAATTACTGCGCCCGAATTTTTTAAATCATTTTCTATAGCACCAAAATGGCTGTGCACATCATACAAATGCATTGATACAGTAACCAACCCATTACTGTTATAACCAAGCGGACGATTTTTTGCAAACTGAATTTGCCGGTAAATAACTACCGTTCCGATAATTAAAATAACAGACACCGTAAACTGAATTACAACAAGCGCTTTGCGTGGTAACGACGAAAATCTTCCTGCAGAAAAAGTTCCTTTCAAAACTTTTACAGGATTGAAACCTGATAAATAAAATGCAGGATAGCTGCCAGCAACAATGCCGGTAAATAAAGTAAAGGCAATTGCAATCAGCCAGAAATAAAAGTTATTCCATGGGAGTTGCATTTGTTTATCTGCAATTGTATTGAAGAATGGAAGTGATAACTGTACTAAAAGAATTGAAATGATGAACGCTAAAAACGCTGTGAGTACTGACTCGCTTAAAAATTGTTTGATGAGTTGCTGACGCAAAGAACCAACTGCTTTACGAATGCCCATTTCTTTTGCACGTTTCTCACTTCTTGCAGTAGACAGGTTCATAAAGTTGATACAGGCGAGCAACAATACAAACAAGCCAATGATTCCAAACCACCATACATACTGAATTCTGCCGCCTGTGTTTATGCCATTTTTAAATTCAGCATACAAATGCCATTTACTCATTGGCTGAAGAAATAATTCAGGCTTCGCAATTCGTTGGTCTGCGCGAATATTTTTTAATTTAAGGTCTTTAATTTTTGCTGATACTGCTTTTAAATCTGCATGATCAGCTAACTGCACATAAATTGAAACGTTGTTGGTACCCCATGGATCATCCATCGTTAAAATCCAGGGTGCAATCTTTGTTTTAAATGCCCACGATGTAATAAAATTTTGATTAGCAAACGTTGAATTAGCAGGCATGTCTTTATAAACACCGGCAATTTTCGCAGGAATATTTTCAACCTTTACAGTTTTATTGATTGGATCAGCTTTATTAAAAATGGCTTTAGCTGCAGATGCTGAAATTAATATTGCACTTGGATCTTGCAACGCATTAATATTTCCTTCTTCCATTTTCAAATCGAGCATTGCAGGTGCATTCGCATCTACATACAAACCATCTTGTGAAATGGGTTTGTTATTATAATTTAAGATAGAAGTTGCCCAGTTAAAAATGGAAACAGTTTTAAAATCATCTTTGAAGTTTGTGCGCAAAGCTTCCGCCAATACATGTGGCAAACCTTCCCATGTTTGCTCTTCGCCGTTTAGGTTTTGATTCTGCATCACCTTTGCGATGCGGTCATAATTTTTGTTGTCCTTATCAAACGAAATTTCATCCCAAATCCATAAGCCAATTAATAAGGCAACAGCAATTCCAACAGCAAGCCCGCTGATATTGATGATAGAAGAAACTTTATTCTTCATCAAATTTCTCCATGCGATTTTGAAATAATTTTTAAACATAAAAGTTGTTTGATGATGTCTGATTTGATGATGTCTGATTTAATTTTTTCACGTTTGACGATTAACGTTATCATTCCGTTCTTAAACTCTTCACCGGGTTTGCAATGGCTGCCTTTATTGCCTGGTAGCTGATTGTAGCAAATGCAATAAATACAGATAAGAATGCTGAAAGTGCAAATACCCACCATGAAATATTTGTTCGATAAGCAAAGCCCTGCAACCACTTGCTCATACTCAACCATGCAATAGGCGTAGCAATAACAAATGCTATGAGTACAAGTTTTATAAATTCAGTTGATAAGAGATTTACGATGCCTGAAACACTTGCACCTAATATTTTTCGAACACCAATTTCTTTTGTGCGTTGTATGGTACTGTAAGATGATAATCCTAATAATCCAAGGCATGAAATAAAAATGGCAAGCACTGCAAAGTTGAAAAACAGGTTTCCGAAATTTTCATCATCACGATACTGCTTATTAAAAAATTCATCAAGAAAATAATATTCAAAAGGGCGGTTGGGAATAATTGTGTTCCATTTATTTTCTATGACTTTTATGGTTGAAGGAAGATTTGTCGCTGCTACCTTTATAGAAAGCATTCCAAAGCCACCCGGTTCAATGCGCATGGTTAATGGTTCTATCGGCTGCTGTAAAGACGCATAATGAAAATCCTTCAGGACGCCGATTATTTTTCCTTGTCTTCCCCATTGTGAAAAATTTCTTCCGATGGCTTGTTGAGGTGAAGCATACCTAAGCATCTTCGCCGCACTTTCATTTATAATCATTGCCTGCGTACTATCGGTGGCAAAATCCTTTGAAAAAGCTCTGCCTGCTGCTAACTGCAGATCATATTGCTTTATATAATCGTAATCAACAAAATTTAAATTGAGATTTGTTTTTTGCATTTCGCCCTTTGCATTTTGTACTTCAGAATATGCAGAATTGTATCCTCCGCCCGGTACATAGCTTGAATACGTTGTTGAGCGCACACCGGGAACAGACGATAGTGATTGTTTGAATGCGTCTTTATTTTTATCGTAGTTGGTGTTGATAATAATTTCCTGGTCTTTATTAAAACCAAGGTTTTGACTGCGCATATAATTTAATTGCACATAAACAATAATAGTAGATGCAATTAAAAAGATAGAAATAGTAAATTGAAAAACAACAAGACCTTTTCTTAAAATCAAACCTTTTGTGCTGGTGGTAAACTTTCCTTTTAAAACACTTACAGGTTTGAACGATGACAATACCAGCGAAGGATAAATGCCCGCTGCAAATCCAATAAAAACAGAAAGCGAAAACAGAATAATTACATGAACAGGATTATTAAATATACTGCTGCTGATTGTTTTGCCTGCCAACTCATTAAACAAAGGCAATGTGAGCGTGCAGAGCAATACAGATAAGGCAAAAGCTATTAAACATATAATTAAAGACTCACCAATAAATTGTTTTGCAAGCTGAGTTCTTGCAGCGCCCACCACTTTGCGAATGCCAACTTCTTTTGCGCGTTCTGCACTTCGGGCTGTTGTAAGATTAATAAAATTAATACACGCAATGAGTAATATAAAAATCGCAACAACAGAAAAAATATAAACATTATTGATATTGCCTGTTTGTAAAAAATTTGGATCGGTGAATCCTGTATGTGTTGTTTTCAAATAAACATCACGCAAAGGTTCGAGGTATAATGTTTCGAACATCTGCAATTGTCTTGCCTGTTCTCCGTGATAGCGTTCCATAAAAGCAGGTAACTTTTTTTCAAAAGCTCTTACGTCTGTATGTGGTTTCAATAAAAGATAGGTGTAGTAATTATGATCCGTCCATTCGCTGTCTGAAGTTGCCTGACCATAGATTTGTTTATAAGATGACATTGACACAAACAAGTCTGCCTGTATTTGGGAGTTTACCGGAATATCTTTCATTATGCCTGTAACAGTTGCATTAATCGCGGCGCCTGTTAGCAAAAGATGTTGACCTAAAGGATCTGTGTTGCCAAAATATTTTTTTGCAAGTGTTTGAGATAGAACAATGCTCATTGGTTCTGTGAGTGCTGTTTTTTTATTGCCTTCTACAAGCGGAAAATCAAAAATGTTGAACAAAGTTGAGTCAGCACATACGGCACGTTTTTCCTGAAACTTTATATCTCCTTTCTTTACAAGAAATCCATCTACTGAAAATCTTACTGCATCTTCTACTTCAGGAAAATCTTTTTTTAAATAGATAGCAAGAGGGGTAATAGTAGTACCATCGCGAACCGTTTCAGAAGGTGTTTTTACATCTGAAACAATTCGATAAATACGGTCGGCTTTACTATTAAAACTATCATAGCTTGTTTCAAAACTCACATATAAAAATATCAGGAAACAAGCCGCCATTCCTACTGCAAGTCCAAGGATATTGATGAAAGAAAAAATTTTATTCTTCACCAAATTTCTCCATGCCGTTTTGAAATAATTTTTAAACACGTTCTAAGTTTTAAGTTGTAAGTATTACTTTTTATTTGGCTAATTATTATTCCGTTCTTAAACTCTTTACAGGATTTGCAATTGCTGCTTTGATAGCCTGGAAGCTTATTGTGATCAACGCAATCAATAAGGCACTGACACCGGCCACAATAAACACCCACCAACTAATATTTATGCGATATGCAAAACTGTGCAGCCAGTTGTGCATTGCCCACCAGGCAACGGGAAATGCAATTAGCATGGCAAGAACGACAGGTTTTACAATATCTTTTGATAATAACAGCGCAATGCCTCCTGATGATGAACCCAATACTTTTCTTATCCCAATTTCTTTTGTGCGATTTATCGCCGCGAGGCTTGTTAAACCAAGCAAGCCGAGGCACCCCAGGAATATAGAAATAACACTTGCCCATGCAATAATTCCTGACCATCTTTCCTCAGACTCATAATAGTTATGAAGATCTTCATCGAGGAAACTAAATTTCATAGGAATACCCGGTAATAAAATGTTCCATTGCTTTTGCATATCGGCCAATACCGGCAACTGATCGCCGGGTTTTATACGAACATAAAAGTTTGTGTAACCACTTTCTTTTGATGTAACGAAGGCCTGATTTTTTATCTTTTCGCTTAACGGCTGATAACTAAAATTTTTTACAACACCTGTTACAATTGCATTTTTTCCCTGGAAATTTTTGATCGTTTTCCCAATTGCATTTTGCGTAGTCCACCCCAAAGCCTTCATCATCGATTCGTTAATGATTACTGATTTCACTGAATCGTTCATTTGTGCTTCAGAGAAATTATTGCCGGCAACCAGCTTCATACCCAATACAGTAATGTAACTTGTATCTATAATATTTATGTCGGCAGAAAGTCCCTGGTCAGAATAACCGAGGTAACTTTTACCTGCGCCTATACCGGCAGCGGCACTTGCAACATTTTCCACCGACGGATCTTGTGTTATTGCCTGTTTGAATAGAGGAAAAATTTTAGCAGGATCAGCTTCAGACGCATCGATCACCACGACATTCTCTTTATTGAATCCGGGGTTTTTACTGATCATATATTTTGTCTGATTAAAAATCAGAATGGTCGAAACAATCAACACGATTGATAACGCGAATTGAAAAGTGACTAGCGATTTTGTGAATGCACTTACACCTCCAATTCGAAGTTTGTCTTTAAAAACTTCTAACGGCTTAAGGCCCGATAACACAAAAGCCGGATAACTGCCCGCAAGCAAACCAACCAAAAACAATATAGCCACAATTAATATAACTGCCTGCGGCAAAATTGAAAACGAAAGATGCAAATGGCTTCCAGCCAAAGTATTAAAATAAGGCAATAAAAAAGCGGCAAGTAATAACCCGAGGGCAGTGGAGATGATCACAAAAAAATAAGCTTCCGAAATGAACTGGCTGATGAGATGCTTTTTTGCTGCACCCATAACTTTTCTTACACCTACTTCCTTGCTTCTTCTTGCTGAACGACCGGCAGCAAGTGTAGTAAAATTGATGCATGCGATCAATAAAATGCCAAACGCAATCGACATCAGTATCCATATTGTTTTCAGATTGAGATGCGGGAAGTCATGCCATAAATTAACGGTTGACGTATGTATAGCTGTAAGTGGTTGCAGCCTTAAACTCACCGGCGGTTCGTTCCCTTGCTTTGTTGCGCCTGCATTAATTCCCTCCAGATACCCCGGGTTGAATGAAGCAAGAAAATTCTGTAACCGCTTTGAATCATCAGCTAATTTGCTTCCGGGTTTTAATTGAACAAAGGTTTGTTTATCCAAATAGTGAAAATTGCTCCAGCTAAAATTGCTACCGTTCACATATTTTGCTGCATACAGATAGTTGCCGAGTATATCAAAATGAATAGTTGAATTTGAAGGAATGTCTTTAGCTATGGCAGAGACAACAAAAGGCTGAAATGAACTGTCAATCTTAATTTCGAGCATTTTACCAATTACATTATCGCCTCCGAATATTTCTTTTGCTTTCGATTCCGTTAAAACCACTTCATTGAGATGGCGAAAGAGGGTATTTACATTTCCATACTTCAACGGAAAACTAAACACAGAAAAAAGAGAAGGATCTGCATACGTAATATCTGAACGCAACCCTTTGTTGCCAATCCGGATCAAACTTTCATCATAAGGCAATTGAATGCGCACATAATTGACAACATCTGGCAAGCTTTTTTTCATTGCCTCTCCCAACGTGGTGCTTGTTGGGCCTGAATAGTCCATATAGCCTTCGGAAGGATTTCCATTTCCCATTCCCATAGCAGTGAACCAAACATAGGGCCTGTAAATGTTTTTTGCATTCTGATTGAACCTATCAAAGCTTAATTCATTATAGGCGTAAAGAGTAAGCAAACAAAAGCAGGCAATGCCAATACTTAATCCTGAAATATTAATAAAGGAGAAAGTTTTCTGTTGTTGAAAATTCCGCCACGCTGTTTTGAAATAATTTTTAAACATGATATTTGTTTGAGCTAATAGCTATCAGCAATTAGCTATTGGCTAATTATTATTCCGTTCGCAAACTCTTCACCGGGTTTGCAATTGCTGCTTTTACAGATTGAAAGCTGATAGTAATTAAAGCAATCAGTATGGCTGAAATACCTGCTGCTAAAAATATCCACCAGCTTATCTCAATCCGATAATTTTTATATTTCTGCAACCAGCTATTCATCGTTAAC
>DASZUY010000093.1:0-2088 GCA_035547495.1 Parafilimonas sp. | reverse complement strand
AACGAGAAAAAAAATATTGATGGATTACGAAAAAGTATTCTTGATAAAGTAAGAGAGCTTTATAAAATTCGCTATCCATATAAAACAGAATATTTTTTCTGAAAAATTTTCTTAGCGTGCCTGAAACCTTTATTTTTGCTGCCCCTTGACAAGGTTATTTTCCTCAGTAGCTCAGCTGGTTAGAGTTCCGTAACTGCGGGATTAATCAGAAGGGTACAAAAAAGATTCCTCGATAGCTCAGCTGGTTAGAGCATCTGACTGTTAATCAGAGGGTCGTTGGTTCAAGTCCAACTCGAGGAGCGAATCCCGCACAATGCGGGATTTTTTATGTTCTACATCTATATATTATATTCATCTTCTTCCGATAAGTTTTATGTTGGATATTCAAATGATCCATGGCGAAGATTGATAGAGCACAACTCAAAACCTTTCAATACGTTCACATCTAAATACAGACCATGGGATTTAAAATCAGTATTCGCATGCAGCGAAAATGAAGGGGAAACAATGCGTATAGAAAAATTTATCAAAAAGCAAAAAAGCAAGAAATTAATTCAGAAATTGACTGAAGAAAGTTATGTTCCTATTGGTGAGCTGGCTCTACTGGTTAGAGTTCCGCATTTGCGGGATTAATCAGAGGGTCACTGGTTCAAGTCCAGTCTGAGGAGCGCTAAAGCAGTTATGGATTTCATAGCTGCTTTTTTATTCATTAAGCTATTTGTTTCAATTGAATAAGATTATCCGGTAACGCATTTTTATTCCAATGTTTGTGTATCGCAAGCGCTGCGCCATATGCTGATGCCTGCGGAATATTTGTTGCATAGACTTTCATTTCAGAAAAGGCATCAGCAAGCAAATGCATATAAGTATCATTTTTATTAAAGCCGCCGTCAACAAATATTGTTCGTATCTCTTTGTTCAAAATAAGCTTTGTTGAGTTTATTTGTTGCTCAACAATATCAGACATTAATTGATAGTAAGCTTCAGTGAAATTTTCAAACGCATTTAAGTCGTGTTCTTTAAAAGCCAATTGAGAAATCATCGCAGATTCATTTTTGTTTTCGTTTGAAGATTGCTTTTGCAATAACTGTTTCCACTGACTTTGTTCAAACCTGATGGTTTTATAAAAGTCATTTTTTACATTGAAGTACTCAGCAATACGTTTTATTTGTTGTTCATGTTCATAGCCTGCAAATAATCTGGAAGCTTTCACCGGCTTTCCCTGGAAACTTAAATAGCATAAACAATCGTTATGCAATTCATAATCGCCCAGCGCAGAATGATTAAATGGATTTAAACTAATGCACCATGTTCCTGTTGATAATAAAACAAACGGTTTTGTAAACTTTAGCAGATACGGAATCAATGCAGAAGAGCTATCATGTAAGCCAACACCTGCCGAAATTTTTCTGCGGTGTTTTGTAATATTTGTAACCTTATCGCAAGCATAAATTGATGGAAACTTTAGGTTTAGTTTTTCTTTATAAACCCAATCGTGATAATCATTCTTTTTAAAATTCCATAGATGTGTGTGGCATCCAATGCTTGTAATATCACAAGCAGCTTTTGAAGTAAGAATAAAACTTAAATATTGAGGAAGATGAAGCGAACATTTTATCTGATTATAAATTTCAGGTCGCTCATACTTCAATCTATATAATTGCAAACCTGAATTTAAACTGCCAAGCACGGGTGAAGCAGTTTGTTTTGCAAGTGCGCTTTCACTGCCGTAGTTTGAATAAAATTGCTCTTTCAGTTTTTCCGGAAACGGCTTGAGGTAATTATACAATGGTGTAAGCAGTTTGCCGCTGTCACCTAAATGAACCATGCTTGCACCATAAGCAGAAAAGTTTATTGCTTTAACCTGAAATTCCTTTTTTGCAAGCAAATGATCTGTTGAAGTTTTTATCCACTCCGTTAATGCATGAATATCCTCACAAGGAAAACCGTCTTCATCTTTTGTTTCTTCTAATTGTATGCTTTCTTCGTAAACAATATTGTACTGTTCATCAAACAAAAATATTTTCTTGTTTGTTTTTCCAACATCGAATATGAGAATCACTGGCAACGACATGAGGGGTAGCAAAG
>DASZUY010000092.1:0-10792 GCA_035547495.1 Parafilimonas sp. | reverse complement strand
AACATTTTGTGCGTGCAACAGGCAGAAAAAACAAACGGTGGAAACAAGAATGAAAATTTTTTTCATCAATCAATTTTAATTTTTAAATGTTTGATCTCTGGATTGAAATAATTGATAAGCTGCCATATTATTTCAGCACTCAGCAATGCAACTACTGCAAACAAAACTACAGAGAAATTACCTGCAGCAAAACTGCCGGACAAACCCAAAAGATACACACTGAAAGGTATGATTGTAATTACCCAAAGTCCAGCAATATTTAATTTTATTTTGAAAGGACGATGTGCATGCGTCATTTTTTTTCTTAACACGATCAACGATAGAAATTCTAAAAATAAACCTGCGCCGTATAAAGTAATGTCAATGATCAACAGATCTGCAAACGTCCACAAGATCATAAAGCTTACTATAAGTGCACAAACAATAATTGATATATATGGCGTTTTAAATTTAGAGTGAATAGCATGTAATTTTTTGGGAAGCAGCTTATCATCGCTCATTACTTTTGGTACACGCGAAACAGATAATAATACAGCAGAAAACAATCCCAATGTGCTTGCCATGCCGCCTGCCGCAATTAAAGCTCCAAGCCAGTTTCCGCCAATTAAAGAACCCACTGCAGGAAAACCTTCATCATTTAAAACATTGTAACTTATGCCACTTGCCTGTGATGTAAGTATAGTTATAAAATAAACAGCAAATATTATTGCAAATGCAGTTACAGTTGATGTAATATAAGAGCGCACCGGCTTATCAACTTCTTCTGCATACGTCATCGTATTATCCCATCCGCAGAAATTCCACATCACGGTAAACAATGCAAGCCCGAGTGTAGAAAAATGCATGCCGCTTAATGACGGATGCGGCACAGAAAATAAAATATTATGCGAAGCAAATGCAGTAATAAATAAAATTATAAATGGCGCAATAACTGCAATGCCCAGCACAACCGATGTTTCACCAACGGGTACAATACCTAAAATATTTAACCCTGCACCTGCCCAGATAATAATTAAACAAATTGGAATTTTATACGCTTCAATTCCCGGGAAAAAATAAGACGCATATTCTACAAACAACACCGGGTAAATAGCGAGATCAACAAAAGTGTAAAGCCATGTCCACCATCCTTCATAAAAAGCAAAACGCAAACCCAAAGCCCGTTTCACCCATTGATAATAACCGCCGGTAACAGGCATCATGCTATTCAGTTCAAGCACAAAAAATATGGTGGGCACATCCCACAACAATGGCGTTATAATCAATAACAACAGCGCACCATTATTGCCCGCGTAAGTAAGCAATGGCTCAAGACCGTAAGGCCCGCCTGAAACAGTTAAAAATATTACGGCAACGAGTTGAAAAAGCGGCAATCTTTTTTTGCGGGGAAGCGATGACGACATGCAGCGTAAAAATATTTTAAAATGTTTGTTTAAACATTGAATAAAATTTAAGCATTCATTTCATGAAAGAAATATTTGAGCGATTAAATAATGTTTGAAATTATTTTAAATATTTTCCGAACCAGTCAAGATAACGCGTAAACCGGTATTGCATATAACTCGGCACAGTTAGCTCATGATATTGCCCGGGATAAATTATAAGCTCTGTTGGTATGCCCAAACTTCTTAGTGCCTGGTACATTTGTTCTGCACCAACAGAAGGCACATTAAAATCTTTCTGACTTGCCATAAAAAGTGTTGGCGTTTTTATTTTATCTGCATGAAAAAAAGGATAAGAAATTTTAATCCATAAGTCAGGATTTTTCCATGGCGGTCCTAATTCTGTTTCATATTGCGTTACATATTCATCAACGCCATACATGCTTAATTGCAATGCACTTCCTGCTCCGCTTGATGCAGCTTTAAAACGTGTTGTTGATGCAATCGTATAATCAGTGAGAATGCCACCGTAACTCCAGCCTGCAATAGCCATTCGGTTCGAATCTGCAATGCCTTGTTGTACTAAGTAATCGTTTGCACCAAGAATATCTTTTACTTCTTTATTACCCCAGTCGCCGTAAATAGCGCGAATGTAATCTTTGCCTCTGCCGCTGCTGCCGCGATAATTTACAGCAGCAACTGCATAACCGGCGGCGGCAAGAATGTTTCTGTGCAGATCATATTCATAATCATCTTGCGCAACTGGTCCGCCATGTATATACATTATTAATGGAAGCTTTGTATTTGCCGGTGCATTTGACGGACGATATAAAATTCCGGACACGAGTGTGCCATCACTGCTTTTGCTTTGAAAGCCTTCTACTTTTATAGTTTGAAGCGGAGCGAGAAAAGAATCTGTTTCGTGCGTTAACCGTCGCAATCCTGTTTTCTCCAATGCATACAATTCATTTGGTGTTTGCGGATCGGTCATGTTTACAATCCAGTCGCCATTTGCTTCATTTAATTCAGCGTTCCAAAAAACTCTTTCACCACTTGCAAGCTTTGAATATTTATCTGTTACAATATCGAATGAGGCAACCAGTTGCTGCCTGTCGTCTTCCATCAACGCAATAATATTTTTACCATCCTTACTCCAGCGCGGTTCATATAATTGTTTATCTGAAGATGCAGAAATTAAGTTAGGCTTGCCGCCGCTTGCAGAAATAACTGCTAAAATATTTTCACCATACATTGTAAAATTCTCATCGCTGCTGCTTTGCAAATAAGCGATAGATTTTCCATCGGGACTCCAAACCGGTTGCACGTCTTCACCTTTCCATGTTGTGAGCTGATAAGGCACCGCATCCTGTGCAGCATCCATAATAAAAATATCATCGTTCTCATTTTTATCAGCATCTTCTGAATGATTACTTACAAAAGCAATTTTTTTCCCATCGGGGCTCCATGCCGGTTGCGTTTCATTATAGTTTCCTGATGTTAAAGTGTCGATGTCGTGCGTATCAACATCCAGCAAATACAAATGCGTTTTTCTATTATCAAGATAGCCTTCTATATCTTGTTTAAAATGATAACGCGTAATTACATAAGGTGACCTGTTTCCCGATTCTGCGGTATCCGAATAATCAATATCACTCATCACCAATAAAATTTTCTTTCCATCAGGGCTCCACAGGTAATCTTCGATATCATTTTTTACATCTGTTATTTTTGTTGCTTCACCACCCAAACGATTCATTAACCATAATTGTGCTCCATCGTTTTTTTCATCATCCTTATCTTCATTAAAATTGCGCGAAGACAAAAAAGATATGTACTTATTATCCGGACTAAACCGTGGCGTGCTTTCATCTTCATCACTGTTTGTAAGCTGCACATTGTTTTTTCCATCCCAGCTTACCATCCATATATCACTGTTTGTTCTGTCTTTTAAAGTATCAACCGTTGTCACTACATAAGTGCACCATTTTCCATCAGGCGAAACATGCGGATCAGAAACATCAACATATCGTAAAATATCTGAAGGATTTAAAGGACGTTTTGTTTGTGCAGACAATATTGTTGCAGAAAAAACAACAACAATAAAAAAAACTTTTTTCATAAGCAATTAATTGGTTAGCGAAAGTAAGTATTGAAATGAATTAACCTAATACGAATAATGCAGCTTTTTTCATGTGGACTTTAATGTGGATTTCGCTTCGGTTTAAATTCAGCTACAGCTATGGCAACAATTAATCGTTAGAAGGAATGGTAATTATAAACGTTGAACCTTTTCCCGGCTCACTTATAGCATTAATAGTTCCGTTATGATTTTCTACAATTTTTTTGCAAATGGCAAGACCAATACCTGTTCCTGAATATTCTGTGCGACCATGTAACCTTTGAAAAAGCTTAAAAATGTTGTCTGCATATTTCTGTTCAAAACCAATTCCGTTATCGCTTACAGAAATTTTAGTAAGCTTCTGCGTTTTGTCTTCATTTCTTTCAGAAAATTGCTCAGAAGTTATATGAATAACCGGTGGTACATCAGCGCGGCTGTATTTAATTGCATTTGAAATGATATTTAAAAACAATTGTTGAAATTGTAAGGGTATTACTTTTATAACCGGCAACGGTTCATAAATGATCTTTGCATCTTTTTCAGTAATCATTTCAGCCAATTCTTTTTTTACTTCCTCAACAATATTGTTAAGATCAGTTGGTATTAAAATTTTTTCGGCTGAAGTGGTGCGGGAATAATTAAGCAATGAATCAATAAGGTTTTGCATGCGCGAAACGGCAGCTATAATCCTGTTGAAATATGCGGCTGTGTCTTCACTAAAAGTTTTACCCGCTTTGGTTTCTATAAGATTGCAAAAGGTTTTTATTTTTCTTAAAGGCTCCTGTAAATCGTGACTTGCTGTGTATGTAAAAGAATCAAGATCGATATTAATTCTCTGCAATTCTTCATTCTGCTTCTCCATTTGCCGCGCATATTCTTTCAACTGGTCTTCTGCAATTTTTTTATCAGTAAGGTTGCGTGTAACTTTTGTAAAACCGATCACGTTGTTATTTTCATCGTGCAATGCAGTAATTACAATATTGCCCCAAAAAGTTGTTCCGTCTTTACGTACACGCCAGCCTTCGTGATTTGCCTTACCGTTTTTTATTGCTTCTTCAAGTAACGTTTCAGGCAGCCTTCTTTGCTGATCTTCTTTCCTGTAAAATATCCTGAAATTTTTACCTATAATTTCATCGGCAGTATATCCTTTTATTTTTTCTGCTCCTTTATTCCAATTTTGAATGATTCCGTTTTTGTCGATCATCAGTATGGCGTAATCCTCAATCTCATTTATCATTCGCTGATGTTCGAATTCCTTTTGTTTTATTTCTTCATTCATATCTGCTAACCGTAATGTTAGCAACTGGCTTTCTGTAACATCAATTGATATATTTAAAACATCCTGCACTTTGCCGTTTTTGTCGCGATTAAAAACGGTAGAAAATGTATGTATCCACCTGTAAGCACCATCTTTATGCTTAACCCTGTATTTAAAATCTTTTACTTTTTCAAAAGGTTTTGCGGTTGTATTATTTGCCTCAGCAATTAACTGTTTATTATTTTGCTGTACTGCATGCACATCTTTAGGATGAATCATTGAGTAAATAAAATTTCTTCCATCCTTTGTAAAATTTTCAACATCATAACCCAACAATGTTTCTACCGCTTTGTTTATGAAAAGATAATTACCTGAATGCACATTATACACTGTAATTATACATGGTGAAACATCTGCAATTTTTTCAATAAACTTTCTGCTGTCTTCAAGTTCTTTTTCTTTTTGTTTCTGATCTGTAACATCTTGTAATGTTCCAAACATTTCTTCAGCTACGCCGTTTGCGTTTAGCAATACTTCACCTTTTGCATGCAAAACTTTTTCGCGGCCATCCTTTAAAATTATCCTGTAATAAAAATCGTGCGGCTGAAAAGTTTCAGCAGAAACCTGCATGTATTTATTTACGAGATGTTGGTCGTCAGGATGAATGAAACAAGATATTTGATCTGAAACAATTGGCGTTTGTAATTCCAACTCATAAATTTTATACAACTCATCAGACCATGTTAATTTCTTCGTTTTTAGATTCCATTGCCAGTTACCAATTTGTGCAAGCGCCTGCGACTGCCTGAACATTTCACTTTGAATATTGAAAAGCGTTTTAAAAGCAACAGCATCTGCCTCTACTGTAAACGAGTCAATTTCATCTAAAATTTTTATGGCGAGTTTAATATCAGAAGTATAATATGTAATAAAGCTTCTGAAAAGTTTACGCCTTATGAAATTAAAGAGCGTTACATCTTGTGCGTTTATTTCACTTTTAGTAATAGCCGGCAATTGGTTATTCAACCATCGTTTTGATGAAACCTCGATGTAACTATTCATTTTATTTTCTGCACAATAACTTAATAATTCGGTTGTGGTTTTAATGCCAATTTCAATCAACGCTTCTTCAGATAAATCCTGCAAATGTTTTAATAAAGGCAAATTATTTTCCCTGGATAATTTAAGCTGCTCAACAGATAATTCTCTTAATTTATTTTCCAGCAAAAATTTTGCATAGGCAGGAAAAAATTGAAAGTCTTGTTTATTTTTATTAGGCACAGAATCTTCAGCCATCATAGTTTTATATACAGGAGTTACAGGTGAATCTTTTGTTGAACTCATTACAGAAATTTAAATCGAACAAAGCAAATTACAAACAAATTGAGATAGAAATCTGCACATTTTTTATTGGGTTTATAAAAAATTTCTTCGTGAAGTGTTTAAGCTTGATGCTAACCTTATTACAGAATCAACTGAATAATATATAAATTTCAATACATAAGTTTAAAGCGGTTTTTACGTTATTGTTGAGTTACATGAAGCCAATATCCTTAACGGCATTACTTACATGCTTCGTTTTTATTGCGCATACACAAGAGAGCAGCGATTCTGCTGAAAAGAATTGGTCGAACAATCTATCAATGTACTATTATTTTATTCCGGGTGAAAAAACGCCGCCTACAATTACAGGTTACACAGAACATAAATCGCTTCACATTGAATGCAGGTATAATTATGAAGACATAAATAGCTTTTCTGCGTTTGCCGGAAAAAGTTTTGAAAAAGAAATTGGCAAATTAGATGTTACTGCAACACCAATGGCAGGCATTGTGGTTGGCCATACAAACGGTATATTGCCCGGACTGGAATTTAATATTGATTATGGTATGCTTAATCTTTATTCAGAGAACGAGTATATGCTCGATTTTAAAGGAAAAGACAATTACTTTTTTTATTCATGGAGCCAGCTTAGTGCGCAAATCTTTAAAAACGCAAGAGCTGGTGTTTTAGCACAAAGTTTACGCTGGTATCAAACCAGGTTTGATATACAGCGCGGCGTTTATGCTGAATACAATTTAAACAGCTTTACGATTGATGCGTATTATTTCAACCCATTTACAAACTACAACTTTGGCACTGTGTCTGTAAGTTTTGCCTTTTAAATGTGTAAAGCACTAATGTTCCAGGTCAGCATAATTATGATCTTCAGATAAAGCATTAATATGCTTTAAAATTTGCTCTTTGCTTACCGGTTTTTCGAGATAATCTATAACATTGGGAAATTCAACAACGCGTTCTTTATCTACATAACTTGTTGAAGAAGTAACGATGATCACTTTAAAATTGTAATTCTCTTTTTTCATTTTCTCGAGATAATCCCATCCGTTTAGCCACGGCATATTCAAATCAAGAAAAATTAAATCGGGATTAAGTGTTTTCATTTCCTCATACGCCTCATCGGGGTTGGTAAAATCAAACACATCAACATTAAGCATAAGAAAACTAATAATTTTCTTCATGATTATGTTAGCAATTTCCGCATCGTCAACCAGCATGATCTTATGTTTCATATAGTAGTTTTAGGTATTAAATAGAAGTATTCTTAAAAAGCGATGTGTTAATATATTGAACAGCAAAAAATTTGCCGTTGTTTAAAAGAAGTTGGTATGCAAAAAGAGAAGGCGCATAGTTAGAATTTACCTTGAATTTTTGAAGTACCAGTGATGTTATAAAATAAAAAATGTTCTGCGATGGCCTTGCGGCTGTCATAGAAAATGGATTTAAGCTTATAATAACATCCAAAATAGACTAAAAATTGCGCAGCAGTGAAAATATTTTTTTTTTAAAGTTTAGGAAGTTGCTGTTCATCAAATTTAACCTGCAAGTAGCATGTTCGTAAAACAAAAAAAGTTATAATCTTTTCTATCTTTATATAATAAATATATTTTGATTTTATGGAAGCGTATGGGAAAATTCTGCTGATTGCAATGCCTGCTTTTTTACTGCTTGTGTTGTTTGAAAAATGGTATGGCTGGTACAAAGGAAATGATACAGTTCGCGGTATGGATATGCTTAGTAGTTTAAGCAGCGGCGTTACCAATGTTACTAAAGATGTATTGGGTTTAAGCATTTCTATTCTCACATACGAATGGCTGGTAAGTAAGATCGCTCTTTATCATATTCAATCTACTGTGTGGACTTATGTTGTTGCTTTTATTGTAATAGATTTTGCGGGTTATTGGGTGCACAGGATTGAACATAAAATAAATTTTTTCTGGAACAGCCATATTGTGCACCACAGCAGCGAAGAATTTAATCTTGCCTGTGCACTAAGGCAAAGTATTTCTGTTTTTATTCGCGTGTTTACATTTCTGTTAATACCTGCAGCTTTATTAGGTGTGCCCGCTGAAGTAATTGCGATTGTAGCTCCCATACAGTTGTTTGCGCAATTCTGGTATCATACAAGGCATATTAAAAAAATGGGTATACTCGAAAAAATTATTGTAACACCATCACATCATCGCGTGCATCATGCAATCAATCCTGAATACATCGATAAAAATCTTTCGCAGATATTTATTATCTGGGATAAAATGTTTGGAACATTTCAGGAAGAATTGCATGATAAACCACCTGTATATGGAATTACAAGACCGGTAAGCACATGGAATCCCATCAAAATAAATTTTCAGCACATGTGGCTTTTAACAAAGGATGCATGGAGAACAAAAAACTGGAAGGATAAATTTCGCATATGGTTTATGCCAACAGGATGGCGCCCTGAAGATGTTGCAGAAAAATACCCGGTTTATAAAATTGAAGACGTTTATCAATTTGAAAAATATGCTCCGCCTGCTTCCGGGTTTTTATATGCATGGAGCTGGATACAAATTTCAATTTTATTGTTGCTGATTAGTTGGTTGTTTGACAATCTTGCTGCCATCGGCAGCCCGGCAATGTTTGTTTATGGAGGTTTTGTTTTTATTTATGTGTATGCTTTCACAGAATTAATGAACCGAAATAAATATGCATTAGGCTGGGAGTTTTTAAAAACAGCTTTTGGTATCGGCATAATTTATTATTACGGCGATTGGTTTGGTGCAGGCAAGATTTTTCCATGGATAAATATTGCGATGATGATTTATTTCATCATTACCTTTTTTGTTGTTGCCTGGTTTGTTTTTTACGATTTTAAAAGAAGTGAAGCAGCCGGAAATTTAGAGCTCGCATCAACCTAAAAAAAATTGCCTTTGCTGATTAAACAACAAAGGCAATTAAAAAAACTTTATTCAACAATAAATTTTTATTTGCTGATTTTTGTAATACTGATTGCAGTATCTCCATTCATCGATCCTTCAATCGTTACTTTATCACCTACATATTTTAAAGCTTTATCAGGATTGCTGATGGCGTATACTTTATCGCCAACAACAAATACAGGTTTGTAACCTTCCTTAACACATTTTTTTGCGCAGGCTGCATGGCTTGGGTCATTACCCATTGCACCGCAATGTGAATCGCTGATGTAACCAGTCCATTTTCCATTGTCTGCAGTAAATGCGAAAGCAAAAAGTAAAACAGGCAGTAAAAAGAATTTTTTCATATAAATATATTTTAAGTGAGAGTGATTTGTAAAGCCAAGGTACAAATATTTCGCAACTGCAAACTTTTTCTTTTTTATGTGTGAAGAATAAAAGTTTTCAATACTTACATTTATGCAAAAAACTGCATGGAAAAATATCCAAATGTTGATTGGAAAGAAGCGGTGAAACCTTTGCTGAAAAAATATAAGAACGAAAAACATCCGCTGGATTATAAGAACACGTACCAGTTAATAGTGATGGTTGTTTTATCTGCGCAGGATTCAGACAGGCACATCAATAAAATTGCGCCGGTTTTTTTTGAAGCTTTTCCCAACATGACAGCTTTATCAAAAGCAACCGAAAAAAATTTGCATGCGCATATTAGCGATGTGCGCAACAGCGATAAAAAAGCACAATGGTTACTAAAGATTGCAGAAACAATTAAGGCAGATAAAAATATTCCTTATACATTAGATGAATTAACTGCATTGCCCGGCATTGGAAGAAAATCTGCAAATGTTATCTTACGTGAAAGTGGTAAAGAACCCGAAGGCATAATGGTTGATTTGCATACAGTGCGTGTAGCACCAAGATTGGGAATTGCTTCAGGTACTGATCCAAAAAAAATTGAAAAACAAATGATGGATGTTTTGCCCAAAAGCGAATGGGATGCAGGCATGGCAATGTCATTTCTAGGAAGAGAAATTTGCAGACCAACACCTAAATGCGAAGAATGTTTAATGAGACCGGTTTGTAAATATTATAATGAAGTTGTAAGTGTTTCAGGGAAGCCTTAACGTGAATTATCCAACGCATTGACCAGTTATGAAGCTTAACAACTTACTATCAATTGCCAACAATTACCTTTGCGCAAAAAATTTTTAGTTGAGCAGTATTAAACAATTAGCGGGACAAACTTTTTGGTACGGAGTAAGCAGTATTGCGGCACGTTTTATTAATTATCTTCTCACACCTTATCTTACTTATTCAACACTTATCTCCAAAGCAAATTACGGGCAAATGAGTGCTATTTATGCAGCTATTCCTTTGTTCAATGTAATTTTTACTTATGGAATGGAGACAACTTATTTCCGCTTTATGCGAAAAGATGTTGACTGTGAAGCTGTGAATAACACTGCAGCCATCAGCATGTTGCTCAGTTCAATTCTGTTAAGTATTTTATTATGGATGAACCAGGCTTGGTTAGCAAAAGTGGCAACACTTAGCGAGTTTCCTATGCTCATTCAGTTAAGTATTATAGTGATTGGATTAGATGCGCTCAGCACCATTCCGTTTGCACGTTTACGTTATGAGAACAGACCAAGGCTATTTGCAACATTAAAGATTGCAGCTATACTAATCAACATAGGCTTTACTGTTTTCTTTCTAAGTTATTGTCCGCATAAAGCAAAAGCAGACCCTAACAGCTGGGCAGTCTTAATTTATA
>DASZUY010000091.1:0-7559 GCA_035547495.1 Parafilimonas sp. | reverse complement strand
AGATTATCTTGAAATAAATGGTTTTGTCGGCAAGCCTGATGCTGCAAAAAAAACACGCGGCGATCAATATTTTTTTGTGAACAACCGCTTTATAAAAAGCGCTTACTTAAATCACGCGGTTACAAGTGCATTCGATGCATTGTTGCCCAAAGACAGTTATCCTTTATATGCTTTATATATCGATTTAGATCCTTCGCAGGTTGATATAAATGTGCATCCAACAAAACAGGAAATAAAATTTGAAGACGAGAAAATTGTGTATGCATTTGTGCAGGCTGCTATTAAACATGCATTGGCGCAGTTTAGCATTTCACCTTCGTTAGATTTTAGTTTGAATGCGGACATTATGCAAACGGAAGCCGTTACGCAACCTTTCACCGAAGAAAAAAAAGAAACGATCACTGCTTCTGAATTATATAAAAAATTCTCTCAGAAGAACCAGGCGCACTTTATTGAACCTACGCAGAAGAACGAATTAAAACACTGGAAAGATTTTTATGAAAGTTCGAATGATGAAATACAAAATGTAAATTATGAAACGAACATTTTGCCTTCTGCTTTAAACTTTGAATCATTAAATACTGTAAAGCTAAACGTAAATTGTCAACTTCTAAACACATACATCATTGCATCCGTTAATAATAGTTTTTTATTGATTCATCAACAGCATGCGCATGAAAGAATTTTGTTCGAGCGATACAGCCGTGCCATTCAAGCTAAACAAGCGGTAACACAACAAATATTATTTCCCTCTACATTAGAACTTTCGCCGCAGGATGCAGCATTGTTGCATGAGCTTTTACCCGACTTGCAATTGTTAGGTTATAAAATCGAATTGTTTGGAAAGAACAGTTTTATCATTCAAGGCGTGCCTGCAGATATTTTGCATGGTAATGAAAAACATTCCATAGAATTATTGATCGAACAATTCAAACATTTTAGCAGCGAATTAAAATTTAGCAAGCGCGAAAAATTAATTCATTGCATGGCAAGACAACAAGCCGTGAAAGCTGGTCAAACTTTAAGCGAAAAAGAAATGAAAGTATTGGTTGAAGAATTATTACAATGCAACACGCCTTCTGTTACACCAAACGGTAACCCCGTTTTTGTTGAGTTTGATGATGAACAATTGCTGAAGATGTTTGGAAAATAAATTTTCTTTTTTGCAGACTGTAAATTAACAGGCAATTCTTTTTCCCTTATGTAATTTTTACACATATTTGTTGCCTAAACAATTGCTATGTCCGCAACTGCTCCTTCGTCTTCAAATCCGTTAACTGCAAAACCAAAGCTTAGCTTCCTCCAGATATTCAATATGAGTTTTGGATTTTTCGGAATTCAGTTTGGCTGGGATTTGCAGCGTGCCAACATGGGTCCGATCTATGAATACTTAAAAGCATCACCCGATCAAATTCCTTTATTATTTCTTGCTGCACCATTAACAGGTTTAATTGTTCAGCCCATTATCGGTTACATGAGCGATCGTACATGGCATCCGTGGTGGGGCAGAAGAAGACCCTACTTTTTTGTAGGCGCTTTATTAAGCACGATATGTTTATTTCTTATGCCGAACAGCGGCTCACTTTGGATGGCTGCAGGTTTACTATGGATACTCGATACATCAGGCAATGTCGCCATGGAACCGTTTCGCGCTTTTGTTGCAGATAAATTAAATGAAGAGCAACGCACAAAAGGTTTTGCCATGCAAAGTTTTTTAATTGGTCTTGGCGGAAGCATTGCATCCGCATTGCCATGGATCATGTCGAACATATTTCATGTTTCAAGCACTTCTGCAAACGGGCAAATTCCATCATCAGTAAAATTTGCTTTTTATACAGGTGCTTCCATTTTTTTTACTGCCGTTTTATATACTATTTTAACGAGCAAAGAATATCCGCCTTCAGATTTAGGATTTAAGAAAAAAGTAAAAGAAAGCAATAAAGGTTTTGGTGGCGGCATCAAAGAAATAAATGAATCAATATTGAAGATGCCAAAAAAAATGAAGCAGCTTGCCATCGTTCAATTTTTTACCTGGCCTGGTTTGTTTCTTATGTGGTTTTACTATAACACAGCAGTGGCGCGGGATGTTTTTCACGCAACGAACACCAGCGATCCAATGTATACAAAGGGTATTGAGTACGGCGGATTAACATTATCATACTATAACATTGTTGCATTTGTTTTTGCGTTGATCATTCCTGCGATTGCAAAACGATTCGGTAGAAAGGCAACACATACATTGTGTTTATTGTGCGGTGCTGTGGGTTTGATTTGCGTGCGTTTTGTAACAGCGCCTTATCAATTATATTTCTGCATGACAGGCGTTGGCATTGCATGGAGCAGCATACTTTCGATGCCGTATGCAATGCTTGCAGGCGCTTTGCCCGAAGATAAGATTGGTGTATACATGGGCATATTTAATTTCTTTATTGTATTGCCTGAAATTATTGCTTCGCTTTTTTTTGGATGGATAATGGAACATTTATTAAACAACGATCGCATGCTTGCTGTACAAATTGGCGGCGTGATGATGATACTTGCAGGCATCATCTGTTATGTTTTTGTAAGTGAAAGGAAAGGCGAAACTGTAGATGAATCCGAAGCTGCATTACTTGAAATAAGAGAGGAGAGAAGCGTATAAAAAATGCTTTAAAGCGCTCCGGAAATGGTCAGAATGATCGAAAAAATGGTCAGAATTCTCAATTAAATGGTCAGTTTAGCGAGAAAAACGGACTAAAATTTCCATTAAACGGACAGTTTAAACTCCGAAAAAAGCATCAATAACCGCCAAACAAATAATTCAACAGTAACAAATACACTATTACATCATGATAAAAAAGCTTTTCCTCATCTTACTTCTTACATCTTACATCTCACACCTTTCTGCGCAAAACATTGAAGTATATCCAATGCATTGGTGGATTGGAATGAAAAACCCAAACCTGCAATTGATGATTCATTCTAAAAATATTGCAGATAAAATTCCGATGATAAAAATGTCTTCTGCTGGAATGAAAATTTCAGATGGCATTACGCTTACAAAAATTGAACGCGTTGAAAATCCTAACTATGTTTTTCTTGATTTGGTAATTGATAAAAATGCAAAAGCCGGTAAGCGCGTTTTCAGTTTTGGAAACGGCGCAAATAAAGTAAGTATAGATTATGAATTGAAAGAAAGAAGAAAAGGCAACGGCACTTTATATGCGCAAGGTGTTACATCATCAGATTTTATTTATTTATTAATGCCTGATCGTTTTAGCAATGGCGATACAACCAATGATCGTATTCCAGGCATGAGAGATCAATCACTCAATCGCGATTCAATTTTTTTAAGACATGGGGGCGATATGCAAGGTGTAATTAATCATCTTGATTATTTAAAAGATTTGGGTGTTACAACTTTGTGGATGACGCCGGTGCTTGAAAACGATATGCCCAACCGAACTGAACATGGTTATGCGTTTACAAATGAATATAAAATTGATCCGCGGCTTGGTGGTGAAAAAGCATACTTGCAATTAAGCGATGAATTACATAAACGCGGAATGAAATTAATTCAGGATGCTGTGTACAATCACGTTGGTTCTTACAATGAGTTTTTTGTGTTGGATCCGCCATCAAAAGATTGGCTGCATCAATGGTCAACATTTACGCAAACAAATTACAGGGATCAACCGTTATTCGATCCGCACGCAGCGCCATCAGATGCAAAAAAAATGAGTGATGGTTGGTTCACTCAACAAATGCCTGATGTCAATCAATCTAACCCGCTTGTTGCAAACTTTTTAATTCAGCATGCTATTTATTGTGTGGAGGAATTTGGTGTTGATGGCTGGCGCATCGATACATATATTTATAATGATCTTGATTTTATGAATCGTTGCAACAAAGCATTGACGGATGAATATCCGCACATCACCATGTTTGGCGAAGCGTGGGTAAATGGCACAGCGAATGAAGCTTATTTCGCACAAAACAATATCAACACAAAATTTAAAAGCAACCTGCAAGGCGTTACAGATTTTCAGTGTTTGTTTTATGGAATTCAACCTGCATTAACGCAGCCGTTCGGTTGGACAGATGGCGTAAATAAATTGTATGAAACTTTAAGCAATGATTTTTTATATGTTGATCCAACACGCAATGCTATCTTTTTAGACAATCATGATTTGAGCAGATGGTATTCTGTTGTTGACAGTAATTTACAAAAAGATAAAATCGGTTTTGAATGGTTGTTAACAGAACGCGGTGTTCCACAAATGTATTATGGTGATGAAGTACTAATGGCTGGCTTTACAAATCCTGATGGTTGGGTGCGTTGGGATTTTCCCGGCGGATGGAAAGGTGATAAAGTGAATGCGTTTACAGGTGAAGGTTTAACTCAAGATCAGTTATCTGTTCAATCATTAATTAAAACATTAGCGAACTTTAGAAAAACGTCATCTGCATTAAAAACGGGGAAGCTGATGCAATACATTCCTGTTGATGGTTTATATGTTTATTTCAGGTATGATGATACACAAACCATCATGTGTATAATGAATACAAGTGATAAAGATCAGACCGTTGATTTTTCAAAATATGCAGAACGCACAAATGGATTTTCGAATGCTGTTGATGTGTTGAATCAAAAATCATATTCTACTAACACAACGTTTCAAATTGATCCAACTTCAATGTTAATACTTGAGCTGAAGAAATAAATCATGATAATTCGTTTAACATTGCATGAGATATTTTCAAGTGCCGGCGGCACTTATCGTAGGTAATAAAGATTGTAAAGGACGATACGTTCCCTCGGAACGTTTGGCGCTTTCCTCGTATTATTACTACCTATGTATAGCTCCTAACGGAGCATTATTAACTTGATTCAGTTTATATGCACCAGGTTCTTTTAGCAGAAGATGATCCGGAAATTATTCACCTGCTTAAATTAAATTTTGATTCATCGGTTTATGAACTCACCGTTTCTACCAATGGAAATGATGCGTTGCAAAAAGCATTGAAGCAAAATTTTAATTTAATTATTCTTGATATTATGTTGCCGGGAATGGATGGCATTGAAGTGTGCAGGAAATTGCGCGAAGCAAAAAATGAAACACCGGTGATGATGCTTACTTCACGTTCTGAGGAAATTGATAAAGTGCTCGCGTTAGAATTAGGCGCTGATGATTATGTTACAAAACCATTCAGCATTCGTGAACTGATGGCGCGTATTAAAGCTATTTTGCGAAGAACCGAAACAGCACAAATTGCACACACAGAAATCATCAATGAAATAAATATTGACGAACTGTATATCAATCGCGAAAAATTAAAAGCTACCTTAAATGGTGAGCGTTTGGATTTAACATCAAAAGAATTTGAGTTGTTGTATTTGCTTGCATCCAATCGCGGTAAAACGTTTAGTCGACAGGAGTTGCTTGAAATAATTTGGGGTTATTCATTTTCAGGTTACGAGCATACCGTTACATCGCACATAAACAGGTTGCGGATGAAAATTGAACCCAATTTGCAGCAACCAAAATATATTTTAACAACATGGGGCGTTGGTTACAGATTTAAAGAATAATGAAAGTCAGGTTCAACCTTTTTAAGCGCATCATCATCTTCATCTTTTTACTGATTACAGTATTGAGTTGCCTGTTTATTGTCATCACTTATTTCACTACACGAGAATTTTATCAATCAAGTACGCAGTTGGTGAATAAAGATGTTGCCGGTCATATTGCAAAGTTTGCATCACCCTTTAAAGACAGCGGCATCAATAAACAAACGGCAGATTCCGTGTTTTATAATGCGATGGTTTTAAACCCGAGCATTGAAGTTTATTTTTTAGATACGACAGGTAAAATAATGTATTACCAGTCGCCTGATTCAACCATTAAGCTTTGGAAAATTCCTTTAGAAAATATTCAAAAACATATTCAATCAAATGGCGACGATTATATAAAAGGACCAGACCCAAAGCAACCCGATGTACAAAAAGTTTTTTCTGCTGTAGAAGTAATTAAAGACGATAAAAAGCTCGGCTATATTTATGTAATTCTAACAGGCAATGAATATAACAATGCAGCGCACATGTTGTTTGGAACACATGCAACGAGCTTTGCCATTATTGCATTGTGTGTGATTATTATTTTGTCTGTTGTGTTGAGTTATTGGTATGTGAACAGGTTGCAGCGCAGCTTTAAAAAAATTATTGCTGTGTTGAATGAATACATGAAAGGAGATTTTAACGTGCGTTTTGAAATGAATGATAGAGATGAGTTCGCGCCCATTACTAATTCGTTTAATAAAATGGCAACATTGCTTTCATATAACATTGAAAGATTAAAACAGACGGAACAAGAGCGAAAAGATTTTATTGCAACCATTTCACACGATTTAAGAACGCCGCTTTCTGTTGCGAAAGGTTATGCAGAAACTGCTCTCGATAAAATGCATCATGGTGAAATAAATAAGCCTGAGCTTGATGGCTTTATTCAACTCGTGCATAAAAAATTACAGCAGATAGAAATTATGGTGCAGGATCTATTTGAGTTATCGCGAATGGAATCTGTGCATTTCACATTGAATAAAGAACCATTTATTTTTTCTGAGATTTTAGAAGAGATGATTAGTGTTTATGAAAAGCGTGCTGTTGAAAAAAATATTGAATTAACGTGTGATGTTCCTGCTAATATTATTTGGATTAATGCCGATATCAGATTGATGGAACGTGTAATACAAAACCTGTTAGATAATGCAATTAAATACACGCCATCGAATGGTTTTATTCATATCACGCTTGCAGAAAAAGAAAATTCACTTGAATTAAAATTTACCAACAGTGGCGCTGTTCTTTCAGATGATATTCTTAACTGGATAAATTTAACGGCATCATCCAATACTTTTTCAACTATCCATAAGCCGGCAAATACAGGTCTTGGTTTGCTCATCGTAAAAAAAATAGTAGGCCTTCATCAATACAGTTTTCATGTTGAAGTGAACGAACAAAATACAATATCTTTCATCATACAAATGCAAAAAGCCAATCAGCTTAAACTTAATCCGCAGATATAATCTGTATGCTTTTGTTATACTTCCGTGATAATTGCTGAAAACACCGCAAATAGTTTTGTGCTGCAATTCTTTATTAAAAAACAAAACAAAACACAAGTTATGAAAACGCCTTTCACACTAATGATCGCGGCTGCGCTGATTTTTGCTTCATGTAAAAAAGAAAACTTTAGTACGCAGCAACCCGCTAAAGCAAACGATGTTTCCGAAGCAATGATTGCGGAGAACGGAAACAATCCTGATGAAGCTGTTTTAAATAATGCTAACGCAGCTTCTCAAAAAGGATATGTTTATATTGAAAGCAATGATGCGAATGCAAATTCAGTTATCATGTATAAACAAGGTTCAGATGGTACGTTAAGTTGGGGAAGTGAAACTACATCAGGTGGAAATGGTAGTGGAGCGGGTTTAGGTTCTGAAGGTGCAATTGCCATCAACAAAGATCATACATGGTTGTTTGCAGTGAATGCAGGTTCTAATTCTGTTTCTTCATTCAA
>DASZUY010000090.1:0-25086 GCA_035547495.1 Parafilimonas sp. | reverse complement strand
GCCTGTTTCATTTTAAGTGTTGATGATGATTTGGTGAATGATGGTGGCATTATGGATTTGTGGATTCGCGAAGCAAGAATTTTTAAATATGGTTCTGGTGTTGGAACAAACTTTTCACGTATTCGTGGTGAAGGCGAGAAGTTAAGTGGTGGCGGAACATCAAGCGGTTTAATGAGTTTTTTGAAAATAGGAGACAGGTCTGCAGGTGCGATTAAAAGCGGTGGTACAACAAGACGTGCTGCAAAAATGGTTTGTTTGGATTTAGATCATCCTGAAGTTATGAGCTTCATCAATTGGAAAATGGAAGAAGAGAAAAAAGTGGGTGCTTTGGTTGCTGCAGGATATGATAACAGTTATGAAGGCGAAGCATACTTAACGGTGTCAGGTCAAAACTCAAATAACTCGGTGCGTATTCCAAATGAATTTTTTGAAATACTGGAAAGAGATGGTGATTGGGAATTAAAGGCAAGAACAGATGGACGTGTGATGAAAAAAATTCCAGCGCGTGAAGTTTGGAATCAAATTAATTATGCTGCATGGCGCTGCGCTGATCCGGGAACGCAATATGATACTACCATTAACGAATGGCATACCTGTCCAAAGGGCGGTCGCATCAATGCTTCAAATCCTTGTTCAGAATACATGTTCTTAGATAACACTGCATGCAATTTGGCAAGTGCCAACCTGATGAAATTTTTCGATGTTGAAAAAAATGTTTTCGATGTTGACGGTTTTGCATACACATGCAGATTGTGGACAACCGTTTTGGAAATCTCTGTGCTGATGGCGCAGTTTCCTTCAAAAGAAGTGGCACAGCTATCTTATGATTACAGAACACTTGGTTTGGGCTTCGCTAATCTTGGAACCATGTTAATGGTGAGCGGTATTCCTTATGACAGCGAAAAAGCACGTGGTATTGCAGGCGCTATCACCGCAATCATGACCGGTGTTGCTTATAAAACATCAGCAGAAATGGCTGCTGTGTTAGGTGCATTTCCAAAGTATGAAGAGAACCGCGAAGATATGTTGCGTGTAATGCGCAATCATCGCGCTGCTGCTTACGATGCATCAGATGCATATGAAGGATTGAGTATAAAGCCGGTTGGCATCAATGCAAAATATTGTCCTGATTATTTATTATCTGCAGCGTGCAAAGCATGGGTTGAAGCTGTTGAATTGGGAGAGAAATATGGCTATCGCAATGCGCAAACAACTGTGATCGCACCAACAGGAACAATTGGTTTGGTGATGGATTGCGATACAACTGGTGTTGAACCTGATTTTGCTTTGGTGAAATTTAAAAAACTTGCCGGCGGCGGGTATTTCAAAATCATCAATCAAAGTGTGCCGGTTGCTTTAAAACATTTGGGTTATGATTCAACACAAATTGATGCGATTGTAAAGTATGCAGTTGGTGCTGCAACGTTTGAAGGCGCACCTTTCATCAATCCGCAAACATTAAGCGAGAAAGGTTTTATTGCTGAAGAAATTCAGAAATTGAATAATGCTGCAAAATCAGCATTCGAAATAAACTTCCTGTTTAATAAATTTATTTTAGGTGAAGCCTGTTTAGAAAGATTGGGTTTTTCATCAGAACAATATAATGACTGGAGTTTTGATTTGCTTTCTTCACTTGGTTTTACTGATGAACAAATTGAGGCAGCCAACGATTATGTATGTGGAACAATGACAATTGAAGGTGCGCCTGGTTTGAAAACAGAACATCTTCCTGTTTTTGATTGCGCAAATAAGTGCGGCAAAAAAGGAGAAAGATATATCCATGCACACGGTCATATAAGGATGATGGCTGCTTGTCAGCCTTTCTTAAGCGGCGCCATTTCAAAAACCATCAATCTGCCGCATGAAGCAACTGTTGAAGAAATTGCAGATTCATATATGCTAAGCTGGAAATTGAGTTTGAAAGCATGTGCATTGTATCGTGATGGTTCTAAGTTGTCTCAGCCATTAAGTAATAAATCTGAGAAGAAGAAAAAATCCGAAAAAGAAGAAAACACGAAATCCGAAGAAAAAGCAAATACTGAAAATAAAGTTGAATCTATTAGCCTTCAAACCGAACCGAACATTGTTGATCTTTCAAAACTTAGTGCTGAAGAATTACTGGAGGAAGTACAAAAGCGCATGCAGGCGAGTAATGATACCTCATTGAAAAGAAAACTTTCTCAGATTGTTGAAAGAAAAACATTGCCCGCAAAACGCAGAGGCTTTACACAGAAAGCAAAAATTAACGGGCAGGTTTTATTCCTTCGTACAGGGGAATATAACGATGGTACATTAGGCGAAATATTTATTGATTTGGCGAAAGAAGGTTCAACCTTACGCAGTTTAATGAACTGTTTTGCAATTGCAATTTCTGTTGGCTTACAATATGGTGTGCCTTTAGATGAATTTGTTGAAAAATTTGTATTCACCAAATTTGAACCAGCGGGCATGGTAGATCATCCAAATATTAAAACCACAACATCTTTGGTAGATTTTGTATTCAGGGCTTTGGCTTATGAATATCTTGGAAGAACAGATTTAGTGCATGTTATCGACCGGCAGGAAGTTTCTAATGTCGGAAACGAAGATGAAGCAAGTATAATCGGCAAACCGGCATTAAGCAATTTGCATGTTCATGTACATACATCACCTCAACCACAAAAACAGAAAGCCGCTGCAACCAGCAATATAAAATCTGAGTCAGGACTGGATGCAGTTAATGCTGCTGCTAAAAGTATGCAAAGCGATGCACCTTCCTGTAACGTTTGTGGTCATATAACAGTAAGAAGCGGTACGTGTTATAAATGTTTGAATTGCGGAAATAGCATGGGTTGCAGCTAAGCGTTCATGCTTGATAAAAAATATGTTTAGGCTCTTTTGGATATTATATAATCAAAATATATTGAGGTCAAAGGAACGTAATTTGCTTTCATTACGTTTATAGATAAGGGGCAATGGTGTTATTATAAGATTTATATTTGCATGCCCGAAATATCTAATAGCCGGAAAATCATATTAGAATGTTTTTATATCGCTACCTATCAATATATCGGATAGTTTTATTAAATCTATTTATTTCTGCATCCTTTCTTCTATGGAAACAAAACCTGTACTTTGTTTTTGCTAATCTTACTTGCTGCGGTCTAAATATTTGTTTTCTGGGAATAGCTTTATACAATCTTTCAAAATTTGTGAAGCGTAATCATGAGAGATTATTTATTGGAAGAAAAAGAACCCTTATAGTATTTACTTGTAGCGGTTTTTTTATTATTCATGTTTTTGCCTTATTAAATATTTTTTTTAAAGGTCATTTACTCATGATAGATTTTGCATGGTCTTTTACAGCATTAACAGTTCGCATGTTTGAAAATGAAGCTTCGAATTTTCTTCATAAAATTCTAAAAAAAGGTCGTCGTTTTGCTGTGGTTGGAAATACAGACACTTCTTTACATATTGCCGAAAAATTAAAAAGAAAAGGAAGAAATTTTTTTTATGGAAATGTTTATTTTGATGATGATAATTTTTCGGGTACCATGTCTTTTTCGCCCTATATAGATTTTGCAAAAAAAAATCAGATCAATGAATTTTACCTTCCCGTTTCAACTATTGATCCTGTGGAAATAAACACCCTTACAAACCAGGCGGAAAAACATTGTATAAGAATAAACTTTATTCCAAAAGAGACAATTGAAAATTCCGAGTATCGCCTGCATTACATAGGCGGTATACCTGTATTAAAAAAATACCATGAACCACTGGCACGTCTTCGAAATCAGACTGTAAAAAGAACATTTGATTTTATAATAAGCAGCCTGGTTATAATTTTCATACTTTCCTGGTTAATTCCTTTAATTGGGTTGCTTATTAAACTCGAAAGTAAAGGACCTATTTTTTTTAAGCAGGAGCGTTCAGGAAGAGATAACGCTTCATTTGGTTGCCTAAAGTTTAGAAGTATGAAAGTAAATAATGAAAGCGATTTGGTTCAGGCAACTAAAGACGATAGACGTGTAACTAAATTTGGCCGATTTCTTCGCAAAACAAGCATTGATGAGTTGCCACAGTTTATAAACGTTTTTAAAGGAGAGATGAGTATCGTTGGCCCAAGGCCGCATATGCTTCGTCATACGAAGGAATATAATGAGCTGATAGATCATTATATGGTTCGCCTGTATCTTAAGCCAGGGGTTACCGGATGGGCTCAGGCAAACGGCTACAGGGGAGAAATCACAGACATAGATTTAATGAGACGAAGAGTTGAGCATGATATATGGTATATGGAAAACTGGAGTTTGTTGTTAGATATTAAAATATTATGGTTAACGTTTATTGGAGTGTTAAAAGGGCATGAAAATGCTTATTAATAGACATTCCTTTTTTTTGATTTACATATTTTTGAATTTTTTGAAATCATTAATTAATCCATATTTGCGTACTAAATTTATTAGATGACACTGCTTATTCAGCGCTCAATTCGCCGTACAACTATATCCTGTTTCAGTTTTCTATTTTTTATTTATTGTTTTTCTTCTTGCACCCCTTATAAAAATATTCCTTATTTCACAGATTTTCCTGATACAGCTTTAAGGACGTCTGTAAAAACTGCTCCGTTCGTTAGTCCTGTAATAAAGCCAGACGATTTGCTTTCTATCACTATAGAAACCGTAGATGCAGACATTTCCCGCTTATTGAATAGCGCAAACGCAGTTGTTCAAACATCCAATCTTCCTCCCTCTGCAAATCAACAAACAATTCCGGGTTATCTGGTAGACAAAGATGGCCTTGTAGAATTGCCTTTTGTAGGAAAAATTAAATTAGCCGGTTATACTACAATTCAGGCAAGAGATACCATAACTGCAGCTATGTCTCAATACATAAAAAATCCAATTGTAAATATAAAGTTTGCAAATTTTAAGGTGACTGTTTTGGGTGAAGTATTGAGACCCTCTACGTATATCATGCCGACAGAAAAGGTAAGTGTTTTGGATGCGTTGGGGCAGGCGGGAGATTTGACTATTTATGGCAGAAGAGAAGATGTATTGGTTATAAGAGATACACTCGACAATCAAAAAAATATGGTGCATCTGGATTTAAATTCTAAAAATATAATGAGCTCACCATATTTCTATTTGCAACCCAATGATGTTGTATATGTTGAGCCCAATAAGGCTAAAGCCGCAAGTACAGACGCTGCACGTAATAGAGAGATTACCATTGCCGCATCGGTTATTTCACTACTTATAGTTTTCTTTGCAAGGGTAAAATTGTAAATAATAGTAATAATTAATTAGATGGATGAAAAAAGAAAGATAGATTCTGGAAAGAATGAAGACTTCGATATACAAAAATTAATTTCCCGTGCTATTGACCACTGGAAAATATTTGTTTTCTCCTTTATCGGGTTTATTATAGCCGGAATACTTTTTATATTATTTGTAACTCCTTATTACCAAATATCTGCACAGGTTTTAGTTGAGGATGATCAAAACAGCGGAAGCCCGCTTTCTTTTATGGGAAGCTCTAGCAGTACTCAGGCACTTAGCAGTTTGTTTGGTGTAAAAAGCAATGTGTATAATGAGTTATACATTTTAGAATCGCCCGATCTTCTGCAAAAAGTAACCAAAGAAATGACTTTGAATGTTACCTATTTTGCTGAAGATCCAGTAACCGCTGTTGAATTATATAAGAATGCTCCTTTTAAGTTTGATTTTTTTCCTTCAGTAGATACTGTAAAAGATTTTTCTGTTGATATAAGTTTTCCTAAAAATCATTCAAGAGATCATTTTAATGTAAGCGCGTATACAAAGGTCTTTGGATTTCATTCAAAAGTTAAACTAGATAAGACCAAAGCAAAGTACGGCGACAGCATTCACACTGCTTTTGGAACAATTGTTTTAACGCCTACAGGAATGCCATATTATGGCGATCATTATGAAGTAAATTATATTTCGCCGGATGAAGAGGTTTACAACTTACAGAGTAACATGACCTATGATATTACTGATGATAACGCAACGGTAATTGCATTAACACTCAATTCAACGGTTCCACAGAAAGGTGAGGAAATAATGCAAAGTCTTATCAATGCATATATAGCACGTGATCTTAATGAAAAAAACAGAATTTCGGATAGTACACTTGCTTTTATAAAAGGGCAGGTTGATATCGTATCTAAAGATTTAAACAATATTGAAGGACAGATTCAGAATTTTAAGGAGAAAAATAAAATAGCTGATCTTACAGAACAAGCGAAGGCACTGGTTACCAATTCCAGCGATTATTACAATAAACTTAACCAGGTTGATGTACAGCTAAGCATAGTTAAAACAATGCTCGATAATGTAACACAGGATACAAAAAGGCCTGTTCCAACTTTGGTAAATGCCGATCCGAATTTTGTTTCACTTGTTCAAAAATATAATGGACTAATTTCAGATAGAGACAGGTTGCTGTTATCAACAACAGAAGGAAATCCGTTAGTTCAAAATATAGATGTACAGCTGAATGCAGCACGTGCAGATATGATAAAAAATCTGCAAAACCAACAAACTGCATTACAAACAACGCGCGATAATTTAGTGAGTCAAAATAGTCAGATAGGCAGTATCTTAAGCAATGTGCCAAGCCAGGAAAGGCAATATGTTGATCTTACCCGCGAACAAGATGTTAAGCAGGCTCTTTATTTATTTTTACTTCAGCAGGGCGAAACAACAGCAATTACGAAAGCTTCAAATTTTCCTACGGCAAACTTAATTGCAAATCCAAAATCAGAATATAAACCTTATTTCCCTTCTAAAATAATTGTGCTGGGTATAAGTGTAGTGCTTGGAATTATTTTTCCTGTTGGCTTTGTTATATTAAAGTATATTTTAAACAGCCACATTACCTCAAGGGATGACATAAAAGAAAAAACCGATTGTCCAATACTTGCTGAAATAGGGCATAATGATAGTGAAAATAATATTTTAAAAGAAGACCACAGCCGTTCGGTTATGGCAGAACAGTTTCGCATTTTTAGAAGCAACATGGATTTCTTAACTGGCCAAAAAGAATGCTCAAAAATTCTAATTACTTCAAGTATGTCTGGCGAGGGAAAATCCTTTATTGCGGTTAATCTCGCACAGGTTTATGCTTTTTCGGGGAAAAAAGTTTTACTTATTGAAATGGATTTGCGTAAGCCAAAGATATCTTCTATGTTAAATATGCCTAACACTTCTGGCTTCAGCAATTATGTAATTTCCAATCAGAAAGTGCAGCAGTTTATACAAACGTTGCCAATAGGTAAAAACATTTTCCTTTTAAGTTCTGGTCCGTTACCCCCCAACCCGGCAGAATTGCTAATGTCACCAAAAGTAGATGAGATGTTTGCTGAATTAAGTAAAATTTTTGATGTAATTATAATAGATTCCCCACCAATTGGCGCGGTAGTTGATTCGCAAATACTCAGCCGCTTTAGTGATGTGAATTTATATGTAATTCGTCAGCAGTATTCATTTAAGAATAGTTTGAATATTATAAATGATATTATAGAAACTAAGAAATTCCCTAACTTATACCTGGTAGTAAATGATGTTAAGAAAAGTTCTTCTTATAAGTATGGATATGGTTATGGTTATGGATACGGCTATGGATATGGATATGGAAATCAAAAAAAGAAGCGAAAAAAAAGTAAAAGTATAATCTAATAAATTCACATGTATGAGTTACAAACATCTGAGTATTCTTTTACTGCTGCAGGTTTTTTTATTTGTTCAATGTTCAACCGCTGAAACTCATGATTCTAAAAAAGATAAAAAAAATGAAGTAAGAAACGGTTTTGTTGATTCTTCAAGTATAAGCGCGCAATCGGAGGCAGAATCTTTGGATAAAACAGAGAAGGAACCTTCCAAAAAGGATATAAGTAACATAGCTGCAAAAAATAATAAGAATTTAAAACAAGGAAATTTTAAGCAAATTAACTTTGGATTTAATATAGGTTTTCTTGCTGATTTGGGTCAGGCAGATCTTTTCAAAAAGGTATTACCAATAATTAAACAAGACGGCATTACGGATTTGCGGGTTTACGAGCCCTTTACAAAAAATTTGATTAATCATCCCGGCATGGCAGCAAATCTTCTTACACCGCTTGTGAGAAATGGCTTTAATGTTTTACTGGATATTTCAAATTTTCCGGATATATCTTCCATTCAATACAATCATGCTTCAGATGATGCACAACAGAGCAGCATGAGGAGCTTTACAAATAGAAGGGCCCCTGTAAATATTGCACCATTTCAATCATATTTATCAAATTTTTTGGATGACCTTCAAAGTAAAAATTTGTTAGATAATGTAAGTTTTGAGATAGGTAATGAACCCGACTCGAAACTATATTTTTGGGGACAACCGTCTGAATTTATTAATGCTGCTAAAGCTATAAAGCAAACTTTGGCTAAATATAATAAGCCTGTTTACTGTTGCGGATTTACTTCAAACTTTGCAAAGCAAGGTTCTTCTAAAAGTTCAGATTATTATAACTTCTTAAACGACAATTCTTTTTTTGATAATGTAAATCTTTCATTTCATTATTATCGAGATCAAGGTGCTGATATTACGCAGGTAAAACTACCAAGGTTGAACAATTCAATAATTACTGAGTTTAACATGTTTGCTTATCAAAAAGTTTCAACACCGGGAAGAACAGATATAACCAACTCTCCACAATTTGGAGCCTTACTTATAAGAGCGCTTATTTTAGCATATAATAATAATATAAAAACCATTTACCTGTTTAAGCTTGTGGATGATCCAAAGAAGAATGGTACAACAGGTTTCTTTGACGCAAACGGGCAAGAAAGACCTTCCTATCAATATTTTAAGGACATATACAATGTAGTTAAAAACAAATATGCTGTTAAGAACAATGGTGATTATGTATCAATAATAGGTGATAATGAAACTATACTTTACGCATTAAACAATAATGTTTTTATACCAACCAACAGGGTTGTAAGTTCTATCCAGCCCAATAAAAAGAAATTAAATAAAGATGAATGGGTTATTTTAAGAAATTAGGGGTGTTTGTATTTATAAAATAGTTTTGCATATCCTAATAGTAGATTCTTATGAAAAACAAAGAACAAAAAAAGAAGAATATTTTATTTGTAGGATCGGCAGGTGGGCATATAACTGAAATTTTAGAACTTAAAGACTTACGGGAAAAATATAATTACCTTATCGTTACTGAGGATGTTGAAACAACAAGGCCTTTAGCTAAGCAGTATAACATAAAATTTTTAAAACCTGATACTGCAAGAAACTCTATAATATTCTGGACAAATTTTTTTACAAACTTTTTTCTTTCTTTAAAAATTCTCATTTCATTTAAACCCAAGGTTATTATTACAACAGGCAGCCACACCGCTGTTCCCATGTGTTTACTTGGTAAATTACTCGGTAAAAAAATAATCTGGATTTTATGTTATGCTAGAGTAAATACAAAAGCAAAGTCAGCAAATATTGTTTATCCTATAACAGATTTGTTTATCGTACAGTGGGAAAGTGCTAAGGCATTATATCCAAAGTCTAAATATTTTGGAGGTATTTATTAATGATACTGGTTACGCTGGGAACATTTAATATTGAATTTCAAAGGCCATTAAGAGCAATAGAAAAAGCTGTTATTGAAAAAAAAGTAACGGAGAAAATAATTGTTCAAAGAGGTCATACAAATTTTTCTTCTGAGTATTTAGAAGTAGTTCAGTTTTTTGCACCGGCAGAACTAGATAAACTTTATGACGAGGCGCGGATAGTAGTTGTGCACTCAGGAATTGGGTCTGTATTATCTGGTGTGAGAAAGGGTAAAAAATTAATTGTAGTTCCAAGGTTAAAAAAATACAAAGAGCATGTGGACGATCATCAACTTGATCTTTTAAACGAATTCGCAAGATCTGGTTATATAATACCGTGGAACGAGAACGAAACATTTGAAGATGTGTTAGCTAAAGCTGAAAACTTCGTTCCAAAACCATTTGTATCAACTAAAGAAAAATTAGTTGGAGCTTTAATTGATTACATAGAAAAAATCTAATTGCTTTATTAATTAAATAAGATATGATTAAAGTAGGTTTAATAGGCGCAGGCAAAATGGGTATATCTCATCTTTCTATTTTGGGTGCACATCCAGATGTTGAAGTAGCGGGCGTATGCGATACTTCTAAATTGGTATTAGATGTTTTAAAAAAATATTCTTCTTTTAAAGGCTATGATGATTACGAGGAAATGATTACCAAGGCTGATCTTGATGCAGTTTTCGTTGCAGTACCAACAAAGTTTCATGCAAAAATGGTTAAGAAAATACTTGATCATGGTAAGCATGTATTTGCAGAAAAACCTTTCTGTTTAACAGTTGAAGAAGGACAAGATTTAGTTGAATTAAGCAAAAGAAAAAAAGTAATTAACCAGGTTGGTTATCACAACAAATTTGTTGGAACATTTCAGGAAGTGAAAAGAATTATTGATGGAGGATACCTGGGCGATATATTTCATTTTACCGGTGAAGCTTATGGGCCGGTTGTAGTTCGTGCAAAACAAAATAACTGGAGGGCAGACCCTTCAGAAGGTGGCGGATGTTTGATGGATTATGCATCACATGTAATAGATCTTATTAATTATATTTTAGCACCTATTACCGGCGTAAAGGGCGCTCTCATGAAATCGTTCTATTCTAAAAATGTAGATGACTCTGTGTTTTCGCTTTTGCAATTATCTTCCGGCGTTTCCGGTGTCTTATCCGTAAACTGGAGCGATGAAACCTATAGGAAGATGTCCACTTCAATAACCATTAATGGCAGCAAAGGCAAGATTATTTGTGATGCAAATGAATTGAAAGTTTATTTTAAAACTTCAGATTGCCCCGAAGGTTATACAAAAGATTGGAATGTAAAATATGTAACTGATTTAACGCAGCCAGTAGATTTCTATTTGCGTGGTGAAGAATATTCTCTTCAGGTAGATTATTTTATAAAAGCTATTCAAGGTACAGTACCTAATACAATAAATAATTTTGAAAGTGCTTGGCATACTGATAAAGTAATATCATTAATTAAAAACAGTATAAAAAATTAAAATGGACAGAATACTTTTTGGAGATAATCAGTTTTTTGCCGTTAACCACATATCTGATGAAAAATCAAGGGCTCAATCTATTAAGTTTAAAGAAGACAAGGCAATATTAAGAACACTTGATTATGCAATTGAAGCAGGCATTGATACTTTCATGTGTACCACGCACGATAGAATTGCTAATATCTGTGAAGCAATACGAAACGATCCTGAAAAATATAAAAATTTCAAGATTTTCCCTTGTATGCCGTATGCACACAAATATGCGAATGCAGTTACTGAGTTGGGCGTAATGGGTGCACTGAAAGAATATGTGCCTGGCAATTTTTTCGGCTCTTTATTTAAAGGCGGAATGGCATATCTCTCGAAAGACTATTTATCCATAATGGAATTAATGGTTGATGCAGAAATGAAAATGTTTAAAGGCATCAACACGCCGGCAATTTTTTTGCAAAATGTTATAACCGATCTTCTTTTAGGTTTAGGGATGATTGATGTGCTAAAAGCTTTTCATAACTACGTTGAAAAAAAATACAATGCAGAAGCAGGTTTTATAACAATGAATTTGCCCATGCTGTTAAATGCTTTGGAAAAAGTAGGAATTGAAAACCCAATTATATGCGCCTCTATTAATAAGGTGGGTTTTAGAATGTCTGGCGGCAAAGAAAGTTATATTGAAGTTTTAAAAACAAAAAAGGTTAGAGCCATTGCAATGCAGGTATTGGCTGCTGGCGCAATTCCTCCTAAACAAGCAATAGAATATGTATGCAGTTTGCCAAACATTGAATCAATATTATTTGGCGCATCTTCTAAAACTAATATTTTTGAAACAGCTTCACTAATACATTCCTTCGATGAGAAATTTTCTGCTAAAGAAGTTGTATCAAACTAAATCTAAACGCCAGCAAATTGCAAAGTTGAATTTGCAATAGATAGGCGAGTTGCATTTTTAAATAAAGTAGTGTTTCGTTATAAACGTAGCACTATAATGAAAGTATTAAAAAATACGTTTTATAATAATTGTAATAAAGAAGAATTTAAATGAGCAGAGATTTACCAAACTTAATAATTATTGGGGCACACAAAGCAGCAACAACTTCTTTATATACTTATTTGGCCGGACATTCTGAAATATATGGTTCCGGAAAAAAGGAATTAGATTATTTTACTCCTTTGCGTTATAAAAAGCAGCCTGATCCTATTGAAGATTATAAGAAATATTTTGCTGATCGTAAGAACGAGAAATATGCTATTGATGCGAGCCCTGCTTATATGTATGGAGGAAAATTATTAAGAGATAAAATGATTGAAGTTTTGCCACCCCATAAAGTTATTGTTATTCTAAGAGAGCCTGTTGATAGATTTTTATCAAACTATAATTGGTTAAGGGCAAAATTATTTATAAAGCCGGATGAAGATCTTAAAATATTCATACAAAAGTGTATTGAAGAAATGAAATATCCTTTGCAGGATAACAATTTTTACAGACGATCAATTGAAGAAGGAATGTATAACGACTTTGTTCCGGAATGGGTTGACGCTTACGATAAAGAAATTAAGATAATTTATTTTGAAAAGCTTATCACTAACCCTAAAGCTATAATGGTTGATCTCGCAAAATGGCTGCAGATAGATGATACACCTTTTCTGAATATGGAATTTGTTACAGAAAATAAAACTGTTTTCGTAAAAAATAAATTAGTTCACTCGGCTGCACTTTTTTTAAATAACAGTTTTGAAGTTTTCCTCAGAAGAAACCATCAGCTAAAAGTTAAACTAAGAAATCTATATTATAAGGTAAACCAGGAAGAAAAAAACAATAAAATTATAGATGGTGAGAGTAAAGAACTTCTTTATTCTACGTATAAAGAATCAAATAAACGTCTTTCAAATTATTTAAAAAGCAGGAGCATTCAATTGTCAGATTGGTTAAATTGATTAAATGATGTCGAAATGATTAACAAGGTAGATTTTTTTATTATTGGCGCACAAAAATCAGCAACCACTTCATTATATAATTATTTAAATGAGCATCCGGACATTTATATGCCGGAAGTTAAGGAAAATCATTTTTTTGTAGAAGACAGAGTATATAATCAAGGCGTACAACACTTTCATCGCTTTTATCAAACTTATGCTGCACAAAAAGTAGTTGGTGGTGCGTTTGTTCACATGCTAACTTCACAAGAAGCTCCGGAAAGAGTATATAATTATAACAAAGACGCAAAGCTGATAGTTATGTTGCGTAATCCTGTTGACCGCGCTTATTCGGCTTATCATTTCGCAATAAAAAATGGATGGGAGTCTTCCAAAATAAAATTTTTTGATGCCATAAAATTACAAGATGAAAGACTAAAGGGAAACCTTACAGAACAAACAGATTTGGCTTATGTAAATTCAGGTATGTATGCTAAGCATTTATCAAATTGGCTAAAATGGTTTACTAAAGATAAATTTTTGATTTTGTTTGATTCCGATTTTATAGCAGACAGCCAGGGGCAAATGAAGAAGGTGTTCAATTTTTTAGGCGTTGATGAATCTGTAATTGTAAATACTAATAATGCTTATAACAGATCTGGCGATGTAAGGCTTAAAACGCTGCATCGTTTTCTTCGAAACAAAGAATCAAGATTTCGTCGCAATGTTGGTAAGGTGTTGCCTTTTGGCGTAAAATCTTTTTATCGTCGTCAGATATTACCAACACTGGATAAGTATAATAAAACAGAAAAAAAATATACGCCACTTTCGTTTGAAGAAAGACAAGCTTTATTTGCATACTTTGAAGAAGACTTGAAAAGCCTGAATGATATTATTGGTATAAATGTTTATGAGCTTTGGAAACCTCAATTTCACAACAAGGATTCTAATAAGATAAAGACAAGTGAAAGCCGATAACTAAATGGATTAATGCGAAAATATGAGCAGAGCAGCCTTCTTAAATTTTTTATATAAACTGATCTTTTATATTGAAGCAGGTTGGCTTTTGATTGACATGGTTGGTGGTTATTTTTTAAATGAAAGTAACGGAAGTTCTCTTTTTAATACATTAATCAGAGCTGCAGTATTGGTTATTATTTTTACTGTATTTCTTTTAGATAAAAATATTAAAGGCAGGGCAGTACCTTTTTTTCTTACAATTATTTTTCTCACGTTAGGAGCCGCACAGTATATAGTTTTTAAATTTCAAACAATTGACTTTGACATTATTTTTAAACTAATTCTGTTTCCCATCTTTTTAATTTTGTTCAGGAGCCAAATTGAGCAGGGAAGAATTACCCAAAAAAATCTTTACACTATATTGTATGTAAACATTTTTATAATGGCTCTAAATATTTCCTTATCGTATGTCAATATCGGGTTTAGCAACTATGGCGTTAATAAAACCGGAGACTTTGTTGGTGGAACGGGTTTCTTTTATGCCGGCAATGAAGTAGGCGGAGTACTCACAGTTTTATCAGGCGTTGGATTATACTTTTTTTCTAAGAAAGGGTTTTGGGTTACTTACGGTTTTGCCTTTCTTTTTTTGGTATGCAGTTTAGGATTATTAAGCAAAACAGCGTTGATATCAGTTTTTCTAAACGTTACCATTGTAGTTATGTTATCAAGCTTTTACAGACGGCTTGTTATACTGGTTCTTATTATAGTTGGTGCAATCGTTTTTCAAAGCAGTATAGTACAGCAAATAACTTTATTCTGGACGAGACTTTCTTATTTCGCTCATCAACAAGGTTGGGAGACGATATTAACCGGAGGTTTAAAAAGAGAAACAGCCGTTGGTATTTTGGAAGAAATATTTATTCATAATCCTGTCAGCATTTTTATTGGTCATGTTTGGACAGGATATACCGAAAATAATTTTCTGGATGTGCTTGAAGGCTTTGGCGTATTAGGTTATCTCTTTTTTATTATACCGCTGATATTTTTTGTTGATTCTTTAAAAAAGGTAAATATTAAAAAAGACAGAAAACAACTTCTGCTGATTTTTAATTGCCTGTTAATTTTTGGTGTTGCCGTTTTTGCAGGTCACATTATTCAATCAGGAATGAACTCTCTATTTCTGGCTATTCTTTTAAACTTTGGAAATTTTAAAAAATTAAGCACTAGTTAATAGTGCTGAACTTATATTTATTATGCTTGATTTTTTTATAATCGGACCACCTAAATGCGGCACAACACTTCTTCAAAATATTCTTATCCAAAATCCTGAGATATACTTATCTCCAAAAAAAGAAATTCAATTTTTTAGTCACGGCTATCACAAAGGATATAAATGGTACAACAAGCATTTTTCAGACGCTAAGCCAAACCAGGTAGTTGGTGAAATTTCCCCTACATATTGTGATTCATTTGAAACTTTAAAGAGAATTAAAGATTACGCTGATACTTACAATAAAGATGTAAAAATTATTATTACAGTAAGAAATCCTATCAAGCGCTTGATATCTGAATACTATCATAACATACGCAGAGCAAATTATGATTTGCCGATAGAAAAAGCGATTGAGACAGAACTGAGCCAAAAAAAGGTAAACAGGTATTTTACTATCATAAGAAACAGCTTATATAACAGCATTCTAAATGATGTGTACTCGCTTTTTAAAAAAGAAAACGTTTTAATATTAGAAGCTGAAAAAGATATTTATAATGAAAATAATCTACCTTATACCATACGGGAAATTGAAAATTTTATAAGCGTTTCTCATTTTGTAAATTATAAATACAATGTAGAAGATAATTCTTCTTACGCACCTAAATCCTACGCAATACAACGCATATTGTTTCAGGAAAATCCTGTTAAGAAACTCGCTAAAACAATAATGCCTTCTTTCGCAATTAGAAAGAAGATAAGAAATTTTTTAATTAATAAGAACACTAAAACAAAAGGCTACGATAATAAAAATGCAGTGCCACCTGAAGTTTCAGAAAAAATATTTGATAAATATTTAAAAGAAGATTATACAATTTTTAAACAGCGCACAGATTATAAAACATTATAGACATGGCTTCGAAAAAAATATTTATCCTCACAAACATGGCTCCTTCACCTGAAAAGCCTTCGTCGGGAATTTTTGTTACCAATCAATACGAATATTTAAAAGAACATGATAAAGATAACAGCTATGAATTAATGGGAATGTACAGGCAGTTTACTGATATGTGGGGAAGTGTAAAAAAATATCTTGTTTATTTTAGAAAAGTAATTAAGCATTTAAAAGAAAACAGGTACGACATTATTCATGTACATTATTATTTTCCTCTTTTGCCACTCACTTATTTTTATGCAAGAAAAAAAGGCACCAAAACCATTGTAACAATACATGGCTCAGATTTCTATGAGAAAATGGAAAATAAAATTTTCAGAAGCATGTTTCGGTTCTTTCTAAAAAAAAGCGACTATATAATTAGTGTTGGTGAAGAAATGAAAACCGACTTTGAAAAAGTAATGAAAGTTCCCGTGAATGAAGTATTGAGTGCAGGCGTGGATGACAGTGTATTTTTTCCAATGAATGAAGAAAAATTATACGACTTTTTATTTGTAGGATCTTTAATTGAAAGAAAAGGATTTGATATAGTGTTGAAGTTAATGGAGGACACTGCAAAGTTTGGATGCCGGTGGTGTGTTGTTGGTTTAGGGTTAAAAAAATATGAGAGTGAATTAAAGAGAATAAAGCAAGAAAACCCCAATTTAATAACTTATATCCCTGCTTTAAAACAAACCGAACTCAACGTTATAAATAATCGGTCAAAATGGTTTTTCTTTCCTTCAAGAAACGAACCTTTTGGTTTGGTTGCCAGTGAAGCTTTGTTCTCTGGAACACCAGTAATAAGCACGCCAAGCGGAGGGTTAAAAGAACAGGTTTTTGAAAACGTAAATGGTTTTCTTATTAATGATCTTGATGACTATGTAGGTATGGTTCAGTTAATTAAAAAAGCGTTTTATATGAGTAATGATGATTACAATAATTTGAAAAAAAATTGTAATTCAAGTAGCAGTATTTTTTCGTTAAGGTATGTTTGTAATCGTACGGTTGAGATATATAATTCGCTTTGAATAAACCAATATAACTTTTTAAAAAACTGCAAACACAGAATCAGGTTAACTTATCAGTATTAATAGACAATATAATTGATGTATAAAAAAATTGCAGCATTTAGTAAGAAGGAAGAGAACAAGGAATTAGTAGCACATTCAATGCTTGCATTAATTGTAAGAGTTGCGGGTGCGGGTATTGCGTTTCTGATGAATGTAGTAATTGCAAGATACCTGGGCGAAAAAGAATCGGGATATTTCTTTTTGGCTGTAACTGTTTCTGTTGTTTTGGGAACGATAGGAAGGGTAGGAGCAGATCAGTCTGTATTGCGCTTTGTAAGTATTCACAGCAAGCGGCAGGAGTGGGAAAAGGTTCATGGAGTTATAAATATTCTAATGAAATGGGGGTTGTATGTAACATGTGGAATGGCAATAATTGTTTCTGTTTTTTCGCGCATTATTGCAAACGATTTTTTTCATAAGCCCGAATTTCAAAACCCATTAATTTGGATAGCCTTGTCTATTCCTTTTTACGCATGTTACAATCTTTATGGAATGGCCTTACAGGGATTGAAAAAGGTTGTTTACTCAGTAAGTATTTTAAGAATTGTTTCTCCACTTTTACTTATTATTTTGGTTTTAATTTTTGCGCCACACAATGGTACAATAGCTTCTATGCTATATTTCCTGTCTGCAATAGGAGCAACGCTTTTGGGCTATTACTGGTGGCGTAAAGATATACCTTCAGCAAAAGGTCAGTTTGATTCAGTTATTTTATGGAAAAGCTCTTCTGCATTATGGATAGTTGCTATTATGCAGCAAATGGTAACATGGAGCGGTCAATTTATTGCAGGTATATTTAACACACCGCAAGAACTTGCACACCTCGCCGTTGCAAGAAATACATCAATGCTTATAACATTTATATTGCAGGCGATAGGTTTTGTAAGCGCTCCAAGATTTGCAAACATGTATAATGAGAAAAAAATGACGGAGTTAAAAAAGTACGTACAGAATACTACCAGACTAATGGTAGTGGTTTCTTTGCCGCTGGTTTTGCTTATATGGATTTTTCCTAACAATATTATGGCTCTTTTTGGTAAGGGTTTCACGGGTGGAGCAGAATATTTGCGCGTACTTGCATTAGGACAATTTATTAATGTTATTACAGGTTCAACTGGTTATTTATTAACTATGAGCGGTCATGAAAAAGACATGAGAAATATCACAATAATCAATGGCGTAATGGCGGTAGTACTTGCATTAATATTAAATCCAATTTTTGGTGCAATGGGCTCTGCTGTTTCAACAGCAATTGCCGTGGCAAGTACTAATTTAATGGCTGTAGGTTTAGTGAAAAAAAGACTTGGCTTTAATACATTGAGCATTTTTGGTGCTTAAATTTAATTTGTAATAGTTTAATATGGCGAAACGTAAATTTATTTATTTATATGCGCTTATCATATTCGCTATTACAGTTGTATTAGGAACAGTGCCCGATTATAATTGGGATATGTTACCATATATGTCCATCGTACAGAAAATGGATGGAGTAAGCTCCTTTGATCAAATTCATGAAACTACCTATAGCACAGCTCAAAAAAATTTACCTCCTAAAAAATATAAAGATCTCGTTGACGCACGTGATCCCTATAGAAAAAAAATGGCTGAAGACGCTAATGCATTTAAGACGCAATTATCTTTTTTCGATATTAAACCGGTTTACTTAATCATCATTTTTTTGTTTTATAAATTAGGAATAAGTCTTACATATGCAACAGTGTTGCCCTCACTTATTTCTTTCTTTTTCATTAATCTTTTGTCCTATTTCTGGTACAGAAAATTTAATTTATCTTTTAAGAATTTAATAGCGGTTTTACTAGTAGCATGTGCAATATCTATACCGTTAGCAACAAGATCAAATCCTGATACATTGGCATGTTTGTTTTTGTTGATTGGTTCATATTTATTTTTAGAAACTAATAAGCTTTTTTTGTGTGTCTTGTTTTTGATATTATCAATACTAACCAGACCGGAGAATGTAATTTTTTCTTTTTTACTGTTTGGAATTATATTAGTAGGTAAATGGAAAAAGAAAATTCCATTTTATATTTCAGTTGGGTACCTATTGATAATGGCGGCAATTTATTTTCTTATCATGCGAAACACAGATTATCCCGGCTGGAATAATTTATTTTATCACGCATTTATTGATAATACAGCTAATCCTCTAATAAAACAAACTATCACTGTACAGCAATATCTAAAGGTAATTAGAGAAAATCTTTTAAATCTTAAAGGCATTATTGCCATTGTTGGTTTAATAATTTTATCTGCGTTTGTTTTTTTCTTTAGAAATCACAGCCAGGATAAAAACAGTTTGTATGTTTTTTTTTATGTGATTGTTGTATTTTGGACTTTGATAAAAACATTATTGTTTCCTATGACTGCTTTAAGATTTATTATTCCACCAATATTATTATTATCCGTTGTTGTCGTAAAAAAATATGAGTCATTAATGTCAGAGAAACATAACAAAGCTGCTTAACGCAATATTCAAATAAAAATTAAATCCTGATGCGAAAAAAGATAACCTTTGAAAGAGTTTGGAATAAAATAAAGGATACAACCTACTTATACGCCAGAAGCTATTATAATAAATTCAGGCGCAGTAAAGATTACAATAGCATTGAAAAGTATGTAATGTTTATTGGTTATCCCAGAAGCGGTCATAGTCTTATAGGTGCAATTTTAGATGCACACCCCAATATTGTACTTTCTCATGAATTGGATGTTCTTAATTTAACTGAAAATACAAAATCGCAAAAGACCATTTTTTCAATGATACTTGCAAGATCAGAATGGTTTGCAAAACAAGGTTGTGTTTGGAGAGGCTATGTTTATAATGTTCCTAATCAATGGCAAGGAAAATATAAGGAGCTTAAAGTAATTGGTGATAAAAAAGGAGGTGCATCGAGTAAAAGATTAGGCGCTAACCTGGGTCTGTTACTTGATATAAAAAACATTGTTCAAAAGGAAATGCTGCTCATTCATGTAATTCGAAACCCTTACGACAATATTACAACGCGTGCCCGCGGTGGTAGCCATGTTTTAAGAGAGGTGAATGATGAACTTTTATTAAAAAGTATACAGGATCATTTTAATGATGTAGAAACAATAAGCAAAATTAAAAAGGAAAATAAGTTTCCAATATTGGACATATATAATGAAAGTTTTATTGCAGACCCCAAAAAATCAATTCTTAAAATGTGCGAATTCTTAGGTGTAAATGACGTTGATGAAGCTTACCTTAAAGATTGTGCGAGTATTGTGTTCGCCAGCCCGAAACAAACAAGAAGTCAAATAAATTGGAAACCTGAATTCATAGAAATGGTGCAGAAGCATATTGATAAATATGATTTTTTACGGGGCTACAGTTTTTATTCAGCTGAAGCGCCAGCAGCTATAAAAAAAGTTTAATGATTTAGTGTATTTTTATATGATTAAGGATAATACATTGCTGTGATTGTTTCGGCACCTAAATGTTTTAATGAAAAAAAGGGTTTTACTTATTTGTGGCAATTATTTTCCTGAGCCAACAGGCATAGGAAAATACAATAATGAAATGATGAATTGGCTTGCCGACCATGGTTTTAATTGCACTGTTATATCAACTTATCCTTATTACCCTTTTTGGCAGGTACAGGAGCCTTACACAAAAAAGAGAAAATGGTTTAGTAAGGAAATTAAGATAACATCAGGCGGAAATAAAATAACAATTTATCGTTGTCCACATTATGTGCCCGTAGATCCGCGAGGCAAAAGCCGCATGTTACTGGATTTGTCTTTTTTTAGTTCGGTCAGCATCAAACTTATTCGCCTTACAGGAAAAAAATTTGATTATATAATTAATGTTACACCGCCCTTATCACTTGGTTTATTAGCAGCATTGTATAAAAAAGTTTGCAAGGCTAAATTTTTATATCATATACAAGATATGCAGGTAGATGTTGCAAACGATTTAAAGATGATAAGTTCTATGCGCTTTCTTAGTTTGCTTTTTAAGATTGAAAAATATATTTTAAAACAGGCAGATAAAATTTCTACTATCTCTTCAGATATGGCAGAAAGAGCAAAACTAAAAAGTAACAAACCAGTTTATCTTTTTCCAAATTGGGCAAACACCAAAAAATTTTTCCCCTTGCAAAACAAACCTGATTTGAAAATGAATTTTGGCTTTGATCCGGATATTCCTGTTGTTTTATACTCTGGTTCTATCGGCGAAAAACAAGGGCTTGAAACAGTAATTGAGATTGCAGAAATTTTTATGCAACGAAATTTTAAGGCGCAGTTTGTAATTTCAGGTTCTGGTCCATACAAAAAAAATTTAGAAGATTTTGCCAAAGAAAAACAGTTAACTAATCTTAGCTTTTTACCGCTGCAAGCACCTGAAAAATTAAGTGAGTTCCTTAACATGGCAGATGTGCATTTAATAATATTAAAGGCTAATGTAGCGCATCATGTTATGCCTTCTAAATTAACTACTATTTTATCTGTTGGTGGTCTTGCCTTAATTACAGCTAATGCAGATTCAGGTATTTATAAAATGATAACCGAAAATAACATTGGTCTTGTTTGCCCGGCTGAAAATTTATCTGCGTTATCAGAAACAACTGAAAATGCTTTGCATAATAACTATTCAGAAATTTGCAGTAATGCCCGCAGATATGCAGAAGAGTTTTTAGACATAGATAAAATAATGCACCGTTATACAGAAGAAGTAATGCACGCCATTAGTTAATACAAAATATTCTGCAACAGCTTCCTTCATTGCTTATTCTACTATTTTAATTATTGTACTTTTTATTAAGCTAAATTTGTTACATACAATATGGTATGAAGAAAGCATTGATTACAGGTGTTACAGGTCAGGACGGATCTTATCTTACGGAGCTTTTATTATCTAAAGGATATGAAGTGCATGGTATAAAAAGAAGAAGTTCTTTATTTAACACAGAAAGAATAGATCATCTTTATCAAGATCCTCATGAAAAAAATGTACAGCTAAAACTGCATTATGGCGATCTTACAGATTCTCCTAATCTCATTCGAATTATACAGGAAGTGCAACCCGACGAAATTTATAATCTTGGCGCAATGAGCCATGTTATGGTAAGTTTTGATTCACCCGAATACACAGCCAATACCGATGCTATGGGTACGTTGCGCATTCTTGAAGCTGTGCGATTATTAAATCTTACAAAAAAAACAAGAATATACCAGGCATCTTCTTCAGAGCTTTATGGAAAAGTGCAGCAAACACCGCAAAAAGAAACAACACCATTCTATCCACGCTCACCTTACGGGGTTGCTAAATTGTATGCTTACTGGATAACGGTTAATTATCGGGAGGCATATAATATGTATGCATGCAACGGAATTCTTTTTAATCATGAAAGTCCATTACGTGGCGAAACATTTGCTTCAAGAAAAATTACACGTGGGGTTGCTAAGATTGCATTAGGCATGCAGGATAAATTATACATGGGCAATCTTAATGCTAAAAGAGATTGGGGACATGCAAAAGATTATGTACACGCAATGTGGCTAATGTTGCAGCAGAATGAGCCGGAAGATTATGTAATTGCCACTGGTGTTACAACAGAAGTAAGAGAATTTATTCGAAAGGCTTTTGCAGAACTTGGCATAGAAATTATTTTTAAGGGAGAAGGCGAAAAAGAAAAAGGATTCGTTGTTTCATGTTCACATAGCGCGTATCAATTGGAAGAAGGTAAAGAAGTTGTTTGCATAGATGCGCGATACCACAGACCTTCTGAAGTTGATTCTTTAATTGGCGATGCAACAAAAGCTAAAGAAAAATTAGGCTGGCAACCCGCTTACGATCTTTCAGCGCTTATATCAGAAATGGTGCGTGCTGACGTAGAATTGTTCAGCCGCGAAAAATTATTAAAGGAAGCAGGATACACTGTAAAAAATCAGTATGAATAATTTATGGTCATAGAATTATTCAACAATGAATAAAGAAGAAAAAATTTATATAGCAGGGCATAATGGAATGGTGGGCTCGGCCATTTTACGCAAACTAAAAACTGAAGGCTTCAAAAATTTCATTCTCAAAACTTCTGCTGAACTTGATTTGCGCAACCAATCTGCAGTGAATAATTTTTTTGAAGAAGAAAAACCAGCTTATGTTTTTCTTGCTGCAGCAAAAGTTGGTGGCATTGTTGCAAATAATGTTTATCGCGCAGAATTTATTTACGATAATCTTTTAATAGAAGCAAACATCATACATGCTGCATATGCAAATGCAGTTAAGAAATTACTTTTCTTGGGTTCATCTTGCATATACCCAAAACTTGCGCCGCAGCCGTTAAAAGAAGAATATATTTTAAGCGGCTATCTTGAAGAAACAAATCAGCCTTACGCTATTGCAAAAATCGCGGGTATTGAATTATGCAATGCATATCGTAAACAGTACGCCTGCAATTTTATCTCTGTAATGCCTACGAATTTGTACGGACTTAACGATAATTATCATCCTGAAAATTCTCATGTGCTGGCTGCTTTATTGCGAAAATTTATTATTGCAAAAAAAGCGCAGTTGCCTTTTGTTGAAATATGGGGAACAGGAAAACCCAAGCGCGAATTTTTACATGTTGATGATTTAGCTGATGCCTGTTATTTTTTGATGCAGAATTATAGCGAGGAAGGATTAATTAACATTGGCACCGGTGTGGATATTTCTATTATGGATTTGGCTGAATTAATTAAAAATATTTCAGGCTATAAAGGCGAGATAAAAATAAATGTTGCTATGCCCGATGGCACGCCAAGAAAATTAATGGATGTATCAAAAATAAATAAGCTGGGTTGGTACGCCTCAATTTCATTAAAAGATGGAATAGAAAAAGTATACAATGAGCTTATGCAAAAAGATTTTTTTCAACTTAAAGAAAATATGCTGATAGTTTCTTGATGGAAATTTTAAAGCAGCCACATTGCAATAACATATATTACAGTAATAACCAAAATAACCAGGGTTAACCTGTTTTGTAAAACTTTCAATTTTCTGCTGCGCACATTACGCGAATTATATATCGCTGTTGTATCAAAGAAAAACCAGTTAGAAAGATTGTGTTTGCTGGTGCTGCCAATGTATAAAATTGTTTTTATAAGTATAAGCAACAACAAAATGCCGGTTAAATAATAATATGTATAAGTGAAGTACATGCGCCATCAATTTTTTGTTTGAAATGGCAAGTAAACGGATTAAGAAGACACTAATATATACAAAATATTTTGTTTAAGAATGATAACGAAGTTATATAACTATGAATTTGAAATTTGCATGAAGCCTTATCTTATGATCTTTATTAAAACAAAAATGTTTCTTTGTAACGCTATATGAAATGCTATGTACTACAGTGAATATTTACAGCTTGATAAAATTCTCAACAGTCAGCAGCCGGAAAGTTTTAAAACAGAACATCCCGCGCATGATGAAATGTTATTCATCATAATTCACCAGGCTTATGAGCTGTGGTTTAAACAAATTTTATTTGAACTGGATTATATATTGAAAATTTTTTCTAAAGAAAAAATCAATGATAATTCAGAAGACCTGAATCTTGTTTTACATCGGTTAAATCGGGTAATAAAAATTTTTGAATTACTGAATCAGCAAGTAAGTATTCTTGAAACAATGACCCCGCTTGACTTTTTAGAATTCAGAAATTTACTTACACCTTCATCTGGTTTTCAGAGTGCGCAGTTTCGCTTAATAGAAGCAACGCTTGGGTTAGAAATGCAAAGCAGGCATCAGCATACTTACTATAAGCGAACGAATGAAGGTGGATTTAATCAGAGCGATTATAACAGGATAAATGAAAGAGAAGCATCTCAAAACTTATTGCATCTTATAAATAACTGGTTGG
>DASZUY010000089.1:0-16465 GCA_035547495.1 Parafilimonas sp. | reverse complement strand
TCAGAACATTGAATTATTATTTATCTGAAGGTGAATTTGAAGATATCATTGCTGTAATGCCTGTTGAAGTAAAAAAGCTGATTGAAGATAGCATTGGTAAAAACAGGATGGTTTTATAAAAATTAACGACACAATTGAAGTACAGTTTCCGCAAATGCTTTGAAAGTTAAAAAAGTTATGAGCAGAAATGCGGATGCATGTAAAGTTTATGCTGCATACAAAACTTGTCAAATTAAAAATTAAAACATTTTATGAAAGGAATACTGGTAACAAACCACAAAACAACTAAAACGCCTTTAGGTAAAACTTCAACTCGCAAAGAGAATATTGAATTAATTGATTCTATGAATGAACATGTGCGCGAATACGAAGCATGGTTCAAAAAACATTTTTATGTTTTTAGATCTGAAGTTGCTGCCATCAGGCAATTGCTTCCGGCTGAAAAAAATGCGAAAGGAATTGAAATAGGCGTCGGTACGGGAAGATTTGCAAAAGCATTGGATATAAAAGAAGGCATTGAGCCTGCAGAAGAGATGAGAATTGTTGCAGAAAAAAGAGGTATTGCTGTGCTGCATGCAACAGCGGAAAGTATTCCATACAAAACAAATTACTTTGATTATGTGTTGATGAATTTTTGTATCAGCTATCTTAAAAATTTGCATGACGCATTTAAAGAAGCGCACAGAGTATTAAAAGATGATGGTTGCTTAATTGTTGGTTTTGTAAAAGAGAACAGCATTATTGCAAAAGATTATGAGAGCCGTGCAGCTAAAAGCTTTTTTTATAACGAAGCCAAATTTTATGAACCGGATGAAGTGTTCAAAGCTTTAACAAAAGCAGGCTTTACTATCAGCAAGATCACGCAAACACTATTTCATGCGCTAAACAAAATTAATGCGATTGAACTTGCCCAGCCAGGCTATGATAAAGGTTCATACATCTTTATCAAAGCTATAAAATAATAACTGCTATAATTCTTCGCTGCGGTTGCATTGACTACAATCATCGTCGCAGTTAACCATAGTCATTATATTCTATTTCGCAAGCAAATAATTTTATAAAAAGATTTGTATGGAACTAAGATTTTTCAAAATAAAAAAGCCCGTTGAAGGAGAAATTCAGTCCATATATCAAATGCTGCTTGATGGAAATTCGTTCAAATCATTTTGCGCTAACAATGAAGTGTATGATATCTGTAAGCATAAGGTAATCAAAAAAAGAAACAGGCTATTTCAACTTTATGCCCATGATACAGGTATTAATAGCGTTATTATTATACTGAATAAAAATTAAGCGTACTTCAACATGCGGTTTCTTTTCCTCTCCATAAAGTGTTGTACATCCTTCCAGCTTTTTGTATTCAAAATATTTTCTCTGGTGCACCATGCGCTTCTCGCCACGGCAACGCCTAACTCCATAAAAGAAAAATTTTCCTTCAAGTGACTATCAGTACTGATCGTTAACATTACACCGGCTTCTCTCGCCATCCGCGCAAGTTCATCATTCAAATCAAGCCGGTCTTTTTGGGCATTGATTTCAAAAGCAGTTCCTGTTTTCTTTGCGGTTTCAAAAACTTTTTTCCAGTCAACAGGGTAAGCTTCGCGCTTGCCAATAATTCTTCCCGCCGGGTGACCGACACAACAAACCAACGGATGCTCACACGCGGCAATTAATCTTTCTGTGTTATCATGATTCATTCCTGAGTGAATGGAAGCGCAAACCCAATCGAGTCGCTCAAGCAGATTATCTTTTAAATCAAGTTTACCGTTTTGTAAAATGTCAACTTCGCAACCGGTTTTAATAAAATCTTTTTGCAGTTTCTTATTGACTTTTTTTATTTCTTCTATTTGTGCGAGAAACTCTTCTTCATTCATTCCACCAGCAACCCTTTCCGATTTTGAATGATCGGTGAGAACAATATAATCATAAGAGAAATTTTTTAAAACGAGCGCTGCGAGCTCATCAATATCCATTGCACCATCACTCCATTTACTGTGCATGTGCATATCGCCGCGCATATCATTTAATGAAATTAACTGAGGCAGGTTTTTCTCTGCAGCCAGTTCAAGTTCTCCTTTATCTTCACGCATTTCAGGTTCTATCCAGTCAAACCCAAGTTTTTTATAAACATCTGCTTCTGTTTCGCCGCAAATAAATTTATTCGTATGCGCATCAAACAAACCATATTCACTTATTTTATAACCTTTACTTTTTGCAATTGTTCGCAGATGAACGTTATGATTTTTTGAGCCGGTAAAGTACAATAATGCAGCGCCCCATTCTTCAGGATGCACGATGCGAACATCTGCCTGTTTATTTATTTCTTCTATAATCACACTTGCCTTTGTTTCGCCTTTGGCAATAACTTGCGTTACAAATGGCAGCGATGTGAAATGTGCAATAATTTTTTTCCAGTTTGATTTTTTTGCAGCAATTAAAATATCAATGTCTCCAATCGTTTCTTTTTTTCTTCGAAGACTGCCGGCGAGTTCAATCTTATCAACTTCTTTTAAATGTTTTAATTCATCCAGGATTTTATTACCAAGTTGCAGCGCATCCCAAAGCAACATGCGTTCTTCAACAGCATGATGCAGCTTTAATGAACGCATCAGATTCTGCACTTTCTTTTCACCAAAACCTTTAAGCTTGCTAACTCTTCCGCTTTGTAATGCTTCAACCAACTCCTCTTTGTTTTGAATATTTAATGATTGATGAATGTGCTTGATTGTTTGCGGACCAAAGCCTGTGATGTCCATCATTTCAAGCAATTCTGCAGGCATCCTGTTTTTTAAAGCTTCATATTTTTTTATATGACCTGTACTAATGTATTCCTTAATTTTTTCAGCCATACTTTCACCAATACAGGGTACTTCATCAAGCGTGTTATTGTTTACATAAGTTGAAATATCATGCTGCAGGTTATCAAGAACATTCGCTGCTTTTGCATAAGCAATTGCACGAAATTTTTGTTTGCCTCCCATGTATTGATAGATAGAAGACATATCTTTAAAAATTCTTGCAAGTTGCTTATTGTACGACATAAGATACCTATAAGAATTTTTCAAGCTATGCAGTAATTAACAAGAAGTTTATGAATTTAATCAGTAAAGCAGATGAGATTTGTCAACAAGCATTCGACTGATGATGCAAGCCATGCGTATACCTGCTTTAAATCAGTTTAATTTCTTCTTAGTACAATTACTTTAGTTTTTATAAAAATTAAAAATGGAAACTGAAGTTTCAATCAATGTAAAGCAACGTAACGAAACAATCACCACAATTTATAACCGGCGTGCGGTAAGAAAGTACAGGAAGAAACCTGTAAGCAAAAAACTAATAGAAGAATTAATTGCTGCAGGCAGAATGGCTCCTTCAGCGATGAATAAACAGCCATGGAAATTTTATGTAGTTACAAACGAGAAACTCATTGATACATTTTCAAGCGACATAGCTAAAACAGCTTTTAAAGAAACAGTAAAAAAAGGATTGAAAGGAATTTTAAAAACTTTATCCGCCATGTTGCATTTTGCACAAAGCTTTACTTTTTCATCTATAAAAGATCCTGTCTTTTATAATGCTCCTGTTGTAATTTTTATTACATCACCAAAAACAAATGAATGGGCAGGATTAGATATTGGCATGTGTGCACAAAATATCATGCTGGCTGCGAAATCGCTTGGGCTTGATACCTGCCCTGTTGGCTTTGGAAAATTTGTTGAACACACAAACCATTACTCACTGCTGAATATTCCTTCAAACGAACAGGTACAACTGTCTATTATTGTTGGATATGGTGATGAGGAACCTTCAGTTCATGAAAGAAGAACTGATAATATTAAGTTCTTCGATTAAGTTGTATAACGGCAAAAAAGGTTAAAGAAATAATTATAAAATCAAAAACATAAGTATGAACACAATTTCAAAAAAAACAGAATTATTATGTATCTCATACTTTAGTTAAGCCGGAATATATTGTTGCCATTGGTGGTGCTGCCGGCTTTTTAAAACCGCTTCTAAGCTTTTTTGATCATACACAAATTGATTATGCGAGTTATGTTGTTTTAAGACATTTTGGTCGGCATCTTAAAAGTGAACTTACGCATATTCTTCGTTTTCATTCTATTTTATAATGTATACCAGCGTCATATTTTTTACTGATTTAAATCGTATCTGCGGCGTCATTACATTTTAGATTTGAACTTGGTTTATTTATGAAAGGGATTATAACAAACAAATTGATTTGACGTAAAATTCATTAGAATTATTCTATAGATTGAACCGGTTAGTTTTTTAGCAATAATTGCATTTATGTTAAAGCGATATTACTGTTCAACAGGCAACCAAACATTAAATGTTGCTCCTTTTCCATCAGCAGAATCTGCAGTTATATAACCTTTGTGCTGCTCTACAATTTTTTTTACTATGCTTAAGCCAATTCCTGTACCAGCATATGTTTCTTTGCCATGAAGGCGCTGAAAGAGTTGAAAAATTTGTTCTTTAAATTTTGAATCGAAACCAATACCATTGTCGGTAAAAGTTAATGCAACAAGTTTTATCTTATCACCGGTAACAATTTTCGACGTGATCCTTATCTCAGGATCTTCTTTTGAAAATTTTAATGAGTTGCTTATCAGGTTTGAAAATAGCTGGTGCATTTGCAAAGGATTCGCCTTTATAACAGGTAATTTGCTGCTTTTTATTTTAGCGCCGCGTTCTTTAATAACCAATTCAAAATCGTTTTCAACATCATTTAAAACTTTATTTAAATCAGTTGGCGCATAAGCTTCATCTTGTTTTGAAAGCCTTGTATAAGTAAGTATTGATTGTATCAGCTCGCTCATGCGCCGCGCAGAAGATCTTATCTTTTCAAAATACCGCTCTGTTACGTTTGCATCATCACGGTTCTTATCAATTAAGGCAATAAATGTTTGTATTTTTCTGAGCGGTTCCTGCAAATCGTGACTGGCGATATAATTGAATGATTCAAGTTCTTTATTTGCTTTCACTAATTCTTCTGTTCGTTGCGCCACTTCCTGTTCTAATTTTTCTGTAAAGGCTTTCTGAACATGAATATCCGTCATTGCACCAATCCACTTTACTATTTTGCCTGAACCATCCTTCAAAGGTTCGCCTGCAGTATAATGCCAGCGGTATTCACCTTTTTTGTTTTTCAATCTTACCTCGTACCTGAATGGCTTATCTGTTAGCGAATCTTTATCCCATGCATCCATTACCAGTTTCCAATCATCAGGATGCACCATTTCCTTCCATGCTGTGCTTATGTCTTTTATTCCCGAATATTCTTCCCAGCTTTTTGAACCATACTCAACAATTCCATCTTCTGTATTTCTTACCCACACCATGTGTGGCAGTGTTTCTGCAAGCGTACGAAAACGATTTTCACTTTCCCGTATAGCTGTTTCTGCTTCTTTTCTGTCATGAATATTGAGGCTTGTACCAATAAACCCAATCAACCTGTCATTTTCAAAACGCGGAACTCCTTTGTCAAGAAACCACTGATAATTTCCAGCTTCTCCATTTTTCAATCGCATTTCCAAAGTATACGGTTGACGTTTTTCCGCTGCATTTTTCATCACTTCTAAAACCATATCTATATCATCCGGATGAATATATTTTTTCCATGAGATTTCAGACACATTCACATTTTCATCAAGATTAAAATACATGCGCCCCACTTTGTTAATGAATGTGGTTTGCAGATTTTCATCTGTAACCCATACAAACAAGGGGGCTTCGTCTGCCATAGAACGGAAGCGTTGTTCGCTTTCTTCAATCTTCTTTCGTGCAAGAACAAGCGGCGTTATATCATCGCCGGTCACCATTATACCGGTAACGTTTGCATTTTCATCGCGCAAAGGCACATACGCAAATTTTGAATACGTTTCAACAGTTTTTCCATCACGATGGCGCGCTAAAGGATATTCATGTGCAATAAAAGGTTCGCCTGTTTCATATACTTTTTTCAGAAGGTCAATTAACCCCTGCTGCTTTGCTTCAGGCGCAACTTCTTCAAGAGGTTTACCAATAAGATCCTGACTTGTGAATTTTTTTTGCAGCATTTTATTCGTAACAGATAACGCCGCTTCATTCACCATTTCATAAACAAAATCGGGTCCGCGTAAAATTAGAACTGCCATTGGCGCCTGCATAAATAAATCGCGCATATGCTGCTCTACTGCTCTTCTTTTTTTTGTGATAGTTATTTGGGCAGATATCCTTGCTATTAATTCTTTTGATGAGAAAGGCTTTACCAAATAGTCATCGGCGCCTGTTTCCCATCCTTCAATTTTTGATTCTTCACCAGCTCTTGCAGTTAATAATATAACAGGGATATGTTCGGTTGCTTTATTTTCTTTTATTGCTTTCAATAATTGAATGCCATCCATCACCGGCATCATTACATCACTTAAAATAAGTTCCGGCTGATTGTGTTTTAATTTCTCTAATGCGTCTTCGCCATTAACAGCAGCAATTACATTAAACCGCTCCGATAACAATGTTTCAATATGTTTACGCATATCAATATTGTCATCAACAATCATAATAAGCGGTTGTACCCGCTTGCTATTTTTTAAATGATCTTTTGTTTTGATTTCAGGCGATGTGTTTTCGAGAATAACGTTTGCTTCTTCAACATATACTTCTGAAATAACGCGCTCAACATCGTTATCATCATTCTTAATCTGAGATGCATCGATACCTTCTTTGCTGAAAGGAATGGTAACAGTAAAAATGCTGCCAACGCCTTGTTTACTTTCAACAGAAATTGTTCCCCTGTTTAACTGAACGAGTTCTTTTGTGAGCGATAATCCTATACCTGTGCCTTCAAAACTTCTGCCTGTAATATTTTGTACGCGATGAAAACGTTCAAACATATGCGGCAACTCATTTTCAGGAATACCAACACCCGTATCTTTTACTTTAAGTATTGCATTATTGTTTTGTGATGTGATCTCAACAGTAATACTTCCCTTTAATGTATACTTAAAAGCATTTGATAAAAGATTAAAAACAATTTTTTCCCACATGTCTTTGTCAAGATAAACAGCGGGTATTTTACTATTTGCTTTTACAACCAGTTTCAATCCGGCCTTTTCTGTTGCAGAACGAAAATTACTTACAAGATTTTTGGTGAAAGAAACGATATCAGTTAAAGAGAATCGTGCTTGTTGTCTTCCGGATTCTATACGGCTAAAATCAAGCAAGGCATTTACAAGCTTCAGCAATCGTATTGCATTTCGATGCGCCACATCCATTCTCTTCATGGTTGCAGGGGCGGTATTCACATCATTCAGTGCTTCTTCTATTGGTCCGAGCATTAATGTTAGCGGTGTTCGAAATTCATGACTGATGTTTGTAAAAAATAAAGTTTTCGCTTTGTCTATTTCTGCAAGCGCACTTGCACGCTTACGTTCTTCTTCTAATGCAAGTACATTGTTTACCTCAAGCGAAATTTGATCTGCAACCAACTGAACAAAATTCTTATAGGCATTATCAAACTTTCGATAAGGATTTAATGCGGCCGATAAAACGGCGAGCGGAAACTTTTTATTTGCTCCGCTGATAGGTACATGTACAAAATTTTTTGCCATTACCTGCCATGCGCCTTTAGGTAAATTTTTCCAGCGCCGTGCTGTTTCTGATATCACCATTTTATTTTCAGTAACAGCTTTCGACAAATTTTTGCCCAATGGTCCGGGATTATTGAGATCAATACTTTTTGCAAGCTCAGGATGATCTCTATTGATTCCCGCAAATGCAAAGGCATTCGCAGTATTTGTTTCTTCATCAATTTTATAAATAACAGCACAGGGAAAATCTTTATTATTTTTTTCAAGCGCATTTACTGCAGCAGTGTATACCTCATCGAGGGTATTCTTTTTGGCAAGTCTTCCCAGTTCTTGCAGAGTTTGTAAAGATCTTTCTGTAATAATACGCTCGGTACTTGCAGTGTTATAACATATCATTCCTGCTGTTCCGCCATTGTCTCCCGGCACCGGTGAATAAGAAAAAGTGTAGTAAGTTTCTTCAGGATAGCCATAGCGCTCCATGATGAGTAACTGCGATTCTACATACGTTCCTTCATCTTTCTCCATTACTTTTTTTAGCATCGGCTCAATATCTTTCCAGATATCTTTCCAAACCACCGATGCAGGTTGCCCTAATGCCTGCGGATGTTTGCCGCCAACAATAGCTTTATAAGGATCGTTATATAATTTGATTAATTGCTGTCCCCAACCAATCCAAATGGGTTGAGAAGATGTGAGCATGATGCGTACACAGGTTTTTAAGCTTTGATCCCATTGTTCGGGCGCACCCAAAGGCGTTTTTGTCCAGTCAAAATTGCGAATGCGCTCACCCATTTCTCCGCCGCCAAAAAGAAAATCAGGGATTTTTTTCAAGGTTTGAATTTTTTTATTTCAATGTTTTAAACAGGATATAATTTTTTCCAGTTCAGCTTTTAAATCATTTGTATCAATATGCTTTTTTATAAAGCCCGTTGCACCATACTTCTTACACTGTTCAACAATTACTTTTTCTGCAGCAGTTGAATACATATAAATTGGAACATTTTGTAAATGTTTTATTTTTTTTATTTCACTCAGGCATTGCACGCCGCTCATTTTCGGCATGTTGATATCAATAAAAATTAAAGCTGGTATAAAAGATGGGTTGCTTTTTATTTTTTCCAATGCAAGAACACCGTCATTTGCAAAAACACATTGTATGTTATTCGTTATTTCGCGCATAACAATCGAAAAAATTTCCTGGTCGTCTAAATCATCATCAATTATAAAAACAATAAGCATGGAGGTGAAACAGCACAAAATTAAAGATACATAGTTTGAAAATACGATTTGCTTTTGTTGTCGCAGTGATTAAGCATAATCAGGAAAAATGGGAATGGTAAAGCTTGCCCGGAATTTTATACATATCCATTTATCGCGATGAAAAGTATTTATATGTTTAAGTTTAAATGTTGAAGCAAGCACAAGAATATCCTGTTCATCTTCCTGCAATAATCCGCTTAATAAAACATCGCCTTCTTTATTAAGTGCTTCAACAATATTTTTAAAACTATCTGTAATTATATTTTTATTTATGTTGGCGAGTATAATTTGATAACTGGTTTCGGCAACAGGCTTATCACCCAGCATTAAATTTATTTTTGAACAATTATTCTGCTCAATATTTTCTGCTGCATTGCTAATGCTCCATTCATCATTATCAATTGCAGTGATGGATGACGCGCCCAGTTTTTCTGCATAAATAGCAAGTACACCTGTTCCTGTTCCAAAATCTAAAACTGATTTTTCTTTAAAATTTATTGCTCGCATTTGTTCAAGCATCATGTAAGTTGTTGCATGATGCCCGGTTCCAAAGCTCATCTTTGGTGTTATTATAATTTCGTGGTGCACATTTTTTATGGGCTGATGAAAACTTGCTCTTATCGCAACTTCATCATCAATAATTACAGGCTGAAAATTTTGCTCCCATAGTTTATTCCAGTTTTCTTCTTTAACTGTTTCTTGCGAAAAGGAAAGATTATATTGATTGACGATGCTGTTAAATTCCTCTTCATTAAAATCTGCACTAACAATAAAAGCAATTAAGAAATTTTCTTTTTCTTCGAAGCCATCAAATCCAATTTCACTTAGTTGAGCAATAAGAATTTCTTTCAGATCTTCATCTTTAATATTAAAAACAAATTGCAGGTACGTTTTATTCATTATAAATCTCAAAATTAATTTGATTCTCTTTTTCGAAAAGCAGAAAATATTCCTCTTAATAATTTACGGTTTTTATAAGCTGTTATTTTCGCTGTATGAATTTTGAAATATTGCAAGACATCATACAACATCGCCGCAGTTGCAAACCTGCATTAATGAACGGTAAAAAAATTGATGATGCAATCATTCAACAATTGCTTGAGTTAGCTAATTGGGCACCTACACATGCGCACACAGAACCTTGGAGATTTATTGCATTTGCAAAAAATGCAGCGCAGCAATTTTGTAAAGAACATGCAGCGTTGTATAAAGAAAATGTAGCTATAGAAAAATTTGAGACAGCGAAATATGAAAAAATTTTGCACAACGGCGATCATTGCTCGCACATTATTGCAGTTTATATGAAACGTGGCAGCAACCCGAAGATCACGGTTACAGAAGAAATATGCGCAACGGCAGCAGCCGTACAAAATATTTTATTAGGTGCTTCAACTTTAAACATCGCAGCATTATGGAGTACCGGCGGGCTTACTTATCATCCTGCAATGAAAAAATATTTTAAACTGCAAGATGAAGATCACATGATCGGTTTAATATATCTCGGTTACAGCGATGAAATTCCAAAAGAGGGCAAGCGTGTTTCGTCAATACAAGAAAAGATTGATTGGCGCGACTAATAAAAAGCAAGACAAACTATTTATTTTTCTTTTTTGTTTTTGCAGCTTTTTTCGCAGCTTTAGATCTGTTTGAAGCGCTGCGTTGTTTTGCTGCAGACTTAGCCTGCTTTGAAAGTGCTTTTTTAGAAACTGTATTCGTTGGCTCTTTCTTTAATGCTTTTATTCTTGCTCTTGATCTTTTTTGTGATACAGGTTTACCTGCATTTTTTTCATCTTGCTTTGCTTTCTTTTTTAGTGCTGCGCTTCCCTTCTTTGGTATAGGGACTTTTACACCGGCGCGTCGTGCTTCAGATAACCCGATGGCAATCGCTTGCTTTGCAGACCGCACACCGTGTTGTCCCTGTTTTACTTTCTCAATTTCATCATGTACAAATTCTCCGGCTTGCGTGCTGGCGCTTTTACCTTCTGCTTTATCTTTCTGCGCCTTTTTAATTGTGCTTTTATCTGGCATAAAATGTTTTATATTAAATCGTCAACTTATATGCCATTATAAATTGAATTAATGAGTGAAGTAATATAGATGAGAAGATTATGGTCAACTTAAGACTCTATGCCCAATTTCCCAATGCAATCCAAACGGATCTTCAATTCTTCCGAGCTTCCAGCCATGGTCAACACCAACAGGAAAAATTTCTTTTGCGCCTGCTTTAATTGCACTATCAAAAACTTCTTCAGGATTAGAAACAGTTAATATCAATCGCAGGTTTATGTTGTTGAGATTATTTGAAGTTGCATCTTCATTCACCCAAATTTCTGCACCATTAATTTTTAAGCAAACGATAAATACACCTTCATCTTCCAAACGATATGTTTCAACAGCATTAAAAGCGGCTGCATAAAATGCAACCGCTTTTTTACCATCGTTCACTGTTAGCCAAGGAGCAATGGATGTTTTAATTGCTTCCATTATTGGCCGTTAAGTTTTGCAATTTGCTCGTCGTAATAATTTTTCGTTGCAATTATATCTGGCAAACTATGATACCAGTTCGATTCATGTTCGATAGATAACATGCCGTTGAAATTTTGCCTTTTCAATTCAGCAAAGATTGCAGGAAAATCAATTACACCTTTTGATACAACTGTATCTGCAGCTTCTGTATCACCAAACTTTACAATGTCTTTTAAGTGCACACCAAAAATATGTCCCTGTAATTCTTTTAATGCATCAACAGGGTTTACACCATTGCGTGCCCAGTGACCAACATCTGCGCAACTTCCAATATTCGGGTGTCCTTGTGTTGCCGCTAAAACAGAATCCGGACTCCAGTAAACATTTGGTTTTGGATGATCGTGAATGGCAACCTTAATTCCATAAGCGCCGGCTAAACTATCAACCATATCCCACTGCGTTTTTATCGGCTCAGCAGTTATATAACTCAAACCAAATTCTTTTGCAAGATCAAATGCTTTTATCCATTCAGCTTTGTTTTGCGGAACGATTACACCCATTGCTACAATCTGAATGCCTTTATCCTGCAAAAGTTTTTTCAACTTTGTTCTTGTCGCTTCACTCATATCGGCGCCAAATTCTCCGGGCATTCCATCGCCTAATTTTTGTCCCCAGAATGCTTCTATGTTTTTTATACCTGCACTGTCAACTTTGTCCAATGCTTCAGCAAACGTGAACATTCTAAACGTCCACATTTGTACGCCTAATTTAAAGCCAGCGGTACTTCCGGTTGAAGTTGTGGTGTCGGTTGCGGCAGTGGTTGTGTCTGTGTTTGCAGAGGATGATGAACTGTTATTGCAGGCTGCAAAAGCAAGTGCGCAAACAATCATAGAAAAGTGAATCAGTTTCATGCTAAAATTTTTTATTAATAATTGATTTGGCAAAGTAGTTATTCACCGCATAATTTCAATCAAAAAAAATAATCAGCGTTCATTTGCGCAGGTTATTTTTCTTTTTTATCCTTATCTTTTTTACCACCGCCAAAAATTTTATGGAATAAACTTTTATGTGCAGGTTCACTTGTATCAACAGAATTAATATTGATTTGATTATCTATGCTTGGCATTAATGCTTGTATAAAAGCATTTTTCAGCAACTCCCAAATGGCTTCAATTACATCTGTATGCGAGCCGTTAAAACTTCCTTCAATCGGCACTTTGGTTGCCACCTGGTCTTTTTTATGATTTTCTAAAATTTCACCTGTTGTCCCCACAATCGCTTCCCAGGCTTTTTGTAAAAACCCATCATTTTTATCTTCAGGTCCTAAAACATCCAAATCCTTAAGCAGCGGTTTTATGTATCCCTTATACCTTCCATCTTTTGCTGCAAATTCAGCATATAAACCCAGCGTGCCTTTGCTTACATCGAAATTCCCATAAGCTTTAAAAAAGTCATTTAGTTGCGCAAGATTTGCATTTTTTATCTCGGAATTTAAATCAAACGTTGTGTGTGCAGCAAGTGGATCCATTTTCATATTTAACGAAAGCGATCCGCCATACACATCTGCCGTTGCAGTTATAGGTGAAGGCAACTCTGTTTTTGTATCTTCGACATTTTTTAAATTTTCAGCAACAATATGCGCGTTCTGCAAATGAATATCCACTTTTGGAGAAGCGCCTGCATCAACATAATGAATGCTGCCGTTATTTACTTCAAAGCGATTTATTTTTAATGGCATAAAATCTTTCAGCACTTTTCGAAAATCATTCGTGTCTTTTTTTACATCGCTTATTTCAGTTTTATTTTTTGTAAAAATTAATGTGGGTGAATCGAATACAAGTTCACCAACTAATCTTCCATGAAATAACGCACGCCACTCAACAGAAAGATCAATATTATTTGTTTTGAAAAACTCCGTTTGCTTATTTGTTGAAGAATCAACTTTATTGATGTACATATTGTTGATCTCGTAAGCGCCGCGATATAAAGCCACATCAATATCTTCTATATGCCCATAATACCCGTTCATTTGGGCAAGCGATTTATTGCAATAATGCAACAAAATAGTAGGCAGAAGTAACCGGAAAATAATGAGCACCACTACAATTGCGGTGATTATTTTCCAGGTTCTTGTAAACCGAAATTTTTTTCGCGCTTTCTTCGCCATGTTTTATACCACGATAAAAAACATGCCAACACAATTTGCTTTTTTATAAGCTTAACAATTACTTTTATTGGTAAATATCAAATAATGAAAAGACTGCCTGTAATTCTTTGCTTTATGTCGGTTTCAATGCTAACGCATGCGCAAAAAGCAAAAACTTATTCTCTCAATTCTCCGGATAACAATTTGGAAATAAAAATTGATGTTGGAGAAAAAATTACATGGACAGTCTTAAATCAATCACAAACTATTCTTGCGCCTTCAGCTATTGCAATGCATTTGCAAAATGGTGAAGCGCTTTGCAATAATGCGCAAATCACTTCAACAAAAAAAGAAAACATCAACACAACCATACCTGCGTTGTTTTATAAGAAGGATACGATCGCTGATAACTACACGCAGCTTACTTTAAATTGTAAAGGTGATTATGGTTTGATATTTCGCGCCTACAACGATGGCGTTGCTTATCGTTTTTTTACAAAGAAGAAAGACAGCATCATCGTTCAATCAGAAGATGCAGAATTTAATTTCGCTGACGATGACAGCGCATGGATTCCATATTCAAATGATCCGCACAACGGCGATAAATATGAATGTTCATTTGAAAATATTTATCAGCATATTCCTTTATCAAAATTTGTAAAAGATACGGTTGCATTTGCGCCGGTGCTCATCGATTTATCAAACAATAAAAAAGCATTAATAACAGAAGCTGATCTGGAAGATTTTCCGGGAATGTTTTTAACGAATGCAACAAGTGGTTTTGGTTTGCGTGCAGATCATGCGCCGTATGCGCTTGAACAAGTGCAGAACGAACACAATCCTGTGCAGGCATTGGTTACAAAACGCGCAGACTATATTGCGAAGACAAGTGGTACAAGAAATTTTCCATGGCGTGTTGTCATCATCAGCAATAGCGATAAAGATCTATTGAATAGTGATATGGTTTATCGTTTGGCTTCGCCGCGCCGTGTTGAAGATGTTTCATGGATAAAGCCCGGCAAAGTTGCCTGGGATTGGTGGAATGACTGGAATATTTCGCATGTAAACTTTCGTGCAGGCATCAACACAGAAACTTATAAGTACTATATAGATTTTGCATCAGCAAATCACATCGATTATATTTTATTGGATGAAGGATGGAGCGATGATAAAGACATCATGAAAATTGTTCCGGCAATTGATCTGAAAGAAATCATTCGCTATGCAGCCGAAAAAAATGTTGGCGTTTGGTTGTGGATGGGTTCTTATCCTTTAGATCAAAAGATGAATGAGATTTTTACAACCTATTCAAAGATGGGCGTAAAAGGTTTTAAGATCGACTTTATGGATCGCGATGATCAGCCAATGGTTGACTTTTATTATCGCGTTGCAAAAATGGCTGCAGAAAATCATGTGATGGTTGACTTTCATGGCGCATATAAACCAACAGGTTTGAATCGCACTTATCCAAACGTTGTAAATATTGAAGGCGTGCATGGAATGGAACAATTGAAATGGGGACATGATGACCAGGTTACATATGATGTTTCGATCCCGTTCATTCGCATGGTTGCTGGTCCGATGGATTACACACCCGGCGCGATGCGCAACGCAACAAAAGATGGTTATCGACCGATTAATTCAATGCCGATGAGCCAGGGAACACGTTGTCATCAACTTGCAATGTATATCATGTTTGAAGCGCCGTTTGAAATGCTTAGTGATAATCCAACCGCTTATATGAAAGAACAGGAAAGCACAGATTTTATCAGTGCTGTTCCAACAACATTTGATGAAACAATTGCGCTTGATGGAAAAGTAAGTGAATATTGTGTGATGGCACGAAGAAAAGGTAATATATGGTTTGTGAGTGCAATGAATAACTGGAATGCAAGAGATATCACCATTGATTTATCATTTCTAAAAAATGGAAATTATGAAACGACAATTTTTAGCGATGGTATAAATGCAGACCGCGATGCAACTGATTATAAAAAAGAAGTGAAGAACGTCTCTTCACCTGATAAATTAAATATTCATCTTGCACCGGGTGGGGGTTGGGCTGCAAGAATTGAGATGAAATAAAATAAAAGTATAACGAAGAAGAAATTTTAAATTTGTAATGTTGTATTGTAGCATGCAACATTAAATCTGTATCTGCCTTATGAGAACGATATTGTTATTTGTCTTTTCTTTTCTCTTAGTAAATGCATATTGCCAATCGGCGCAGCGGCTTACGAGTAATGTAGCCACATTAACCAGCGGCACTAATCCATTACACAAACCTTCATTTGCAAGTAATGTGCAGGTACAGTCTGAAGTAGGTTTTGAAAATAATTCTGTAACTGATTACAAACTTAATTTTTCAGCGCCACCTTTAATTGATGAAAATACAAACGATGTTTCCAATGTTTGTGTTTTACAATCGGGCAATAGTTTAATTACCGGCATTTTGGAAAATGTAAAACCACTTGATGCAGATACTGCCAAACTTCAACAATACACTTGTAATTTTTCAAAAGATTTTTATAAAATCGTTGCATTAAGAAGAATAACGTTAGTGAAAATATTTACAGCCAACAAAACCGGTACAGTAACTGTTGATAAAGCCATGCAGCAGGAAATTATTGATCAGGCTAAATATTTATTGCAATCTGTGAAAGACTATAAACAATAATGCAGCTACATGGAATTTGCAATACTTGAAACCTTTAGTAACTATATAGATGCGAATCTTACTTTGGGCAGATTAGAAAGTGAAGGAATTGATTGCTGGCTGAAGGATGAATATACTGCAACCATTGATCCTATTCTTACCAATGCAATAGGTGGTATTAAATTAATGGTATCGAAAGATGATTTTGTAAAAGCAACAGAAATATTAAATGCAATAAAAGAAGCAAGGCGAAAAAATTTTTCTTGTCTGTTTTGCGGTAGCCACAACATTGAATACATCACATCTTCACAAAAACCAATTAACTGGCTTAGCTCAATTTTTACA
>DASZUY010000088.1:0-2205 GCA_035547495.1 Parafilimonas sp. | reverse complement strand
AGGAAACATAGATGAAGTAAAAAATATTTTGAATGATATTAAAGACAACTCAGAAAAAATAAATCATCATGGTAAACGTGCAGATGCTATTGTCAAAAACATGTTGCAACATTCGAAAACAAGCACAGGAAAAAAAGAGTTGACCGATATCAACAAACTTGCTGATGAATATTTAAGATTGAGTTATCATGGTTTGCGTGCAAAAGACAAAAACTTCAATGCAGAAATAAAAACGGATTTTGATGAAACGATTGGTAAAATAAACATCGTTCCGCAGGATATTGGACGAGTGTTACTGAATCTTTTCAACAATGCTTTTTATGTAGTGAATGAAAAGTTCACAGCTAACCGTTCACCGTTTACCGATAACTACAACCCAACAGTTTTAGTTCAAACAAAAAAAGTAAATGACAAAATACAAATTCTTGTCAGTGATAACGGCAACGGTATTCCATCAAATATTATTGATAAAATATTTCAGCCGTTCTTCACCACAAAACCAACAGGACAAGGAACAGGATTAGGTTTATCGCTTGCTTATGATATCATTACCAAAGAACATAACGGAACAATAAAGGTGGAGAGCAAGGAAGGAGAAGGAACGATGTTTATTATTCAATTACCGATTGTATAAATAATCATGTTAACCAGGCAAATCTTATAAATCATGGTTCAGACAATCATCGCCGAACAATATAACCGAACACTTAAAGGTGAATGCGGAGTATGTGGAGAAATTAAGTTTATATTTAAAAGTTCATTGATATGAGAGCGCTAATTGTTATTATAATAACTTTTTTCTTTCAGCAATGTTTTTGTCAAAGCAAAAACGTCGATAGTTTAAGATACCAATTAGATACAGCACAAGGAGATTTAAATCGGGCACACATTTTATTAGATATTGCATGGACATATCAATACTCAAATCCTGACTCAGCTATTAATTATGGAAATCGATCTTTAGCAGCAGCAAAAAAAGTAGGTAATTCTAAAGCTGAAGTAAAAGCGTTAAATAGTCTTGGATATTTTTCCAGAAACCTTGGCGATCTTCCTAAAGGATTAGAATACGAATTTGACGCATTACAAATAGCTCAAAGTAATCATTACCTAAATGATGAAGCTGATTGCTTCGTTGCATTAGGCTTTTTATATGTTGACTTAGCAAATTATTCGTCTGCAATAAATTATTATCGTGCTGCCAGCAAAATATTTAATCAGCTAAAAAATTATAACCAAAGCACATATACATTAAGATATATAGGTGCAGCTTATAGCACTAATAACCAATTGGATTCTGCTTTATATTATTTAGAAAGATTTTATACCAAGTCACAAGCACTAAAGTTGCCGGAAGATGCGGATTTGTTTATGCTTTTGGGTGATGTTCAATTTCAATTAGGCAATCATTCATTGGGATTTGGATTCTTGCAAAAAAGTATCCGGTTAAGTAAGAAAGACAATTTTTATCGCACTACAGCTTCTGCTTATAACATTATTGCAAAATTTTATAAAGAACTTAATCAAACAGATTCGTGTATTTATTATGCGCAAAACGGTCTTGCTGTTGCGCAAGAAATTGGCTTTAAGCAAAAGATAATTGAAAGCTGTGAAATATTATCGCGTGCTTATGAACCATTTGATATAAAAAAATCTTTTTATTATCGAAAAATATATGACTCAATAAATGAAGAATTGTATGGCAGGCAAAAAATACAAGCCTTGCAAAAGACACTTTCTGAACAACAAGAGCAACAGCGCAAGGATGAGTTGCAAAAAATAGCTTATCAAAATCAAGTTAAAGAGTATAGTTTACTGACGGGTTTGGGAATTATCTTGATAATTGCTTTTCTTCTTTATAACAATAACCGGCACAAGCGAAAAGCAAATTTGTTATTACAGCATGAAAAAGAAAAAGTAGAAAGTACTTTGTCAGATTTAAAATCCACTCAAACGCAACTAATACAAAGCGAAAAGATGGCATCCCTCGGTGAACTTACGGCAGGCATTGCACACGAAATTCAAAACCCGCTAAACTTTGTAAATAATTTTTCTGAGGTAAATAGGGAAATGCTTGATGAAGCAACAGAAGAAATAAATAAAGGAAACATAGATGAAGTAAAAAATATTTTGAATGATATTAAAGACAACTCAGAAAAAATAAATCATCATGGTAAACGTGCAGATGCTATTGTCAAAAACATGTTG
>DASZUY010000087.1:0-10726 GCA_035547495.1 Parafilimonas sp. | reverse complement strand
AAACTTCAGTTCCAAACCATGGATCAGGCACATCTACATCTTCACCAGGCTTTGCCTCATTCATTAATAAATCAACTTTCGATTCATTCCATAATTCACCGCTCATGCTTTTTATGTCATCATAAATTTCATTATCCATTGCATAAATTTTATCGAAGCGCAACATATCTTCTTTTACAAACTGTCGGCATTTTTGCGCGCTGATATCAATATTATTAATGCGCGCAACTTTTTGTGAAAGATTATGCGGCGCCTCACCTATATGATAATTTCCCGTACCTGCACTATCAATTTCCCAATTCAAACCTGCGCGTTTTGCTTTATCTTGTAAAATACCTTCTGCCAAAGGGCTGCGACAAATATTTCCTAAACACACCATTAAAATTTTCATCTTTTATTTTTTAACCGGCGCAAAGATAACCTGAATAAATTTTTCAGGTTTTATGGAAATCATAAATCAAAGCATCTCAATAATAAGAGCGCTCTGAACATCACTTCACTTAAAAAATCATTTTTTATGTTACCTGAGAAAATTATGCAGAGCGACCTGCTCGATATTCTGTTTGAAAACAGGAATAAAAATTATGGCGCTTATGCGCTGAGAAAATCATACAACAAAATAATGATGACTTCCATTGTGTGTACTTTGTTTGTTGCTTGCGCTTTTTCAATTTTTCAATTTTTTCATCATGCACAAAAAGAAAAAATAATAAGTGTGTTTATTCCTCCTGATGCTACGCTGATTAAAGTGTTGCCGGATAAAAAAATGATCTTGCCATCACCAAAGCCACAGGCTGTAACACGCTTCAAACAAATTAATAATTCTACACCCGTTATTGCACCCGACGATGAAGTAAAAAAACTTCAGCATACAACAGATGAGTTAGACAAGGCAATCATAGGACCGATTGATTTGAAAGGAAAAGACAATGATATTATTCAACCGCCGGCAGAATTAGAGAACAACACCGGATCTGTTGTAACATCAACTTCACAAAAAATTAAAGAAGATTTGCCTTTGCATTCTGCGGAAATAATGCCTGAATTTCCGGGCGGCGAAAAAGCATTAATAAAATTTATTTTGCAAAACGTTCGTCAGCCGGATGATTTAGAACCGGGACAACAAATAAGAGTACTTGCTTCTTTAATTGTTTCAAAAACAGGCGCTATTGAAAATGTAAAAATCATCAGCAGCGGAAGACCAGATCTTGATAAAGAAGTAATGCGTGTAATAAACAAAATGCCTTTGTGGAAGCCCGGAATGCAGAACGGGCAGCCGGTTTCAGTATATTTTAATTTGCCTGTAACTTTTGAAAGCGCAGATTGAGTAAAAAAATTTTTATATTGCCAACCTCATAAAATAATGGAAAATAATTTTGAGAATAATCGCCGGAAAAGTTACATAACCATGCGCATGATATATGATTTTACCATGGCGGGTTTAATTTTAGGCGTAGGAATTATTTTCTTTTTCGGCGACAGGTTTGGTTTAACGATGATTGCGAATATCGATTCTAATTTACGATACGGTTTTGCAGGATTGTGTTTATTATATGGTGGCTTTAGATTATACAGAGGTGTTAAACACGATTATTAACTAAGAAGAATGTTTAAACAATTAAGGCTTTTTATTTTTTTTAGCTGCATAACTATTTTTTTCATTAATTGCAGGCATGAAAATAAAGCTTACGACACACCAGAAAATGGTAAAATTAATATAAGTGTTGATGAAAGCTTTAAACCAGTTATAAGCGAGCAGATCAAAATATATGAAGCAACGTATCCTAAAGCGCATATAAATGCGAGTTATAAATCTGAAGCGGATTGCTTTAAAGATTTGCAAAGCGATAGTACAAGAATGATAATTGTTTCAAGAGGATTAACTGATGATGAAAATAATTATTATAAACAGAAATTATCGTTCAAACCGCGGTGGGATGTTTTAGCATACGATGCGATTGATGTGATAGTGAACATAAATTCTAAAGACAGCATTTTTACCCTGAACCAATTGAAAAGTTATTTGACAGGCAGTGATACGAGTAAAACAATTGTGCTTGATGGCAATAATGCAACAAGCACAGTAAGGATGTTAAAAGATTCTTTGCTGAACGGAAAAGATTTTGGCAAAAATGTTTTTGCAGCACCCGGCGGCAGCAAAGGCGTTGTAGATTTTATTTCTAACAACACCAATGCAATTGGTTTTGTAGGTTCATCCTGGGTAGGAGATTTGGATGATCCCGAGCAACTTGGTTATGAAAAAAGAATGAAGTTTGCTTTGGTTGAATGTAAGAAATGTGGAAAAGGAATTTTTGCAAAACCATCGCAGGCTACTATTACAACGGGCGATTATCCATTATTCAGACCACTGTATTATATATTAAAAGAAAATGCAAGCGGTTTAGGTACAGGATTTGTAAATTATTTAGTTCTTGAGCGGGGGCAATTGGTTTTTAGAAGAAGTTATCTCGTACCTGCACAAATGAATTTTACTGTTAGAAGCTCGCAAATGGAAACAAATAAAAGTCTTTTAAATAAAAAAGTACATTAAAAAAAACATCAGAATAATGAAGAAACTAATCCTATCTTTTTTTAGCATTTTATCTGTTGGTGCTTTTGTAAAAGCACAAGATGTAAATGATGGAATTAAATTCATCAACTACCAGCGCTGGACAAGTGCAAAACAAACTTTGCAAAAAGCAGTTGCAGCAAATCCAAAAGATCCTTCTGCGATTTATTGGCTGGGCCAGGCTTATATTGGTAATAAGCAAGTTGACAGCGCAAAAATTATTTATCAAAATGCACTTACAGCAGGGGTTAACGATCCATGGATTTGGATTGGCTCAGGCGAAGTAGAAGTTTTACAGGGCGGCGATATAAATTCCGCAAAACAAAAATTTGAACAAGCCATAACAGCCACCACAAAAACAAAAGGAAGAGACAAAGGTCCTAATCCTGATATTTTAAATGCAGTGGGTCGCGCAATGGCAGCCGGCAGCAGCACACAAGGCGATCCTAATTATGGTATCGATAAACTAAAACAGGCGGCAGCAATCGATCAAAAAAATCCTGATATCTACATCAACATGGGTTTATGTTATCGCAAGTTAGGTGGCGATCAGGGTGGACAGGCTTTTGAAGCATTTCGCCAGGCAACTGTAATTGCGCCACAAGATCCAAGAGCTTATTATTTAATTGGAAAAATTTACGAAAGCCAGCGCAACAAAGAATCCATGGACGAATGGTTCAGCAAAGCAGTTTCTGCCGATGCAACTTTCGCGCCTGTGTACATTGAATACTTCAATTACTATAAAGAAACAGATGTAAACACAGCAAAAGGATACCTTGATAAATGGATAGCTAATGCAGATAAAGATTGTTTAAGCAATTATTTTGTAGGTGACTATCTTTTCCGCGCAGGCAAATACCAGGAGTCTTTAGACCAGGCAAAAAGTATGGAAGCTGGTGGTTGTGCAACCTATCCAAGATTAAATGTTTTATACGCATATGATTATGACAGATTAGGTGATTCTGTGCAAGCCAGGTCATACATTCAAAAATTTTTATCAACTGCAGATACTTCAGATATTCAACCATCAGATTACGCACTTGCAGGCAGCGTGTTAGCTAAATTTCCTGAAAATGCAGACAGTGCTGGTCATTATTTTCAGCTTGCTATTGCAAAAGATACAATTAAAGAAGATCAACAAAAATATTTAAGCTCTGCAGTAGATGTAGCTACAAGTACAAACAATTATAGTGCATTGCTAAAGCTGATCAGTTCAATGAAAACAATAACCGGTTCTGATCTTTCAGAAACGCAGTATTATAACGTAAGCAAAGCTATTGCCGATGCAGCAGCAGACACAAGTAAGCCTTTCGATTCAACAAAATATCTTGTAGGCGATTCTGTAATTCTTGCTTATGTAGCTGCATTCCCTGATAAACCGCAGCCATATGCATTTCGGGTTCGTTATGCAAAGGCGAGTGACAGAGATTCAACAAAAGGTTTAGCGCTTCCGGCGATTGCAGCCCAAAATGAATATGAGTCAAAATACAAGGACACGTCTGCATCAGCCAAACAAGTAATGTTTTCAAATGATGTTTACTTGTTGATCTATTATGCACAGTATGATCAGCATGGAGAAAAAGCAGATAATTACCAGAAAGCAATCGACATAGCAAATCAGATGATTGCTTTATATCCTGATGCAACGTCTGATGAAAATAAATATGCTACCGGTATTAAAAACCAGTTGCAGGGCGCATTAGATAAATACAATAAATCGAAGAACAGCAGTAGTGGCACCAGCAGCGGAGGCGGAAGTAAACAAAAAAAATAAAAAAAAAAGCTCCTTTCACGGAGCTTTTTTTATGATGTTTGATTAATAAACCTATCGCGCAACAGCTTACTATATTTGCAAAAATTTTTTATGCAGGGAAAAAAAGTTAGCGAAAGTGTTACAATAATGAATGAGATCGTTCTGCCAAACGATACAAATGTATTCGGCAATTTAATGGGTGGAAGATTAATGTATTGGATGGATATTGCTGCAGGTATTTCTGCGGTTAAACATTGCAATGCGCCTTGTATGACGGCGAGTGTCGACAACCTCAGTTTTAAAAATCCTATTAAGCTTGGAAATGTTGTGCATATTGAAGCAAAAGTTACAAGGGCTTTTAATACGTCAATGGAAATACATTTAAGGGTTTGGGGAGAAGACAATTTGCATCAATACAGTTATGAAAGCAATGAAGCATATTTCACTTTTGTTGCACTTGATCCAAACAATAAACCGCGGCCTGTGCCTGCTGTAATTCCGGAAACTAATGAAGAAAAGCTTTTGTTTGAAGGTGCTTTAAGAAGAAGACAGGTGCGCTTAATTCTTGGCGGCAAAATGAAACCTGATGATGCAAGTGAATTAAAAGCTTTATTCACAAATCCGCAAATTTAAAATTCAGTATTTCATAAACTGATGTTAATAGCAACAGTTTTACCTTTTATAATTATGTAATTTTTTTCTGCTTCACATCTTTTCAAAAATAAATTTATTATGAAGAAAATAATTTTAGCGCTCTCTGCAAGTTTATGTTTGTTGATAGCAAATGCTCAAACCGATAATACAATTAAACAACGCACTATTAATGTGAACGGGCATTCAGAATTAGAGATAACACCGGATGAAATTTACGTAAACATCGAATTGCGGGAATACACTAAAAAGAATGGAGACAAGGTTGACATAGAATCAATCCGTAATCAGTTTTTAGCTGCAGTAAAAAGTATGAATATTGCTGATACTGATATTGTGGTGCAAGGTTATTCTGGCTGGGATGGAAACTATTGGTATTATCAAAAAAACAAAAAGAAAAATCCTGATATGAAAGCAGGCATTACATATGAAGTGAAACTGAAAACTGTTGATGATATGGATAAGCTGGTTGATAAATTAGACGATGAAGCCACACAGAATTTTTATATCAGCCGCACATCGCACAGTAATATAGATTCAATAAAAAAAGAATTGAAAATGCAGGCAATTAAAAACGCGAAAGAAGAAGCCGTTTTTCTTGCTTCAGCTTTAAGTGATAATGTTGGAGACGCTTTAGTTATTAATGATCCTAACGAAAGCAATAATTATCCTCAGCCTATGATGTTTAAAACAAACGGCGTGATGGCTAATGCAGATCAATCGGCACCGATGAATGTTGATTTCAAAAAAATTAAAATTGAAATGAACGTGAATGTAACGTTCGAGTTAAAATAAGTTTTGCACTTTGCACATTTTTAATCAGCAGGATTTAATTATTTCCTGCTGATTTTTTATTTTCATTTCTCGTTTCAACAAATGTCTGCTGAACTCTTATATCAAATCGCATTAACCCTTGTGCCTAACATTGGCTGCGTTCACGCCAAGACCTTAATAGAAAATTTTGGAACTGCTGAAAATGTTTTCAAGGCAAAAAAGAAAGATTTAAGTGCCGTTGAAAATATTGGATTGGTAAAAGCAGCGAGTATAAAATCGTTTGAGGATTTTAAATTAGCTGAAGATGAACTGAAATTTATTGAGAAATATAAAATACAAACTTTATTTATTACCGATAAAAATTACCCTCAACGATTATTGAATTGTTACGATTCACCAACACTTTTATATTATCGCGGTAATGCAGATTTAAATGCTTCGAAAATTATCAGTATCATCGGCACACGCAATAACACAGATTATGGCAAACAGTCAACAGAAAAGTTAGTCAGCGATTTAAAAGATATGAACGTTTTAGTCGTAAGCGGGCTTGCTTTTGGTATTGATGCGATCGCCCATAAGTCTGCTTTGCAAAACGAATTAGAAACGGTTGCTGTACTTGCGCATGGTTTGCATACGATTTATCCGCTTCAACATAAAACGTTAGCAAAAGAAATTCTACAAGATGGCGGCTTGCTTACAGAATTTCGAAACGGAACAAAGCCTGATAAATTTAATTTTCCTCAGCGCAATCGCATTGTTGCCGGCATGGCTGATGCAACAATCGTTATTGAAACTGCAATTAAAGGCGGAAGCATGATAACAGCAGAACTTGCTAACAATTATAACCGCGATGTTTTTGCTTTGCCGGGCAGAACAACAGATACAAAAAGTGCCGGCTGCAATTATCTTATTCAAAATAATAAAGCCATTTTATTTACTGATACAAAAGAGATGTTGGAAAGTTTAGGATGGCAATCAAAAAAGATAAATAAAAAACAACAGAAAGAATTGTTTATTGAATTGAGTGATGATGAAAAAATCATCATTAATATTTTAAAAGAAAAAGAAGCCTCGCACATTGATGAGATAAATATTAAAAGCAATCTTAGCAGCAGTTCTGTTGCAGCAGCTATTTTAAACCTGGAGTTACAAAATGTGATAACAGGCTTGCCGGGAAAAATGTATAAGCTTTTGTAGTTGCAGGTTGTAAAAGTTGGAAACCTCGTGAATAAATAACCTGCATCTTGCAACTTGCATCCAGCATCTGATACTTACTTTTGCGGCAAAATTGATTTCTCATGCAAAAGGATACAGCCGTTTCTTTACTAATACAAAAAGAATTAGAACGTCAGCGCCGCGGAATAGAATTAATTGCCAGCGAAAATTTTGCAAGCCTGCAAACTATTCGAACAATGGGCAATGTGATGACGAATAAATATGCTGAAGGTTATCCGGGTCGCAGGTATTATGGCGGTTGTGAAGTAGTGGATGAAAGTGAGCAATTGGCAATAGATCGTTTAAAACAAATTTTTAATCTTGAATATGCCAACGTGCAACCGCATAGCGGCGCGCAGGCAAACGCAGCCGTGATGCTGGCTTTGTTACAACCTGGCGATGATATTCTCGGTTTGGATTTGAGCATGGGCGGACATCTTACACATGGTTCGCATGCAAACTTTAGCGGCAAATTATATAAGTCACATTTTTATGGAGTAAAAAAAGAAACGGGTACTGTCGATTATGATATGCTCGAAGCAAAAGCAAAAGAAGTGAAACCAAAATTAATTGTGTGCGGTGCGAGTGCTTACAGCCGCGATTGGGAATATGCACGCATTAGAAAAGTGGCTGATGAAGTTGGTGCGTTAATTATGGCTGATATTGCGCATCCCGCAGGATTGATTGCAAAAAAATTATTGAACGATCCTTTTGATCATTGCCACATCGTTACATCAACAACACATAAAACTTTGCGCGGACCGCGCGGTGGAATTATTATGGTAAGAAAAGATGGCGAAAATCCGCTGGGCTTAAAAGATAATAAAGGCAATGTTCGATTGATGAGCAATGTGCTTGATATGGCTTTGTTTCCCGGAACACAAGGCGGTCCGCTTGAGCATATTATTGCCGCAAAAGCGGTTGCATTTGGCGAAATTCTTACAGAAGAATTTACAGTGTATGCAAAACAAATTATTGCAAATGCGCAGGCAATGGCAAAAGCATTTCGTGATAAGGATTATAACAGCATCAGCGATGGAACAGATAATCATTTGTTGCTGATCGATCTGCGCAATAAAAATATTTCAGGTAAAAAAGCTGAGCAGGTTTTAGGCAAAGCTGATATTACCGTAAATAAAAACATGGTTCCGTTTGATGATAAATCTGCTTTTGTTACAAGCGGCATTCGTGTTGGTGTTCCTGCTGTTACTACACGTGGAATGAAAGAAGAACACATGCAATTTATTGTTGACAGAATTGATGATTGTTTAATGCATGCTGATGATGAAGCATATCTTTCAAATATAAAAAACAAGGTAAACGAATTCATGCAGCAGTTTCCATTGTATCCGGAATTGGGATAAATCACTTTCTTGAAGAAATATTTTTTTCTGAAATGGTTTGTCGAACTGCTCGCCGACAATTTCTGAAAAGACCAATTTTTGTTTTATGAATGCTTATACTTGTAGCGAATCCATGAAATAAAAAGCAAAATTGCCCCTATTAAACATAATAAGATTGAGCTAAGAAATATCCAGTCTTCAAGTATGTAACTGCGTAACTGAATTTGACCATGAGAACCAGCCAGCCAGGCTAGATATATACAAAACCCAATAAATAATAAGATGATGCTGCCAACTAATTTCATAATATTAAATTTCACTTTGATAAATTACCATTTTTTCTCGGCATAGCGTCTTTCTAAGTTATTACGCAAAGCCAAGGGATTTTGCAGTTCATATTATACGATTAAATTATTTTCTATCTTTTACCGGAATCACCAATTTTAATCCCGACCAAACTTCATCAACAGCACACACTTTTATATCAACCAAACCAATTGATAAAGCTGTATTACGAATTTTATCTTCTGTTACATCAGTAAGAATTTTTGCAGATTTTTTATACCACGAAACCCAAATGATTCCATCAGGTTCAATTTCATTTTTTAATTCATGAATATTTTTTTCAAACTCATTCATGTTTTTTACGAATAGATGAATGAAGTTCTTTTTCGTTTTTTTATCAGTAAGAATTTGTATGTCGGTTGGTAAATCAGTAAATAGATTGAAATAATGATCGGGCTGGTTTATTAAACGAATTTTAAAACCATTTTTGATTCCTAACTTTTTTGCAAGTGGTGTTGAAGAATAACCAGCCATATCATCCTAATAATTATTCAATAAGAAAGCTTGCTTTATACTGCGCACTTCCAACATTCACAACAACAAAATAAATTCCTTTTTGAAAATTTGCTGATGAAACTTGTATTGTTTGTTTGCTGAACTGCGTAACATCTTCTTTAAATATCGTTCCGCCGGATTGATTAAAAATTTCCAACATTGCTGTGAACTGAAGCTTTGGCAATTCAATATTTAGCTTTTGGCCGGGATGAATAGCCGACGGAAAAACTTTTATCAAATTAACAACCGTGTTATTCTGCTGTTCCTTTAAAAAACCAGTCGAGGAGGTACAGCTCTGTTTATAAGTGATGCCGCTTGTTGATGTGAGCAATGATTGAAATCTTTCTTTTTCGGAATTATCAAGGTTTAATTTATCGTTTAACCATGGTAATAATAAACTAAACGTTGCAGAAAGTGTTGCTTTTGGTGAAGCACTTAACGGGCTGCAAAAAATTTCGCCGGCTCTGCACACACTGCTGTTGTTCGCCCATTGGCAATGTCTTGCATTCGTAATCTCACCATAAGTTTTACAAAAATTTTGAATGTTGTTGTACATCGGCGTTTGATTGGAAGCAGTGGGAGCGATGCAATCTTTTCCGCCAGCAAATAACAACGAAGCGATTGAAATATTTGAACAGGCAGCAATCGCAGACGGATTTGTTTCAGCAGCGGCAAAATTAAATACCGCTGTTATTTTAGAACTGTATTGAACGCTTAACAAAGAACATCCGCCACCCATTGAATGACCTCCAACTGCATAACGATTCTTAATGCGGTTATAATACCAAGCACCTTTCTGCGTTTTGGTTGCATCAAATTTTTCAATAAGAAATGCATAATCTTTTGCAAAGTCTGTGTGATTTGGAAAGGTTTGTTCTGCTGTTCGCGGAAACACAAGAAAAAATCCTTTGGGCACAAGGCTGTCTTTAAACCATAAATAATCTTTGTAAGTAAGCTGGTAACCGTGACCAAAAACAACCAATGGATATTTCTTACCCTTATCTTTTACAACAGGAACATTATCTGCATCGCTTGCCGCCGGATAATAAATTTCAAACATTACGGAACGATTATCTCTTGATGAATCAATCCAGGTAATTTCTCTGTGACCAATTTTATAAGGCTGACAGAAACAAGAAAGAACAACCAATAAACATAAAGCAGTAAGTAAAAATTTTCTCATACGGTACGTTTTGAAAGCATAAACACGTAGTAGCGATAAAAGTTCAAACTTAGAAAATTAATTGAGCAAACCAACGCTCACTTCTACATCAGGATTGTCCAATAAATATTCAGCCATTTCTTCGTTCATGGTAAATCCTTTGTCGATGCTGTTTAAAACAACTTCTAAATTTTCCTGTGGTTCTTTTATGCGAAATTTTATGGTTGATTTCCCAGGATTTGATTTGATGTTGTTCTCAACAAAATGGACAAACTCATTGGTGAGTGAAGCCGGCTCAACACATATTTCAAGTTGCTTGGTGAGATTCATTTTTGCAGTTTCCAAAAGATTAATCGAGGTGATTTTAAATTCATAATCTTCACCATTATATCTTGTTCTGAAATATCCGCATATCA
>DASZUY010000086.1:0-8612 GCA_035547495.1 Parafilimonas sp. | reverse complement strand
TGTAAAACAGGCTTTTGTTGTGCATTTAAGATTTCAACGTAGGCAACATGGCTAAGGCTTAGTGGTTTTAATGAATCTGCAGACACATCATACAACTTAAACCAGAGTATTTCACCATCTACATAAAAATCTTTATCTGTATGCGCGAAAATTTTCTCTTGTAATGGCTGACGAGTTATTGTGAATTCACTGGTGTTTATTGTTGCTTGTTCCTGTGCATTAACATGAGTTGCAATGATGCTTATCATTGCTGTAAAAAAAATTGTATGTACATTTTTTAACGGCATCAGTAAAAAATTTTAAGCTATGGCATATATGAAGGCTTAATATTTATGCCACCTTGTTCTCTGCAATCTAAACACTCGGTAGTATATGCGTTTACTGCTCCGAAATTACCGTAAGCAAGCGGCGTATAAAGATAGGTCGAGAATTCTTCATCAATTTTATCCGGACTTACAATTATCTGTTTGCAATCGGAAAGCGTATAAGGAAAATGAACCTGTTCCCAATAGATGTAGATTCTTTTTTGAGATGCAGAACAGGCGGTGATAAATCCAATAACCGGCTCCTGCGGATTTGAAATGCAATGCATATTTCCATATTCTGAAAAAGGTTGCGGATCAAAAATGCTTCCCAGCTCCTCTGTATTTTTTTTCAGGTTATCAAAATATTCATAGCCTTCTTTAGTTAAAGCATATTGCGTTACTCCTATACTGTAAACCCATCTTATTTTATCAGATTCATATGGAATATTCACAAGTTTTTTTTCAAATACTACGTCAGATGAAAGCGCTGTTGTCGAAGCCAAAACAATATCACCGGAAGTATTTATATTCCAACAGCGATAAATTTGTTCTTCAGGTGTGCGTGATCTTAATGCGCCGTTATCATAAATAAGAACAGATGAATCAACTGAGCGATGCTCCCATGTTTCTATATATTGCCAGCGATAATATTGTGTACTTCCTGTTGCATCATGTGTGTTTACAAAAATGTTTACTCCGCCGGTTGAATCAAATTTCCATGAAACACTATCTATTGGTGGTGTTTGTTTTACCGGCACATAATCTGAAGCATATTCTTTGCCATCTGCAGTAAAAATATGTAAGCGGTACTTTTCATTCAGGCTAATCTTTAAATGTGGCGACACGTAATTGCCATTGTTTTCGCTTTGTAATTGGTATGCATCACCACCGTCGCCTTCTACTGCTACCGATGCATTGAGTTCGGGTTGTGATGTTGCCGTATCGCTTATTGCAATTGTTCTTGAAAGATGAATGATAGTCGAGTCGCCGCCGGCAAGAATGTTTCCTTCAACAACAAGGTAATTCGTTGCTGTAGCTTTTAAGGGCGGATTATAAACATCTTTGCAACCGCTAACAATAATTAATATGTACAAAAATCTTTTCATCAAAACTTAAAATTGAATGTAATAAACGGAATAGCGGTGCCGAAGATTGATAATTTATAACCTTGTACATGACCATTCTGCGATTGAAAGAAAACAGAATATGGATTTTTTCTTGCCGTGAAATTATACACACCGAAGGTCCATGAATTATGAACGCGCTGATGTATTTTATAATTGCCATCAAGGTTCATCGAAAAATCGCTTCTGAAATAATCCGGTATTCTGTACTCGTTCCTGTTTGAATACAACACGCGATAAGAATTGGCGTAATAGTATTCTGCAATAGGCAATGTAATAGGTCTGCCTGTGCTATAAACTACATTTAAGGAAAGACTAAAGCGATGATTAATTCTATAGTTTCCAATAAAATTTACAACGTTCGGTTTATCATAATCTGCGGGATACCAATCACCATTATTTACGGGTTTTTCTGCAAGCGGATCATCTGTTTTTAATTGTATGCGTGAATACGTATAACTAAGCCAGCCATTTAATTTTCCTTCCGTTTTTCTTATTAAAAGCTCAGCACCGTATGCTCGGCCTTTCGCATTTAAAACATCTGTTTCTATGTGATGATTGAGCACCAATGTTGCACCACTTTTATAATCAAGATAGTGATACATATTTCTGTAATAAATTTCTATAGATGTTTCAATAGTATTTTGTTTGAAGTTGTGATAATAGCCTATTGAATATTGATCGCCTGTTTGCGGCTGAATATGTGTATCACTTAATTTAAAAATATCTGTCGGAGAAATTGCGGTTGTGTTAGAAAGTGTGTGTATGTATTGCGCCTGCGTGTTGTAACTAAATTTTAAAGATGCGTTTTCAGTAAGTGAGTAACGCGCCGTTAACCTCACCTCGGGTTCTAAATAAGTTTTTATAACAGCACCGTTTGAATAGGTTGACGAATCCTGTAACGTGGATTCTTCTCTTGGCAAACCCGGTGCATAATTATAAACTGTATGTGGCCCTAAATAATTAAACACAGAAAGTCTTACACCTGCATTTACAGAAAATTTTTGCGATACATTAATATGGTCTCCGGCATAAATAGCAGATTCAAGTGCCTGCTCTGTTTCTACAGTATTTTTAACTACGAGAGATTGACTGCTGTTTGGAACGAATGATCCTGGCTGCAGTTTATAATGTACCGTTGTAATTCCAAAGTCAACATCATGCTTTGTGTTGATGGCATAATCAAAATCCGCCCTGCCATAAATTTGATCAATATTGAAATCGAATTTATAAGCGTTCACCGGATTTACGGTACTTGCAATTCCAAACTGGTAATGATCAACGCCGGCCGTAAATACCCCGGAAATTTTATTATTAAAAAGATGTTTCCATTTAATGTTTGCATTGCGGTTGCTGTAAGTGTATGTTGTATCGCTGTTCAATCTAAATCTGTCATTACTTATATAAGCGCTTACATAAATATTATTGTTGGCATTAATTTCATGACTTATTAGAAGATTTGCATCGGTAAAACCTGCAGTGCTGTTGCCATAGGTATTGTTATGAATTGAGCGCAGCAACCAATCAGAATAAGTGGTTCTTGCACTTACAATAAAAGATGTTCTGCCGCTGTCGATCGGTCCTTCAAAGCTTACTCTTGAAGTAATAGGGCCAATACCACCGGAGCCTTCAAATTTTTTCTTGTTGCCTTCTCTTGCCGTTACATCTAAAACGGAAGAAAGTCTGCCACCGTATTTTTCAGGAATACTGCTTTTATACAGTTCTGCAGTTTTTATTACATCAGGATTGAATGCAGAAAAGAACCCAAAGAAGTGTGAAGGATTATAAACTGTTGCGTCATTAAATAAAATAAGATTCTGATCTGCAGAACCGCCCCTCACATTAAAACCGGTACTGCTTTCTCCAACAGAAGTTACGCCGGGCAAAGTTAGTATAGCACGCAATACATCAGCTTCGCCAAAAACAGAAGGTATTTGTTTAATCGTTTTTATGTTCAGTTGCTGCGCACCCATCATTGCACTTTTTACATTTACGGTTTTATCTGCGCTAACAACAACGTCTTTCAAGGTTGGAATAAATTCACTCATCTCAATGTTAAGGTTACCATTTGAATACACTATAACCTGCCTCCTGGTGTCTGTCATACCAAGACTCATAATTTTTAAGACATGTCTGCCTTTTGGAAGTGTTAAGCTATAATAGCCATATTGATCTGTAGTAACGCCCGAATTTTGTTCCTGGCTTAAAATGGTAGCGCCGATAATTGGCTCGCCCGATTTTGCATCGCGTACATAACCGGATATAGTGGCTTTACTTTGCGCACCTTCATCAGCTTTGTTACCTATTTCGAACAATTTATTTTCAACAGCAAGTTTTACTTTTTCTTTTGTGATTGTGCTTCCTGTTAATTCCATTTGTGGCAATGAAGATGCCGTATCAATTTTTGCAGTTTGCATATTTAAAAAATCTTGCGGCAGTGCGGTTTGTATAGCGAAACTGTTTGTAATGAATATGTGGTTATCATTATCAATAGCAAAATGAAAATCTGTATTTATAAAAATGGCTGAAAGAATTTTTTCTATAGGCTGCGATTTTGCATGAATTGTAACTGATAACTTATTTGTCTGTGATGTATCGTAATAGAAAAAATAATCGCTGTGCGATTCAATAAGATTTACAAAATATTCAAAGCGCAAACTGTCGGCATCTACATTAAATAAAGTTTGCGATGAAGCTTTTAAAGCAGCAATGCAAAAAAATAACAGTAGCCATTTTTTCACTTGCCGCTATTTAATGTGTTATAGTAAGTAACCATTTTTATCATTGATGTTTCCGGGTCTTGCCTGAATTTTATTTTAGATTGATGCATAAATTTCACGAGCTCAGTTTTTTTATCCCTAAGTGCATCTAAAACAGATGCTTTATTTTTTACAGCATAAAAATTATTTCTATTATAGATAAAATAGGTGTCGGTTTCGTTGTAATAAGATTCAGAAACCTGGAGAACTATTTTTTCGACAATTTCTTTTCTGCGTTTGGCAAAAAGTTTTGCATTGCCATTGCAAAGCACATCGTAAAAAACATTGCTCTCAATATGTTTTTCACTGCTGTCAAAATGCAACTGGATAAAATGATGATTCAAAATATCGAATGAGCTAACCTTTTCTTTTACCAGGAGCAAAGCAGTATCATTATAATTTTTAATTATTACATCATCGTGCAGAATATCGTAAAACATTTCAACATTCCCATAATATGTGCCATCATATATAATACTTCCGGGCACATATGAAAGCGATTGATACAAAGGATTGCCTTTTATTCTGTGATCGTAATCTATGTATTCACTGCCATTATAAAGATGAATATTTGTGTTTAGGGTATTTGTATAAATTGAAACAGCTTTGGTAAAAGAAGAATCAAAAGAATTTTGAGCATTTGTTGAATAATATAAAAACAATAAAAAAGGATAAAGCAGTTTGGTTTGTTTCATTTATAAAGAAGTCGGGTAAACTGTAATCGTAACCAAAAGCTAATATAGGTAAATAAACATACTTGAAACTGAAAAAGTTTAAGCTAATCAGTAATTTATATGAAATAATGAAAGCGCATAAATCAAATTATAATTGTATGTATCTTGGTATAAAAATACCCACTATGAAACAAATTTTACGTGCTTTAACCTTGCTCACACTCATTTTATTTACAACAAAAATCCATGCACAGCTAACCAATCTTTCAAACAACACAAACATACGCTCGGGCGTTGCTCTCGGCAGTATTGGTGTGCTTGCTGATAAAGATGGGCTTCTCTATAAAACGGATGGTACCATGGCGGGCACCGTTTCTTTTGCAAGTCTTAAAGTTAGAGTTGATACAACCGTTCAGTATGTAATAATGAATGGGAAAATTTATTTTACGGGAATTGACTTTACCGGCGCAACAGGTCACGAGTTGTGGGTTACAGACGGCACTGATGCGGGTACGCAATTAGTTAAAGATATTTATTCAGGTACAACAAGTTCACAACCGAGAGGTTTATTTGTATTTAATAATAACGTTTACTTTTTTGCAAAGACATCAACTGATGGCGTGGAGCTATGGAAGTCTGACGGAACCAGCGGTGGCACTGTTGAAGTAAAAGATATTAATCCCGGCTCCGGCAATAGTTATAACAGCAACTATACAAGTTTTTTTGCCAATAATAATATTTTATACTTTGATGCGAATGACGGTACTGATGGTGTGGAGCTTTGGAAAACAGATGGAACATCTGGCGGTACTGTTATGGTAAAAGATATTAACCCTGGTTCAGTTGCATCAAATGCAGAAAATTTTACAGCACTTGGTACAAACGTAATATTTAGTGCGACGGATGCAACGAACGGAACTGAATTATGGAAAACGGACGGCACCACCGCAGGTACGGTACTGGTAGATGATATTGTAAGTGGACTGGGAAGTTCATCGCCCAGCCAGTTTGTAGTGTTCCAAAATAAAGTTTTTTTCACAACAGGAGCTATAGGTGTGTCAATGAAGTTATATTCAACAGATGGCACGTCATCGGGCACAACATTAGTTAAATCTTTCGGACTTGGCGGAACAGCAATTCTTAGTCTCAACGCAATAATAAACAACAAATTATTTTTCACGGGTTCATCGATTACTGCAGGCGCTGAATTGTGGTCAACCGACGGCACGTCATCAGGCACGGCTTTATTTGACGACATTAATCCCGGTATGCAGAGTTCAGTGCCGATCTTCATTCCTGATTTTACCAGCTTGGTACAAAGCGGTACTATTACTACGCAGCTTTTTAATGGTAAAGCTTTTTTTATAGCAAACGATGGAACACACGGTCAGGAATTATGGATAACAGATGGAACTGTGGGAGGTACCCAAATAGTGAAAGATATTAATCCTGGCTCCGCCTCCTCGTTAGATACAAGCACTTCATCAAATTATAATTTATCATGGTATTATACAAAAGATAAATTTTATTTTTCTGCAACCGATGGCACACATGGCACAGAACTATATTCAACCGACGGAACAAATGGTAACGCAACCTTAATTGAAGATTTGAATAGTGGCAGCAATGGTTCAGATCCCTTTATGTTTATGGTGTTAAATAATCACATTTATCTAACGGCTGATAATGGTGACAATGGCAGCGGTGATCGTGATCTTTATATACTTGATGCAAGTGTTACATTGCCGGTTAGCTTATTAAGTTTCGATGCAAGTATCAACAATAAATCTGTTGATGTAAAATGGGTAACTGCTTCTGAAACCAATACGAAAGATTATACGGTACAAAGAAGTTATAATGGAATTCAATTCCAGAACATTGGTACTGTAAACGCAGCAGGTAATAGCAACAAGCAGTTAAGTTATTTGTATAAGGATAATGATGCTTTGCAGAGCGGCAATACCAAAATTTATTATCGATTGCAAATAACAGATAATGATGGTAAGATCAGTTATTCAAAAACTGCTTTGCTGAATGTTCTTGCAAACGGTAATGTGCTTGCTTTATATCCGAACCCTGTAAAAGATCAGTTATACCTTGTTACAAACGTTCCAATAAGTTCAGCATCTGTACGCATAACAAATGCAAACGGAAAGCTTGTCTTCGTTCAGCAGCTTGAAAATATGCAGGCAGGAACGCAGAATAAAATAAATGTGTCAACACTGGGTAAAGGTGTTTACTATTTAGAATTTATAGCAGGCGATAGTAAACAAACACTCAGATTCATCAAATATTAAATCATCATTAAATATTAAAATTAAGAGGGCAAGCATTGCCCTCTTTTTATTTCACTTAAGCTTGAAACAAAATAATTTCTTAGTTTGGTTCAAAGTTTAATTATCAAGCATGTTACAATTACCAAAGCGCCTGCAGTCAATAGATGTTTTTAGGGCCATAACTATGTTCTTTATGATTTTTGTAAACGATGTAGATGGCGTTAAAAAAATTCCTATATGGATAAAACATGCAAAGGACTATGAAGATAAACTTGGTTTTGCCGATACTATTTTTCCTGCATTTCTTTTTATTGTTGGTCTTTCAATTCCGTTTGCATTAAACAAAAGATTACAAACCGGCGAAAGCAAACTTAAAATTGCAATGCATATAATAATGCGTTCACTGGCTTTAATTGTAATGGGTACTTTTCATGTAAACCTTGAAAATTATAGTGAAGCTGCCATATTACCCGAGCCCGTTTTTGAAATTATTATCACGCTTGCATTTTTTCTTATTTGGTTAGATTATAAACCCAACTTTAAAAAATCAATTCAATACATATTGCAAGGTGTGGGAATTCTAATATTAATAGTAATGGCGTTTTTATATAAAGGTGAGCATCATCAAATGATTGTTGGAATGCGGCCGCAATGGTGGGGAATTCTGGGTTTGATTGGATGGGGTTATTTAACCTGCGCTTTAATTTATTTAATTACAGATGGTAAATTAAACTGGCAGGTGATTGCGCTTATATTTTTTCTCTGCTTTAATGTAATTGCTCATATTTATAAAAACGAATTTGCGCCTGTTTCAAAATGGTGCCCGTTATTGATGGGCAATGGTTCTATGGCCGGCCTTGTAATGGCAGGTGTTGTGATCTCTTTAATTTATGCCATCAACAAAAAAAATAATAAAACTTCTTTTTTCACATGGCTGCCCATTCTTGCAATTGCATTCACGGTGTTCGGATTTATTGTAAGACCTGTGGGCGGAATATCAAAAGATCATGATACACCCGCATGGATTGGCATTTGCACCGGCATTAGCATTGCAGTTTTTACTATGCTTATTTTTCTGGTTGATGTAAAGAATAAAGCAAACTGGTTTAACATTATTAAACCTGCAGGCACAAGTACACTTACCTGTTATCTTATACCATATCTTTTGTATTCAACATTGGCTGTGTGCAATTTTGATTACCCGGTTTCATTGAGTGAAGGTGCGGGAGGAATACTTCGCTCGTTTGCTGTTGCGTTTATTGTAATTTTTATTGCAGGATTTTTAGAAAAGAAAAATCTGCGTTTGAAAATTTAAGACCCCTAAACTGTAATATCAAGTTCGGGCTTTTGGTCTTCTTGTATTGTTCCCGGAAGTTTTATAGAAATTTCTTTCCATCCATTATTCCAATCGCCCATAACTTCAAGCTTTCCTTCATTGGCCAATTCTTTCATACGCCAAACCAGAAATACATCC
>DASZUY010000085.1:0-5773 GCA_035547495.1 Parafilimonas sp. | reverse complement strand
ATGGCAAGCCCACATTTTTAGATGCGTTCAGAAATATGATTCATGTTGATAAAGACAGCGGCAATTATACAATTGATAAAATTGATTTTGAAAAAGTATTAGGCAAGAAAAGATTAAAGAACGAACCTTTCACACAACATCATTTTGATGTTGCGCATTCGTTGCAAAAAGTGTTGGAAGAAACAGCAATTAAAATTTCAAATTGGTTGTATGAAGCAACACAATGCGAAAATCTTTGTCTGGCGGGTGGTGTTGCATTGAATTGTGTAATGAATGCAGTAATTCGCGATAACACGCCATTTAAAAATATTTGGGTGCAGCCTGCTGCTGGCGATGCAGGCACAGCATTAGGTGCAGCGTTATGGGTTGATATGAATGAAAGAAAAAATGCAACGCGTTATGAAATGCAACATGTGTATTGGGGACCAGATTTTGAAGATAAAGAGATTGAACAATTTTTACAATGGACAAAAGTGCCGTATAGAAAATTGGAAAATGTTGCTGCAGAAACAGCAAAAATTTTAGCAGAAGATAAAGTGATTGGCTGGTACCAGGGAAGAATGGAATTTGGTCCACGTGCGCTTGGAAGCCGCTCTATTCTTGCATCTCCGGTGAACGCCTCCATGCAGCAAAAATTAAATGAAATAAAAGATCGTGAAGATTTTCGCCCGGTTGCGCCGGTTGTGTTAGAAGAAGACGCAGGTGAGTGGTTTGAAGATGCAGGTTATTCGCCGTTCATGCTGTTTGTGTATAATGTAAAAGAAGATAAAGCGGATAAAATTCCTGCAGTGCGGCATGTTGATAACACGGCACGCATTCAAACCATTAATCGCAATCAACATCCGTTATATTATGATTTGCTGAGTGAATTTAAAAAACAAACCGGTGTTCCGGTATTGATCAATACATCATTCAACACAAGAGGAGAACCTATTGTGTGCACACCACGTGATGCGATTGAATGTTTCTGGACATCACCATTTGATGCGCTTGTTATTAACTCTTTTTTATTGGAAAAGTAAATGATGCGTATGAAAGTGTCTGTTGTTATTCCAACATATAAACGACCTGAACTTTTAATGAAGTGTTTGAAAAAATTATGTGAGCAAAGTTTTTCAAAACATTTATATGAAGTGATTGTTGTAACTGATGGCGCCGATATAGAAACGGAATCAATTGTACATCTTATGATGCAACAATGCGACGAATTCAATTTGTATTGTTGCGGTCTTGATGAAAAAAAAGGACCAGCCGCTGCAAGAAATAAAGGCGCATATTTAGCAAAAGGAGAATTGATCTTATTTACAGATGATGATTGTCTTCCTCACAATAATTGGATTGAGAATTTTTGGAAAGCCTTTATAACATACAAAAGACAACTTATTGCATTTACGGGAAGAACAGTTGTGCCACATGCAACTAATCCCACTGATTACGAAAAAAATATAGCACATCTTGAAACAGCAGAATTTATTACAGCTAATTGTGCCTGCACGAAAACAACATTCAATTTTATTAAAGGTTTTGATGAAGACTTTCCAAGTGCATGGCGGGAAGACAGCGAGTTTCAATTTCGGTTGATCAATCATTCAATACCAATTATAAAAGTTGATACTGCAATTATCGAACATCCTGTGAGGACAGCAACTTGGGGCATCAGCATTCAAGAACAAAAAAAATCTATGTTCAATGCATTGCTGTATAAAAAACATCCAACATTATATAAAGAAAAAATTAGTCAACACCCGGTTTGGATGTATTATGCAATGATTGCATTGTTTGCAATGTTTGTCATCTCAACTTTCCTTTTCAAACCTTTTCTTTCGTTAACCAGTTTTTTATTATGGATGATGTCTGTTCTCATCTTCACTAAAAAACGATTAAGAGGCGCATCAAAAAAATTAAGTCATGTAGCAGAAATGTTTGCCACATCACTTGTTATTCCATTTCTTTCTGTTTACTGGACGTTATATGGCTCGATAAAATATAAAACCCTTTTACTATGAGTTTGCCCTTACAAAATATAAAAAAGATTGCTGTTTTTCGCGCACTGCAATTAGGCGATATGCTTTGTGTAATTCCTGCAATTCGTTCTTTGCGAAAAGCGTATCCGCATGCAGAAATCACCTTGCTTGGTTTGCCATGGGCGCAATCGTTTGTTGCGCGTTTCAATCAATATTTCGAGCGTTTTATACATTTTCCCGGTTGCGAAGGTTTGCCTGAACAAGATTACGATGAAGAAGTGTTGCACGCCTTCATCAAACAAATGAAAAAAGAAAAATTTGATTTGGTTTTACAAATGCAGGGCAATGGAACAATCGTAAATCCATTAATGTTTTTGTTTGACGCAAAACATGTTGCCGGGTTTTATAATGCTGAAAGTTATGTTGCTTCTGATCTGTTTTTAGAATATCCAAATCATGGTTCTGAAATAGAAAGACACATTGCATTGATGAATCATTTAGGCATCAAATCAACAAACACTGAACTTGAATTTCCGTTAACAGAAAAAGATTACCGCGATTATGCAGCGTTGTTAATTCCAATCACAGAAAAAAAATATGTTATTGTGCATCCAGGCTCACGCGGTAGCTATCGGCAATGGCCTCCGCAATTTTTTGCAGTACTTGCAGATTATTGTATTGAACAGGGTTTTACAGTTGTTGTTACAGGAACTGAAGATGAAAAATTGATAACGCAGGAATTAGTTAAGCGCATGCGGCATGCTGCCATAGATTTAACAGGTAAAACAAACCTGGGTGCTGTTACAGTATTAATACAAAATGCTTTTATGCTAATTGCAAACTGTACAGGTGTTTCGCACATTGCATCAGCATTAAAAACACCGAGTGTTATTATAAGTATGGATGGAGAACCGGGAAGATGGGCGCCGTTAAATAAGCAATTACATCGCACTATTGACTGGACAAAAGATCCGCATTTTAAACTCGTGTTTAATGAAACTGTCGCGCTAATTCAATCTTTAAAACAGGCACAAGTACATTTAACGGCGCATCACTATATTCTGATTATTTAAACAAGGCACAACCTTTGAGCCATTTAGGGCTGCATGCATATTTATGGGCTGCTATCAGGAGAAAATGGCATGATGTAAAAGATGATCAAAAACAAGTGTAGAAAAAATTAAGGCTTTATATCGCAAGACTAAACTTCGAGGTCAGCATTCTATGTTGAAGTAAAAACAATCAAAGCAACGGCTGCCATTAATCTATTTAGCGTACGATACAGGCTCTGTCTGAATTTCATCACCAAGAAATAAATTTTTTAAGATGCGTGCCATTGTATTGATGCTGCGCGGCAATTGCACATAGTTGCTTGCAGAGCATTGTGCGGTGTATTTATTTGTCGATATCGTGGAATAAAATATAAGCGGAACATGCTGGTGGCGATTTGTTTTCTTGATAACATTGATTTCTTCACTCTTGGCCATGCTGGTATCAACAAACACTATATCCGGCACCGTGCGTTTAAGAATTTTTAAGGCTTCATCAACATTTCTTGCAGTATTACATAAAAAACTTAAGCCGCTTTCTTCAAGTGCTTCAGTAAAAAATTCAATTTCATTATCCTTGTTCTCAACCAATAGAATGTGTATTTTTTTCATGGGCATAATTTTTAAATTTTAAAAGAGCTGCTCTGGCTGAAGCAACTCTTTCTTAGGTTTTCAATAGTAGGTTTAACAACAGCCAGCTTTAAATACTTTATGGATTAACAACGCAGCCGCTTGCAACGCGATAAATATCAAAATCAAAACAATAAAACTAAAAAAACCGGGGCTGCGGTAGGTGATTTATAATGCTCCTCGGAGAGGGTGGTAAGTTGATACAATATTACTAAAAGCTTGCCTTAATCTGTGCACATATTTCAAAAAAAATTTTTTGAAATAAAGATGTTTTTTCTGTTGCTGAAAGAAGCTTTGTTTATGAATAAATTAAAAATATTTTTTGCTAAAATATCTTTTCTAAGTTGGGCTTACCGGAAAAAAACAATGGAAGCATGACCCCTTTTCCGGTTCGCTTTGCACCTGTATAAAACCGCCATGGGCATTCATTATTTTCTGTACAACAGTTAAACCAATACCTGAACCTTTATATTCTTTATCGTGCAATTTTTCAAACATCCTGAAGATCTTTTCATAATCTTTTTCTTCAAATCCAATTCCGTTATCGCTAATCATTAGTTTATAATATTGAATTTCTGAAAACGGTTCTTTTGTTTCATCATTTAAAAAAACAGTTTCACAACTTATCTTTATAATAACCTCATCGTTTTTATTAAACTTTACTGCATTATCAAGCAAATTATAAAACAGCATGTGTAAATAATTTTCATGTCCTGTAATTGAACCCAATTTATCTATCAGTATATCTACTTTTTTTTCTGACTTTCTTTTGATAAGCTCACCAATGTCATTTGCCAGCTTGTCCAGATCAACAATTGCATCTGTTTTTTGCAAGATGCTTATTTGTGTAAGGCTTAAAATATCATCCAGCAAAAGATCCATCCTGTTTAAAGACGATTGCATACGCCTGAAAGCTGCCTTACCACTGTCTGTTAAACGGCTCGCTTCTACTTTAATCAAATGTTCTATACCGGTATAAATATGCCGGATAGGTTCTTTGATTTTATTACTGGTAATGTAGGTGAATGATGCCATCTCATCAGCAGTTATCTGCAGCTGTTTATATCGTTTTTCCAACTCTTCATTTAATTGTTGCAATTGTTGTTCTGCCTTTATGCGATGTGCAACATCATGCACGATATTCATTACACCAACTATAGTACCGTCGCCATGCTTTAAAGAGATGTAGTGATTTTCTGCATGTCGTCGATGCGTAAATAATTTTGAAGCGGGAACAAAGGTTTTCTCTCCAAATAAAGCATGCTGAATCGCATTCATTGTTTCACAATCTTCTTTAAGACCGGGTATGAGTTCAAAAAGAGACTTACCCATCGCCTGTTTTTTTGATATACCATAAACGATCGATGCGGTTTTATTCCACGCAATTATTTTATACTGTTTATCAAACGCAAGTATTGCATCAATACTGCGGTCGGTAAGCACCTCTGCGAGGTTAAACTCACTTAACAATGCTTCTTCATTTTCACGGGGCTTCATGGTAGTACTAATTAATATTATTTAAAACACTATTGTTTAAATATTTCTCAATAAGTTCAATTACTGTTTTTATTTTAAAAGGTTTTTCAATAAAACCATCTGCGCCGGCTTCTGTGGCGAACGCTGCCACATACGGGCTCGCCGATGTCATAAGTACCGGAATGTTTTTGGTGAGATTGTATTCCTTAAGGTAACGGCAAACTTCCAGTCCATCCACGCCGGATAATTGCTTGTCTATAATAAAAAGATCCGGTGGCACAAATTCATTGTTTAATAACGCTTCTCCGTTCGGGTACATTTTTACTTCATAGCCTGCACGATTTAATATTATTTCAAAAACTTCCCTGATACCCGGATCATCATCTGCAATAATTATTTGTTTCATATAATTTTTTTAGGGTGAGAAAAATAAACAGGGCTAAGCATCTTTGCTTATACCGATCCCTTCAATAATAAAATGCTGATTAATTACTGGTAAAAGTTACCGATATTTTTTATACCTGTGACGCGATAACATAGGTTATATGTAGTGACTTGAAAGAATAAAACGTAATCTTTCAGTGCATCAAAAATAAGGTTCTATTTTAAACAGACAACTTAAACAGGAAATTTATTTATCATCCGCGCCCCCCC
>DASZUY010000084.1:0-14679 GCA_035547495.1 Parafilimonas sp. | reverse complement strand
AAGAATAACAACTGTACGAATTGCGGTTGCCAGGTCTGAATCAATATTCTTTACACCAACTTTTGCAAAGATGGCTGTTAAAGACGCAAAGGCTGCGGAGAGTAAAGCGTATATCCACCACATAAATTTTTTTAAAAGTGTTATGAATATCTTATAACAATAATAAGCTTGCCAGAGTTTGTAAAAATGCGCTTTATTTTTTCAATGTAACGCTTGCACCGTTCCGTAATGTTTTATGAATTTCTGCAACGCTATCAACATAATTAATCAGCTCGTCAATTTGTTCTGCGGAACTGTTTAAAGATTCAACATGCACATTGTACGTTATGTTTGAACCTGCCTCGCCTTCTTTTCCAAACGCGCCTGATACATTTACTTCAACGGAATCTATCTGCATATTTCTTTTTGCAGCTTCGCGATAAATATCATTACAAAAACAAGTGGCTAAAGAAAGAAATAATAATTCACCGCCATTAACAGAAGAGCCGCTGCCTTCGGTTTTTGCAGGAATAGCAATTTTCTTTTCAATATTATTAGTTGAAACAGTTACATCATTGTTTGCTGCACTGTTTTTTATTGTTGCTGAAATATGCATAAAAACATTTAGTGTTTAATCATTCAATCCTTTTCCATCAAGAATTTGTTGTGTGTATTTTTCGATTCTTGCTTCGCGTGTTTTAGATTGTTTCGGTTGAGAGAAATAAAAAATATAGCCTCTTTGCCGTCCCGGTGTTAATGCATCAAAAGCTTTTTTAAACGCTTTATTTTTATTTAATATAGTTTGAAGTTCAGCGGGCATTTTATAATCTGCAGTTTCTTTTAATTTCACTTTTAAACCTGCTCTTTCCACTTCAATCGCTTCATAGATATAAGACTTTAACACCTTATCCATATTAACGATCTCTTTCAAATTAGTAAAGCGCACTTGTCTTGGTGATTGTACATTTTCTGTTTGCTGAATCAAAATATTTTCAGGATCATTTAATAAAGCACCTTTAAAAAATAACAACGCGCAATATTCTTTAAAGCCATGTATTAAAACAATATTTTTTCCTTCAAACGTATAACAAGCTTGTCCCCATTTTAATTCTTCATCCAACCCGCAATCAAGAATGATCATTCTTAATTTCTCAAATTCCTTTTTCCATTTTTCAGCTTTATCAAAAAACCAATCCACCTTTGGGTTTGTGTTATTCATTTTTATATTGCTTGAATTTATTTATGTTGTTGCTACCAAAAATACTTCGCCGCTTGCAGGTAAAAGGTCATCGTTCCTGTTTTTAAAATATAGTTGTTCCATATCTTTTGTTGATATTGTTCTGGCATCTTTAAAACCTGCATCTTTTCCTAAAGCTAATATTTCATCTGGTGAAAAGAAACTTACAAACGGCGTTCCTGCGGCACGTGCACCTTTCTCTGCTATTGCCTGCATCGGTTTATCTTCTTCATCAAGTAATTCCATAGGCAAATAAAAAGTCATGGAAAGTGTTGAACCTGCTGCAAGTTTTGCAATTTGATGTAGCGTTGAAACGATGGCTTCTTTCGTTAAATATAAACTTACACCGGTGCATGCAACAACAGCCGGTTTTGTTACATCAAATCCTGCTTTTAATAATTCTTTCCACCACGATGAAGTTTCAAAATCTACAGGAACAAAATGCAAATATTCGGGAACACCAAAATCAAGTTCAATCAATCGTTGTTGTTTCCATTTTAATGTATCGGGCTGATCAATTTCGTATATCTGAAGTTTAGATGCAATCTCCATATTGCGTTGAGTAAATGTGTCAAGTCCCGCACCAAGAATAACATATTGACTGATTTCTTTTTTGCTTTCTTCAATAACTAAATCCTCGATAAAACGTGCACGCGCTATGATGGAAGCGCGCAACCGTTTGGTAAATTTCATATCAGGTCGTTGCTGCCAATCACCTGGTGGCGCAATTAATTTTAATCCAACTTCATCTTCAATTATATAAGGCTTTGCATCTGTTTGCACATGCAATGCTCTCCATAAAGCTGTTCTTACAGCAGTGCTATCGGGTTCGATTGTTTTGTTTTGCTTCATAACAACGCAAAATAAAAGGAGTTGTGAATAAAACAAAGTTATGAACGCATCAAAACATACATCATGAATATGAATATGTCAATGCTGATTTTTATTGAAGAAAAATTGGCGGCAGTTGATAAGTTGAAAATTTTAAACGCTCAATGCACCACGAAAACCTCTCGCAGCATAATACGATTCTGCGCCGTTATGATAAGTGAAAACTGTATCGTAGCGACGATCACAAAAAATGGCACCACCAAGTTTTCTAATGTTAGCAGGTGTTACAACCCAACTCGAAGTTTTTAAATCAAACTTTCCTAGTTGTTGCAGTTCCCTGTATTGCGCTTCAGTTAAAAGTTCAATGCCCATAGCAGCAGCCATATCAATAACACTGTCTGCAGGTTTAAATTCTTTTCTCGAATTCAGGGCTTCGCGATCATAACAAAGACTTCTGCGTTCTTTAGGGCTTTCAGCAGCGCAATCATAAAAAATATATTTGCCTGTTTTTTTATCATATGCAACAACATCAGGTTCGCCGCCCGTTCTTTCCATTTCATTCAAAGACCATAATTTTTCAGGGTTGACCTCGAGTTTAGATTGTACTTTATTCCATTCAATTCCTTTATGGCGATGCATGTTTTTTTCAAAACGTGTCTTTAATACTTTGATCAATTCATCCTGTTGTTGCTGCGACAACTTTTTTTTACTGTTACTCATCGTTCAGTTTTTTTATTGATGCATTAAAACGGGTTTTCTGTTTGGCGGTCTGAAATACCACGACACAATTGTAAGTATCAACAATAAAAGCGAAGGCACGATTTCAGTTATTGAATCACCCGTTACAATGTGTGAAAATATGGCGCCTGACATCATAAAGAAAAAACCTGCATAAGCCCATTCTTTCATTACTGCAAATTTTGGAATAAGAATCGCGACAACGCCTAAAATTTTTCCAATGCCTAAAAGTGTAAGTATATAAAGAGGGTAGCCAAGATGCACGAGCATATCTGCGCCGCCTTGTCCTTCTTTTGCTTTTAGTAATTGAACTATTCCGGTTGAAATCATTCCTAATGCAAGCCAAATGGTGGCAACCCAGTAAATGATTTTATTTGTCTTTGTCATGACTGCTATTTTATTTGATGCATAATATTTTCAAGCCGGTTATGTGCCATATTTATGCCTTGTGCAAATGGCAACTTTAACACCTGGTCTCTTTGTTCATTCGATTCATAAATCACATGCATAGTAAGTTTGCTGGTATCATCCGTTAGCTTTTCAAATTCATAAATTTCAAGCTGAACACCATAAGGTGTATTCTCCATTTCAAATGTGCGCGTGATTTTTTTATCCGGTATAAACTCATGTATCACTCCGTTCGCACGAAACACAACATTGCCTTTTGCATCGCTTGATTGCAACTGCCAGCTTCCGTGTTTTTTACTTTCAAGCTTCAGCAGTTTTGTTGTTGAGTATTCGTTGCTCATCCATTGTTCAACAAGTTCAGGATCTTCGTAAGCTTTGAATAGTAATTCCAATGGCAAATCAAATTCTCTTGTTATTATTAAATCTTGTTTGCCATCTTCGGCATTGATCTTTGTTTTCTGTTCCATAATATTATTTTTTGGTTTTGTATTTCTTCATGATGGTTTCTAATTTATTAAACCGGTCGTCCCACATTTTGCGGAATGGTTCAATGAAGTCATCTATCTGTTTCATTTTTTTTGCATTAATGTGATAATACATTTCCCTGCCGTTTTGCTCTTGCTTCAGCAATTCGCATTCGGTGAGTATTTGTAAATGTTTTGAAACGGTTGGTCGCGCCGTATGAAAGTTTGCCGCTATTGCGCCTGCTGTAAGTGATTGCGAAGCGAGTAATAAAAGAATTGCCCTTCTTGTCGGATCTGCTATTGCCTGGAAAACATCGCGTCTTAAATTCATTATGTAGCTATTTGACTACAAATATATATGTAGCTATTTAACTACGCAAATATTTTTTTAGCGCGAATCAATTTTACAATCAAAAAACTCAATCCTTATCTTCGCCGCATGGCGAAAGAAATTGTATTAAGCGGAATAAGACCTACAGGTTTTCTGCACTTTGGAAATTATTTCGGCGCAGTAAAAAACTGGGTGCGCATGCAGGATGAATATGATTGTTATTTCTGTGTGGTTGACTGGCACAGTTTAACCACACATCCTGATACAAAAGAGTTGCGTGAAAATGTGTACAGACTTTTAAGCGAGTTGCTTGCTGCAGGACTTGATCCTGAAAAATCTGTGATTTATGTGCAAAGCACAATACCTGAAATTGCAGAACTTTATTTATATCTAAACATGCTTGCATACAAAGGTGAACTTGAAAAAACGCCAACATTTAAAGATAAAGTGCGGCAGCATCCGCAGAATGTAAACGCAGGTTTGCTTACCTATCCTGTATTAATGGCTGCTGATATTTTAGTACATCGGGCAGTAAAAGTGCCGGTGGGTAAAGACCAGGAGCAACATGTTGAAATTGCAAGAGATTATGCGGAGCGCTTCAATCGCCGTTATAACGAAGTATTTCCTATGCCTTATGGATTTAATTATGGTGAAGCACTTACAAAAATTTTAAGTTTGGATGGCGCTGGAAAAATGAGTAAAAGTGCAAATGAAATGGCCACCATTTATTTGAATGATGATGATGATCTCATTCGCAAAAAAATAATGAAGGCAAAAACAGATAGCGGCCCAACAGAAAAAGGAATGCCAAAGCCTGACTATATTGAAAACTTATTTTCGTTAATGCAAATCGTTAGCAAGTATGAAGATGTTGCGCGCTTTGAAACAGATTATGAAAACTGCAGCATTCGTTATGGCGATATGAAAAAACAATTAGCAGAAGATATGGTTGCCTTTATAAAACCTATTCGTGAAAAAGCAGCATCCATTAAAAATGATAAAACCTATCTTTCAAAAGTTATTAAAATGGGAGAGGAGAAAGCAAGAGCAAGTGCAGGCAAAACGCTTCAACTTGTAAAAAAAGCAATGAACTTAAATTATGTTTGATTTGCTTTATTATTAAAATTTCTTTTGTTTAATTTGGAAATTGTAATTTGAATCTCAGAATTTATACATCGTAATGGCGAAACAAAAAAAACCGAAGCACATTGCTGTAGCCGGAAATATCGGTGCAGGAAAAACCACCCTAACAGAATTATTGAGCAAGCATTACAAATGGATTCCGCAATTTGAAGACATCGATCATAATCCATACTTAATGGATTTTTATGAAGATATGCCACGCTGGAGCTTTAACCTGCAGATATATTTTTTAAACGGAAGATTAAACCAGTTACTCGATATTCAACGCGGAAGTGAAACCGTAATACAAGACAGAACGATTTATGAAGACGCGCACATATTTGCACCCAACCTGCATGATATGGGTTTAATGAATAAGCGTGATTTTGACAATTATTTTAATTTTTTTCAAACATTACGTTCAATGGTGCAGCCGCCGGATCTCTTAATTTATTTAAAAGCTTCTGTTCCCACATTGGTGGGTCATATACAAAAACGCGGAAGAGAATATGAAGAAAATATTCGTCTGGATTATTTAAAAAAGTTAAATCAACTCTACGATCGCTGGATCGAAAATTATAAAGAAGGTGCTGTTCTAACGATTGACATTGACAAAAATAAATTCCCCGAAAATGAAGAACATCTCGGGGAAATCATCAGTAAAATTGATGGAATGTTATTTGGATTATTCTAATCTTTAAACTTTACCACGACCGATTGCATAGTATGTAAAGCCAAGCGCTTCAAGTCCTCTGCGCTTATAAATATTACGACCGTCGAACATTACTTTAGCCTTCACGTCTGCACAAATAGTTGCCCAATCCGGCAAACGAAATTCCGGCCATTCGGTAACAAGCAGAATAGCATCTGCATTTTTTGATGCTGCAATCAGGTCATCTTTTAATTCAGCCTTACCGTTTAATAAATGTTTTGCTTCATTCATTGATACCGGGTCGTAAGCCTGAACTTTTGCACCTGCTTCCGTTAGTAGATCTATTAAAACCAAAGAAGGCGCTTCACGCATATCATCTGTTTTAGGTTTGAACGATAAACCCCACATCGCAAACACTTTTCCTTTTATATCGCCATTGTAATGTTTCATGATCTTATTAAACAATACTTTTTTCTGATCATCATTTACTTCATCAACAGATTTTAAAATGCGCAACTTGTAATTATATTCTTCAGCCGTTTTAATCAGTGCCTTTACATCTTTCGGAAAACATGAACCGCCATAACCAATACCGGGATAAATAAATTTATTACCAATTCTTGCATCAGAGCCAATGCCATTGCGTACTTCGTTTACGTTGGCACCAACCAATTCACAAAGATTTGCAATATCATTCATGAAGGAAATCTTTGTTGCCAGCATTGCATTTGCTGCATACTTTGTCATTTCAGCAGAAGGAATATCCATGAACAAAAGAGGATGTCCATTCAATACGAACGGATCATACAACTGGCGCAAAAGTGCTTCCGCTTTTTCGTTTTCAACACCAATAACAATTCTATCAGGCTTTAAAAAATCATCTACTGCTGCACCTTCTTTCAAAAACTCGGGATTAGATGCAACATCATAATCAATATTCGCTCTTCTTTCCTGCAAAGATTTTTTTATTGCCTTCTTAACTTTTAATGCGGTGCCAACAGGTACTGTACTTTTTGTTACCACTATCAAATAGCCATTCATGTATTTACCTACAGATTCTGCCACCTGTATTACATATTTTAAATCGGCGCTGCCATCTTCATCCGGCGGTGTGCCAACGGCAATAAAAACAACCTGTGCACCAATTATCGAATCTTCCAGCGATGTACTGAAACGCAATCTTCCTTTTTTAAAATTGCGCTCAACAATTTCATCAAGCCCGGGTTCATAAATGGGTAAAATACCTTTTTGCAGGTTATTGATTTTTTCCTCATTCACATCAACACAAATAACTTCTGTTCCAACTTCTGCCAGGCATGAACCTGTTACAAGACCAACGTACCCGGTGCCAACAACAACAATTTTCATTTAGTTTTTATTTTATTTAAAAATGTTCTGCTAATCGCAGTATAGTTTAAAAAATTTGGTTTTATGCGTGATACAAAGCATCATACTTTGCAGCGCAGCTTTTCATACTAAATTCTTGCTCGTATAAACGTTTTCCATTCTCTTTTATTCTGTTTAACTCAGTATTATTTGCATTAAAAAAACTATTCATCGCACTTAAATACGCATCTGTACTTATATCGTTGCTCAAAAAGCCAATGTCTTTTGTTACAATATTTATTATGCCGCCAACCGGCGTGCATATCGGAATGGCGCCTGCAGAAAGCGCTTCAAGCAGACTAATGGGCAAGCCTTCAAACAAAGAAGTAAGCACGAATGCATCTGCGTTTAAAAGATAATCGCTCACGTTGGTTACTTTGCCGAGCAAGTGTACATTGCTGGGTTTCTTTGCAATCAGCTCATCATAAATTGCTTTATCTGCAGGCAGGTAATCGCCCAGTATTATTGCAATGGCATTGATATTTTTTTGTTCGATCTGCCGCATACAATCAATTAAAAGCACCTGATTTTTTTGCCTGCTTATTCTTGCAACATTCAACAAAACTTTTGTGTGCTTATCTTTTTTAAGCTGATCAATTTTTTGTTTTGTTTCTTCAAAAGCGTTGGTCGGCTTTACAGGATCTGAGCCATTATTGATAAGTGTTTTTATGCAATTGCCATATTCTTTAACAGCGCTTTTGTGCACTTCTTCAGAAATGGTTACAGGCACAATAATGTTGCGCTTAAAAAAATATTTAAACATTTTTCTGCCATGCAATGGCGCATCTTCTTTTGCAAGATTGTGGAGCGTATGTATTTTTTTAAATGGATACTTCAATTTCCTGTATGCATAGAAACAATAATAACCAGAATGCAAATGTGTGTGTACAACATCAGGATGAATTTCTTTCAACGCACGATAAATTTTTTTGAACATCGAAATATCAATGCCATGCTTTTTACCAAGCGTAATAAACTTTACGCGTTTATCTATCATTGAAAGCGGCAAATGTTTCGTTGCATCATAATCATACATTGAAATAAGTGTAACACTGTAATCTTTATATGCTGCAAGTTGGTTACACAACTGTATGCAAAAAACCTGTGCACCTCCCCATCCCAAAGCCGGCACCATTTGAACAATTTTATACATACAGTTAGTTATTAGGAATTATTTCGTGCGCAAACCATTTTTTATAAAAAGATGTGCCGAGCAGTTCATCGAGCAATGTTGTATCATGCAAATAAAATTCTCTCAAATTATTTTTAACATCCTGCATTTCGGCTTCGCTTATTACAGCAGCTACAGTTGGTTTTTTTTGCTTTGATGTATTCATCTCAAAGAACTTATTCTTTAGCATTTTTCTTTTATTCACCGGTAGCCAGCGATCAATTAAATGATCAACCACCCATTTCCTGAATTTATTTTTATGTAACATTTTTTCCTGAAGAAAACGGCTCTTTAAATCACCGGTAACATTTTTTGCTTCAAGATTTGGTTTAAAATTTTCATCAATATTCAAAAAATGAAAAACAGTTTTCAATAAATCATTTGGGTTATTTTTCAGATCATCATAATCTAAAATCAATAACTGCTCTTTAGAAAAATATTGAAGACAGGTCTTTATTTGTGCATGATAAAATCCGTGTTCTATGTAAGTGAAATCATTATTATCTCTTGTTATTTCAAAATCTTTTTTAGGTTGATATATCAGCGCTTCTTTTATACTGCGTTTTTCGCGCAACATTTTTTCAAAATAAAAATAAGATGATATAGCTCTTGCAACAGGATTGCGCAGTATGAGCAAAAGCTTTGCACCCGGTTTTTTTTCTGCAATTTTTTGCAGCAATGAAGGATAAAAAATATAATTTACTGCTGAATGCAATACGATCTTTTCATTATTGTATGCAGGTGTTTCAAGCGCAAGTCTTTTGTGCAGTTGTTTTTCATCAGGATATTTTACAAACAGCGGAATATCTTTCAGCGAAGCATAACCATATACCTGCGGATGTTGGCTCAGCCAATCATTCAGCGTGGTTGTGCCAGCTTTTTGAACACCAATTAAAAATGTATTTGGAAAAGGAGCGTTTGCTTCAACAGCTTTCATTCGATACAAAAAATTATTTCTGCACAGTTAAGAACGTTCAACTACAAACCATGGATTTAATAAATTTTCTTTATTGTATTGTAATTCTTTACCGGTTTTATAATCATAAACATTACAGCCGGCGAATTTTGCAACGGCATGCCCGGCTGCCGTATCCCATTCCATCGTTGGTGCTAAACGCGGATACACATTTGCTTTACCTTCTGCCACCAAACATAATTTTATAGAACTGCCTGAACTTACGCAATTCACTTCGCCATACTGCTTTCTTTTTTCATCTATGAATGCTTCTGTTTCCGGTGTGTTGTGGCTGCGGCTTGCAACGATGGTAAACATTTTGGGAGGTGCAGCATCCGGCAGTTTTTCTGCAGACTGCATGTATGCTTCTACGGTTTTATTTTCTTTTTCATTATAAGTAAAAGCATAGCTGCCGTTTTCTTTAGAGCCATAAAACATTTTTCCTGTTACAGGAACATACACTACACCGGCAACCGGAACACCATCTTCAATCAATGCTATATTAACGGTAAATTCTCCGTTGCGTTTAATAAATTCTTTTGTGCCATCCAGCGGATCGATAAGCCAGAATTTTTTCCACTGCTTACGATCATCATAAGCAAGTTGTTTTCCTTCTTCGCTTAACATCTCAATCGATAGCGGAGAAAGCATTTCTTTTATTTTATTGTGACTTCTTTTGTCGGCTTCGGTAAGTGGCGATTTGTCTTCCTTTGTTTCGACCTCAAATTCATGTTCGTAAACCTGAAGTATCTCTTTACCTGCCGCTAATGCTGCTTCAATGGAAATTTTCAATAGGTCATTCATAAAGACGAATAATAATAGTTGTGGTTCTGAAAGGCGGCAAATTAGTGTATGAAAGACTAAAAACCTAAAGCATGGGCTATAATCAAATACAATTCAGCCAAAAAATTGAAATGAAAATTATGAATGCATCATTTTAAATATCACTACCAAAAAAGTGATTATCACTAAAACAAGCCCGGCAAAAAATATTTTATAAGCAATATCAAGATAACTGAATTTTTTAGATAGCACTTTTCTTACGGCAAACGATTCTTTGATCAATTCATCAAACAGGAGATTTCTTTCATCATTAAAAAGCTCGGTCATGTCTTTATAATAACTTTCTAATTGTTTGTGCCGGAATTCAGGATCCATTTTGTCGAAGCTGCCAAAGAAAAATGGTTCTTTATCATACGTTACATCATTCAAATAATTTTTATTTAAAGGTTTGCTTGCCATAATGCTGAAGAAAATAGTAACACCTGCCACAACAAGAATGGTTGCCGCAGGAATTATGAGCAAAGGATAATCATGTATTTTTCTTGTAACAAATGCAATGATTACGGAAGCTAAAATTGAATTAACCTGTATTAATAATCCTGCTTTTTTATCTGCAATGCCAATAAGATTCAAATAATTTCGAAAAGCGATTTTAAAAAGATCTTCGTTTTCTTTTTTTAAAGGTCTTTCAACAACCTCGTATTTTTCAGGAATAATTTTTTCTTTTTTGTTATCACGCTTACCCATAATCAGATGTTAGTTATAATAAATTTACCTGCGTAATAAATCTTAATTTAATTCTGGCATGAAAATTTAAATATAAAGTAAAAATTTTATTGTATGCTTAAATGGGCCGCCATATTTTTTATCATAGCAATTGTTGCAGCCATATTCGGTTTCACAGGCATTGCTGCGGGTGCAGCATCCATCGCAAAAATTTTGTTCTTTATTTTTCTTGTGTTATTTATCCTGGTGCTGATCTTAGGATCCAAAATATTTGGGAAATAAATTGAACAAAATTTAAACATTGCTAAGTCTTTAATCAAAAGATTAAAGACTTTTTTTGTGCTGTTGAAAAGATTTTTAAACAGCAAATGAAACAATATATTCGTAAGCCTGCAATTCAAAAGTTTGCACTGCACCTAATTTGTATTGAATGTCTGAAAACACATTTTGAAATGTTCCTTCCAATAGAGGATGTTCAAGATGAAATTGCAATTTATCCCTGTTGCTTAAATTAAGAATTACCAAAACCCTTTCTTTACCATTTGTACGCAGGAATGCAAAAATATTTTCGTTGTAATCTGTTGAAAGCGTTTCTGTGTTTCCGGTTATGTGCAAAGCAGCATTATTTGATTTAAGATCAAGCAAACGATGATAAAAATCTTGCAATGCAGGTTCTTTATCAGTCCATTCAATTTCATCTTTATCGAAAAATTTCAGGCGCTTTAGATTTGGTAATTCCTGCCCGCTGTAAATTAATGGAATGCCCATCCATGTTATTGAAAAAATGGCAAATGCTTTCGCAAGATCGCCATACTTTTCATATTCCGTTCCATTCCATGTATTCTCATCGTGATTTGCTGTAAAGAAAAGTTTCAATGCACCAGCCGGATAATCGTTGTAAGATTTCAAAACATCAACCATATCTTTTATTGATGCCATCTGCTTTGCAATCCTTTCTGTTATGTGCATCCACTTCCACGCATACGTTGCATTAAACACTTTGTGATATTCCGGCACTTCACATTCTGCGAGCCAGAATAACGGTTTTATTTTTTCGCATTGTTCTTTTGCGGCTATCCAAAAATCAAGCGGCACCAAATGTGCCATATCGCAACGAAAGCCATCGATATTACATTCATTGATCCAGTATTGCATGCACCTGATCATTTCAGCACGCAGATCTTTATTATCATAATTCAAATCGATCACATCTTTCCATCCATGCTTTTCAACAAAATTTCCTGCATCATCATGTTCATACCAATCACTGTGTTCTTTTGTCCAATGATGATCGTAACCCGTGTGATTTGCCACCCAATCAATAATTAATAGCATGCCTGCATCATGTGCTTCTTTAATTAATGCTTTAAAATCATCCAATGTTCCAAATTCAGGATTGATAGAAACATAATCGCTGCATGCATAATAACTGCCTAGTGTTCCCTGTCGCTCCTGTAAACTGATCGGTGTTATAGGCATCAGCCATAAAATTTTTACACCCATTTCTTTTAGCCGTGGTATGTGCTTTGCAAATGCAGCAAATGTTCCTTCATATGTGTATTGACGAATATTTACTTCATAAACATTTACTGCATTTATCCAGTCTGATTGTTTTATATCCATAAATCAAAAATAAAAAGCCTCTGCTAAATGAAGTTTAAATACTTATTTTTAAACCGATGACCGAAACACATTTGCAGCGAAAAATAAGTTTGTTACAGGCCACTGCCATCAACATGATTGATATGGTTGGCATTGGACCTTTTGTTGTAATAAGCCTGATTGTACAAACAATAAACGGACCTTATTTTTTATATGCATGGATAGCCGGCGCTGTTTTAAGTTTTGTTGACGGAATGGTGTGGAGTGAACTCGGCGCAACATTTCCTTTAGCCGGCGGCAGCTATAATTTTTTAAAAGAAGGTTACGGTGCAAAAGGAGGGAAGCTGATGAGTTTTTTATTTGTTTGGCAAACAATGATACAGGCGCCGCTGGTAATTGCATCCGCCGCCATTGGCTTTGCACAATATGTTACGTACCTCTTTCCATTAACCACTATTGAAAGCAAAATGGTAAGCGGCGGCGTTGTTGTATTGATCGTTGTATTGCTTTACAGAAAAATTGAAGCGATCGGAAAAATAAGCGTTATGCTTTGGATTGGTGTTTTTGTTATTATGGGCTGGATAATTGCCGGTGCATTTATGCATGGAAATTTTTGGCAGCCTGTACAACACATGAATGATGGCTTGCATTTAAACTGGACATTCTTTTCCGCATTGGGTTTTGCGAGTGTAAAATCTGTTTACAGTTATTTGGGTTATTACAATGTTTGTCATTTGGGTGGTGAAATAAAAAACCCGGAGAAGAACATTCCGCGCAGCATGTTTATTTCTATTGCCGCCATTTGTGTTTTGTATTTGCTGATGAACATCAGCGTTGCTTCTGTGCTTCCATTAGATGCCATTAAGAAAAGCAATTTTGTGGTAAGCGAATATATTCATGTTATTGCCGGACCAACTGCTGCCATCGTTGCTACAGCTATTATTTTATGGGTTGCCTTTGCATCCGTGTTTTCCGCAACACTTGGTTACAGCCGCATACCTTATGCTGCTGCAAAAGACGGTGCATTCTTTTCCGTATTTGCAAAGCTGCATCCAACAAAAAATTTCCCTTATGTTTCTTTATTGATATTAGGCGCAGTTGCTTTTGTATTCAGTTTATTATTTCGTTTGAGTGATGTAATTGCAGCCATTCTTGCGATGCGCATTTTAATTCAGTTCATCGGTCAGTCGATTGGATTATTGTTATTGCATAAGCGCAAAGGCAAAAGTTTTTTCAAATGGAACATGCCTTTATTTCCTGTGCCTGTAATTATTGCCATTTGTATTTGGCTCTTTATTTTTTATTCAACTGCCGTACACATGATGCTGATCGCGGGCGTAATTATTTTAGCGGGCGTGATCGCTTATTTTATTAAATCACGTTACAAAGGTTAATAGTGAACAGTTAATGGAGAAGGATTTGTTGAGTTGCATTTTTTAAGCAAATGCCTTGTAATGAAGACCTCTGTGATAATATCTTACTTACAGCATTTATTTTCCACTATAAACATGCATATGAAATGTAATTGTCATAATAAGGAAATCATATACGGCATGACTGATAATAAGTGGCACAATACGTTTGTATCGGATGTAATATAAGGCAAATACAACGCCTATACACATTGGGCCAACTACATTCTGAACCGTGCCATAACCAATATGCACAAGTCCGAATAATACGGATGAAATAATAACAGGCATATAATCATTCTTAAACAACATTTGCAACCGCGTTAATAAATATCCCCGGAATAATATCTCTTCTATTACACCGGCAGTAATTATTGAAAAAATAAAAAGCCATTGATTATGGTAAAAAGTTTTAACCAGCAGGGAATATCTGTCGCTTATTCCATTATATAAGCCTGTTAGCTTAACCAGTATACCTGCAATGATAGCGGCAATAAAAGCAGCTACCGGTAACAGCCATACCGATAAAACATAAAACCAAATGGTTTTCCTTTCTGAAACATATACCAGCAACGGTTGTTTTTCAATTTTTACAGCATATAAATACATTAATAAGGTTACCACCCAAAACAAGACTCTTGAAATGATGAATGTTTTTTTAAAGGCTGCAGTGGAATGATCTGAATACACAAATAACAGGTGAGCGCTTGCCATAACTATAACAAGCAATCCAATTAAAACAGCAATGCCTGTTATGAGTGTTTTGGTGGAGTTTAGTTTTTTCTGTTTCATTTTTATGCCGTCAACTGAAAACTGACGCAAGTTATCTGTTTTAACCATGGCTATTCAAGTAGAATTATTTCCCTATCGGTTGGTGTCTTC
>DASZUY010000083.1:0-23897 GCA_035547495.1 Parafilimonas sp. | reverse complement strand
TATTTATTTTTGTTTGAATTAATTCTTGAATCGTCAATCGTCAAACGTGAAAATTTAGGAACTAATCATTTTCGTTAGCATACCAAATGTGCGTTGCATAAATTCTCCAAGTTCTTCAAGATTTTCTTTCTTATTATAATTTAGTTTAGTACACAAATCGAGCATTGCGTCAATTTCGATTATTGAGCCTCTTGAAATTTCAAAAAATCTTTTTCTTTCAGCCAAAGACTTGCGTAAACAACCTTCAGCAATATTTAGATAAACTGATAATGCAGCTCTTCTTACTTGCTGCCCCATATTGAATTTTTCTTCTATTGGCAATGATTTTGTAAACTTATAACATTCCAATGTGAATGACCTTGCAACATTAAAGACATCTAATTTTTGGTGGTTTAATTGTAAGAACATAAAAAATGTATTTAGTGGTTTATGACTGAAAAGTTTTCACGATTGACGATTCACGATTCACGATAGTAAACTTCATTCCATTTCAATTCATTTTTTAATTGATGAAGATTTGTGTTCTTATCAATTAAAACAAATTCAGTATTCGCTATTGATGCGAAATCTTCCAAATGTTCTGCTGTTAAGTTTTGACTGAAACATGTGTGATGCGCACCACCGGCATATATCCACGCCGCACAACCGGTTTTCATATCAGGCATTGGCCTCCATAAAACTCTTGCAACGGGCAGCTTTGGTAATTTGTGTTTTGGTTTGATGGCTTGCACTTCATTTACCAGCAAACGAAAGCGATTGCCCATATCAATGATTGATGCATTCAATGCATCTCCTGCAGCAACATTAAACACCAAACGAACAGGATCTGCTTTACCACCAATTCCTAACGGATGAATTTCGCAACCTGGTTTTCCATCTGCAATAGAAGAACATATTTCAAGCATATGCGCGCCAAGAACCATTTCATTTTTTGGTTCGAAGTGATACGTGTAATCTTCCATAAAACTATTGCCACCTTTTAATCCGCTGCCCATCACTTTCATAGCACGAACCAGTGCAACTGTTTTCCAATCGCCTTCACCCGCAAAACCATAACCTTGTTGCATTAAACGTTGCGCAGCAATACCCGGCAATTGTTGCATGCCGTGCAGATCTTCAAATGTATCAGTGAAACCTTTATAATTTCCGTTTTGCAAAAATGTTTTTAAACCTAATTCAATTCTTGCAGCATCTTTTAATGATTGCCGTTGCTTACCTTTTTTTTGTAAGGATGCGCTTAATGTATAAGCGCTTTCATATTCTTCAATCAACGCATCAACTTCTTTATCGCTAATTGTATTTATTACTTTTACCAAATCGCCAATGCCATGTGTGTTTACTGAAAAACCAAACTTATATTCTGCTTCAACTTTATCGCCATCTGTTACGGCAACATAACGCATGTTATCGCCAAAGCGAACAAACTTCGCTCCCTGCCAATCGTTCCAACCTGCAGCAGCACGGCACCAAACATCAATGCTTTTTAAAGTTGCTTCATCTTTCCAATAACCAACAACAACTTTTCTTTCCATGCGCAAACGGCTTACTATAAAACCAAATTCACGGTCGCCATGTGCACTTTGATTAAGGTTCATAAAATCCATATCAATATCATTCCATGGTATATCGCGATTAAATTGTGTGTGCAAATGCAGCAAAGGTTTTTGCAAGATCTTCAAACCATTTATCCACATTTTTGCGGGAGAAAAAGTATGCATCCATGTAATAATGCCAATGCAATTCTTTGAGGCGTTTACTTCTTTACAAACAGATAAAATCTCTTCAGGCGTTGTTACAATTGGTTTATAAATAATACTTACACTTATATCTTTTGAAGCGTTTAAAAAACCGGCAATTTCTTTTGAGTGATCAGCAACTTTCTTCAATGTTTCTTCACCATATAAATGCTGAGTTCCGGTTATAAACCAAACTTCGAGTTGTTTTAGATTAATCATTATTGAATTATTTTTTCTTAAATCATCATTGTCCGTAATAAGAATTTTTTCCATGCTTGCGTTCGTAATGTTTTTTTATGAGTGAATCTTTCAAACGCAGCGCGTCAGCTTTAATGTTTTCAGTGAGGTAAGCCATCTTTGCAATCTCTTCAAGCACTGCACTATTGTACACTGCTTTCGCTGCATCTTTGCCCCATGTAAAAGGTGCATGATTGCCCACTAAAATCATTTCAACCTCTTCATAACTTAAGTTTCGGTTTTTTAATTCATGCACAATTTGAAAACCCGTTTCATATTCATAGTTTCCATGTATGCGATCATCTTTCATTGGCGCTGCACAAGGAACATCGCATGTTAAATGATCTGCATGCGTTGTACCGTAAATAGGAATATCGCGCAAACTTTGCGCCCACGCTGTTGCGTATGTTGAATGGGTGTGCGAAATGCCGCGAATTGTTTCAAAATGTTTATACATCACCGCATGTGTATATGTATCTGATGATGGACGAAGATTGCCTTCAACTATATTGCCATTAAAATCTACTATCACCATTTTTTCCGGTGATAAATCTTTATAAGGAACGCCGCTTGGTTTTATCGCAAACACACCTTCATTTCTATCTGCAGCACTAACATTTCCAAATGTAAATAACACCAAATTCAACTCAGGCAATTGCATATTAGCTTTATAGGCTTCTTCTTTAATATTATCATACCTGCTCATCAAATGAATAATGTATAATTAACAATGATTAATGCTTATTATTTTTTTGGCTGTTTTAATTGATGAGATTAATAATTTCAATATTTCTTTACAATCATTAATTAAACTTTCAAATAATTTTTCATCAATAAAATCTGTATCTTTTAAAATATTAATCCAGTATCAGTTTCATTTGTTTCCTTTAATGCTATACTTAGTTTATGAATAAAATCAGTTTTGCTTTGCCCATATTCAGCCTCTCTAATCAAAGCCCCAATTGCTGTCCCACTTCTCAGTATTTGCTTCGATAGAACGAACTCTTTTTTATTATTCTGTAAATACTGAGAAAGTTTTACAATTCTTATTGCAAACGAATAACTCTTTGTTTTTAGCACATTTTCTTTCATTATTCATTATTCGTTGTTCATTTTATCGTTATCAGCACAACACTCATCGGTGGAAGATCTATTGATAATGCATTGTTTGATTTTTTATAATCTGAAAAGGATGCAGTTTTTACTTTGTTCGGGTCATCAAACGTATTTACATCATTAAATTTTTGCGAGGTTAAAATTTCGCCTTCAATATTCTTTGATGAAATATTTTGGAGTGAAGTGTTGATTGTAATTTTTTTCTTTGAATCGAGATTTACCAATGTTATATGTACAACACCGTTACTATCTTTTGACGCAGATGCATTCACCGCATTTATACTATCACTATTAAAAACATATTGCGGACTTGTGAATTGCAAAGGAATTAACGTGGCGTTTTGATGTATTTTATACAAATCAAAAACATAATAAGTTGGTGTAAGCAACATTTTTTCTTTGTTGGTAAGAACAAGTGCCTGCAACACGTTAACTGTTTGCGCAAGATTTGCCATGCGCACACGGTCGCAATGATTATTAAAAATATTTAAGGTTGATGCAGCAATCAATGCATCACGTAAGCTGTTTTGCTGATATAAAAATGCAGGGTTTGTTCCAGGTTCAGCATCTGTCCAAATTCCCCATTCATCAACTGCTAACGCCACTTTTTTTTGCGGGTCGTACTTATCCATTATTTCACTGTGCTTATTAATCAGGTCTTCAATATGTAAGCAGCTTTTCAATCCTTTAAAATATTCATCTTCACCAAAACTGGTGGCAGAACCTTTATGCTGCCAGTTATTTACAATCGTATAATAATGCATTGATATTCCCCACATGTCAAATAAAGGAATGTTCTTCATACACACTTCGGTCCAGTTGTAATCATCTCCATTAGAGCCGCTGGCAATTTTCTTTAAATGTGTGCCGGGATAATCTTTGCAGAACTCGGCATAACGCTTAAATTCATTCGAATAATATTCAGGCGTCATTTGTCCGCCGCAACCCCAGCTTTCATTTCCAACACCCCACAACGAAACATTATATGGCGCATCATGACCATTCTTTCTGCGCATATCAGCAAATGTACTTTTACCATTAAAATTTAGATACTCTAACCAGTTCATCATTTCCTGTGGTGTGCCGCTGCCAACATTTCCTGCAATGTATGGCTCGCAATCAAGAAGGTTGCACAGTTTTAAAAACTCATCAGTTCCAAAACTATTATCATCACTTACCATACCCCATATTGAGTTTACACGTACAGGTCTTTTACTTCTTTCACCAATACCATCACTCCAGTGATATTGGTCTGCAAAACAACCGCCGGGCCAGCGTAAATCGGGAATATGAATTTTTTTCAATGCATCAACAACATCCATGCGAATGCGATCTTGTTTGGGAACATTCAAATTGGAATCAGCCCAAAAACCATCATAAATACATCGTCCTAAATTTTCTGCAAAATGACCATAAATATATTTACTGATTTGCTGATGCGATGTATCAAGCATAGTTATTTGCACCGGTTGAGCATTCAAAGAAAAAATTGAAGCCAAACAAAAAATATGCAGTAGAAATTTTTTCATGATGGTTGCAATGTTGCGTTTAGCAAACAAATTTAATGTTACTCTTTGGTTTCCCGTAAATTTTTAATTGTATTTTTTACAATTATTATTTCCCTTATCGATTTTCAACAAATATTTACTTGCTAATCAATTCACATCTTCCTCACAAATAAAACCGCAAAGTTTATAGGTCGAAGCTTCTTACTAACTTGCATGCATGCAGCAGTATCAGCAATTATTACAATTTATTTTAGATAACGGAACACAAAAAACGGATCGCACAGGAACAGGCACGCTCAGTTATTTTGGTTACCAAATGAGGTTTAATTTGAATGAAGGATTCCCGTTGGTGACAACAAAAAAAGTTCATTTAAAAAGTATCATTTATGAATTGCTTTGGTTTCTACGCGGTGAAACAAACACAAAATTTTTGAAAGAAAATGGCGTAAGTATTTGGGATGAATGGGCGGATGAAAATGGTGAACTCGGACCTGTGTATGGCAAACAATGGAGAAGCTGGGAAGGTGCAGATAACGTTGAAATCGACCAAATTAGCGATGCCATCAAACAAATAAAAAATAATCCTGACAGCAGGAGAATAATTGTGAGTGCGTGGAACGTTGCTGACTTGCCGAAGATGGCGTTAATGCCTTGCCATAGTTTATTTCAATTTTATGTAGCGGATGGAAAATTAAGTTGTCAATTGTACCAGCGCAGCGCAGATGTTTTTTTGGGTGTGCCGTTTAACATTGCATCGTATGCTTTATTAACGATGATGATGGCGCAGGTTTGCGATTTAGGCGTTGGCGATTTTATTCATACGTTTGGTGATGTGCATATTTATAATAATCATTTAGAGCAAGTGAAATTGCAGTTATCGCGCCAGCCGTATTCATTACCAACAATGAAATTAAATCCATCAGTAAAAAATATTTTTGATTTTAAGTATGAAGATTTCACGCTGGAAAATTATCAGTTTCATCCGGCAATAAAAGCACCGGTTGCGGTGTAATATAAAATCCGAATTTTTAAATCCGAAATCCGAATGCTAATGCGTTTATAATTTTTAAGTTCTTCTATTTTCGAATTTCGAATTTTCTTTTCTTCGGATTTTATCTTCAATCTTTGTACATGATTAAAAGTTTAGTTGTCGCTGCATCAATAAACAACGCCATCGGTAAAAACAATCAACTGCTTTGGCATTTACCAAACGATATGCGTTTTTTTAAAAACATTACCTGGGCAATGCCGGTGTTGATGGGCAGAAAAAGTTTTGAGTCGCTTGGCAATAAACCTTTAAATGGCAGGGTAAACATTGTAATTACTTCCGGTAAATTTTTTAAAGCGGATGGAGTTGTGGTGGTAAATAATTTTCGTGATGCTGAATTTTTTGTAACGGCAAATGATTATAAAGAATTAATGATTCTCGGCGGCGCACATGTGTATCAACAAACCATTGATGATGCCGACAATATTTACATTACAAGAGTGCATCATGTTTTTGATGATGCAGATGCCTTCTTTCCTGCGATTGATGAAAAAAAATGGAAACAGGATTTTAATGAAGATCATTTCAAAGATGATAAACATGCTTATGATTACAGCTTTCAATTGTGGAAACGCAGATGATAAGCACGAAATTTAAAATTAGAAATCCGAATGTTAAGCAGCGTATTAATTCGGATTTCTAATTTCACTATTCGGATTTTACTTTCGCTCAATGTATTCATCTGCACAACTTGCTTTAAAATATTTTAAATACTGGTTCACTGCATCAAACGGAAAAGGGCATGGTGTGCATTCTCCGTTTGTGTATGACTTTATAAAAAATGTTTTGAATGATAAACGCCAGTTTGATTGCTTTCGGTTTATTGAATCAATAAGAGAACAGCTAAAGAACGATGATACAGAAATTAGTGTTCCTGATTTCGGCGCAGGCTCAAGAATGCAATTGAATAACAAACGAAAGATTTCGGCAATTGCGCATTCATCACTTAAACCAAAAAAATACAGCCAATTAATATTTCGTATTGTTCATTATTACAAACCGCAAAACATTGTTGAGTTAGGAACGTCGCTTGGCATTACATCTTCTTATTTATCGTTTGCAAATCCGGACGCAAAAATAATTACGATGGAAGGCGCGCCTGAAGTTGCAGCGGTTGCTAAAAAGAATTTCAGTCAGCTTAATCTTTCCAACATAAAAGTTATTGAAGGAAATTTTGATGAAACATTATCAACTGTCAACTCTCAATTGTCAACTGTCAACTTCGCTTTCATCGATGGTAATCATCGCAAACAACCAACGCTAAATTATTTTTATCAACTGCTCAACAGGTCAACTGAATCAACCATTCTCATCTTTGATGACATTCATTGGAGTCAGGAAATGGAACAAGCATGGAATGAAATAAAGCAACATCCATCTGTAACGCTAACCATCGATTTATTCTTTATTGGTATTGTTTTTTTTCGAAAAGAACAAAAAACTAATGAACATTTTACTATCCGATTCTAACAACTCTATACACGAAATTTTGCCAATAAAATAAAAGCTGATAATTTTCGCCCTGAACTATTGCAAATGACGATAGGCATTCTTAAAGAACCTGCTCCGGAAACAAGAGTTTCGCTTCTGCCAGAAGCGGCAGCTACGCTAACTAAACAAAACATTACAGTTCAGATTGAAAAAAATGCCGGTGCAAATGCTTATGCCTTTGATGATGCTTATCAAACAAAAAATATAAATGCTGCAGAGCGTACTGCAATTCTTACATCATCAGAAATTATTTTATCGATAAATACTTTAAGTGATGAAGATATTGCGCAGCTAAAACCAAACACAATTCTTATCGGTGTTTATCAGCCTTTGTTTAATTATGATTTAATGAAACAATGGGCTGAAAAAAATATTACGGTGTTTAGTTTGGATATGATTCCGCGCAGCACACGTGCACAAAGTATGGATGTGTTGAGCAGCCAGGCAAATATTGCCGGTTATAAAGCAGTGCTCGAAGCTGCTAATATTTATCCGCGCTATTTCCCCATGTTCATGACGGCAGCAGGAAGCATCAAACCGGCAAAGGTTTTAATACTCGGTGCCGGCGTTGCAGGTTTACAAGCCATTGCAACCGCACGCCGTTTAGGTGCAGTTGTTGAAGTGTTTGATACGCGACCTGCAGTTAAAGAAGAAGTGATGAGTTTGGGCGCAAAATTTATTGAAGTGGAAGGCGCTGCTGATGCGTCCAAAGCAGGCGGTTATGCAGTTGAACAAACAGAAGAATACAAACAAAAGCAACAACAAAAAATTGCTGACTCCATTGCAAAAGCAGATATTGTTATTACCACGGCTCAAATTCCGGGAAAGAAAGCGCCGATATTAATTACAGATGAAATGTTGAATGCAATGAAACCGGGTTCTGTTGTTATTGATTTGGCTGCAGCAACCGGTGGCAACACGTTGCAAACAAAGAATAATCAAACCATACAATACAATAATGTAACGATTGTTGGCAATAGCAATCTTGCATCAACATTACCGGCTGATGCAAGTAAATTGTACGGAAAAAATGTTCTGAATTTTTTGCAACTCATCATTACAAAAGATGGCGACATTAATTTAAATTTTGATGACGATATTGTTGCAGGTTGTTGTATTGTGCATGATGGAAAAGTGGTGAATGAGCGTGTGAAGCAGTTGATAAGTTGAGATGTTGAAATGTTGAACGGTCAGACGCTTCAAAAGTTTCAGACCGATAATTTAATAATCATAAAAATGCGCACAGAGAAAACAGAGCCAACAGAGGTTTTCTTTCTCTGTTAACTCCTTAGCTCTGTGCGAAAAAAATAAATTTATGTTGAATTGGATAAGCGAAAATCAGCAGTACATCTACATTGTAATACTGATGATTTTTTTAGGTATTGAAGTAATTGGTCGCGTGCCAAGTGTTTTACATACGCCATTAATGAGCGGTGCCAATGCAATTCATGGTGTTGTAATCATTGGCGCTATCATCGTAATGGGCAAAGCAGAGAGCAATAATTATTTAGCATTGATCCTTGGTTTTCTCGCAGTGATTTTAGGAACACTAAATGTTGTCGGCGGATTTGTAGTGACGAATAGGATGCTGGAAATGTTTCGCGGTAAGCGAAATCCGAATGAAAAGAAATAAATCCGAAATCCGAATTTAAAACTTGAACTTAAACCTTGGAAGAAAATAAAAAATATGATTTAGAAGAAAGAACAGAAAGATTTTCATTACGTGTGAGAGATTTTTGCGTGAAACTAAAAAAGGATGTCATTAATATTGAATATGTAAAACAATTAATAAGAGCTGCGGGTTCAATAGCAGCAAACTATTTAGAAGCGAATGAGAACTTAGGAGAAAAAGACTTGAAGATGAGAATTAAAATATGCAGAAAAGAATCGAAAGAAAGTCAATTGTGGTTAAAGCACGTTCTGGTTTATGACTTTGAAGAATTAGATATTGAAAGAAAAGCGTTGTTGCGGGAAGCATCAGAACTTGAAAAAATCTTCGGAGCTATTTTAAGAAAGTTGAACTAAAGTTTTCGGATTTCGAATTTAAAAATTCGGATTTTGTCTCATGGAACAAAACATACTTACATTAATCTACCTCATAGCCTCAGTAACATTTATTGTTGGATTGAAGATGTTATCCAATCCTGCAAAGGCACGCAATGGAAACTTAATTGCTGCAACAGGAATGACGTTAGCGATTCTCGGAACAATATTTTTATACAAAGATGAAAACGGAAATGCGCTGCATAATTATGGATGGATTTTCGGAGGCATAATTATCGGCGCAATCATCGGAACATTGGCTGCAAAAAAAGTGAAGATGACTGCCATGCCTGAAATGGTAAGCATGTTTAACGGCATGGGCGGCGCTTGTGCTGCATTGATTTCAATTGTTGAGTTCAATCATTTAAGTGAAACGTTTACTGTTCCGGGTTGGAGCGAAGTGCCATGGAATTTAAACGGTGCAATTATTGGTCATACATTAACTATTTACGCAGGTGCTTTAATTGGCAGTGTTTCTTTTGCAGGCAGTATGATCGCATGGGGAAAGTTGAATGGAAAGATCAAAGATTTTTCTTTTAAAGGGCAGCACGTTTTTAATCTTATTGTTCTTGCCGCAATTCTTGTATTGATCGTTTATTTATTGTTCGATTTAAATCCTTCCAACTATAAATTATTTTATCTCATTCCGCTTTTATCAATTGTGTATGGAGTGTTGTTTGTGTTCCCGATTGGTGGTGCGGACATGCCGGTTGTAATTTCTTTACTGAATTCTTTCACTGGTGTTGCTGCAGCATGCGGTGGATTTTTGTATAATAATAAAGTAATGCTGACAGGCGGAATTCTTGTTGGTGCAGCGGGAACATTGCTTACCATTTTAATGTGTAAAGCGATGAATCGTTCTTTAAAAAATGTTTTGATTGGAAATTTTGGTGGTAGCAATGCGGCAACAAATAAAGGCGGAACAACAACTGGTTCCTATAAAGAAATAAGTGTGAGTGATGCTGCTGTTGCAATGGCTTATGCAAGAAAAGTTATGATTGTTCCGGGTTATGGTTTGGCAGTGGCACAGGCGCAACATGCTTGTCATGAATTAGAAAAATTACTGGAAGAAAAAGGCGTTGAAGTAAAATATGCCATTCATCCTGTTGCGGGAAGAATGCCCGGACACATGAATGTGTTGCTCGCAGAAGCAGATGTGAATTATGAAAATTTATTAGAGATGGAGCAAGCCAATGATGAATTTAAGACAACAGATGTTGTATTAATTCTTGGCGCAAACGATGTGGTAAATCCTGCCGCAAAAACAGATCCGTCATCACCTATTTATGGAATGCCAATTCTTGAAGTGGAAGAAGCAAAAATGGTGATCGTAAATAAACGCAGCATGAAACCTGGTTATGCAGGAATAGAAAATCAACTTTTCTTTCAACCAAAAACTTCTATGTTATTTGGTGATGCGAAGAACGTTTTGCAACAATTGATTGCAGAAGTGAAGATGTTGTAAAAAATAAGAAGTGAAATTTTCGTTTTACTTTTTTTTGAATTTTTACTTCTTTAATTCAATCCATATCTTTAAGCGTTTAACTTAATTAATTGCCATGCGAATTTTTGGCTGTATTCTTTCCGCACTTATTACAATAGCATTAGTGTATGTGTTGGATATTCAACTAAACTTACATGGAAATAAAACGCCACGATTAGGTTTTTTTCTTTCACCACAAACAGGCTTCTGGCAAAGCGCCGAACCGGTTAATGAAAGCTTTAATGGCGTATTGAAATTTCCTCAGCTCAGCAGTAATACAGAAGTTTATTTTGATGAACGTCTCGTTCCACATGTATATTCAGAAAACGAAAACGATGCATGGTTTGTGCAAGGTTATCTGCACGCAAAGTTTCGCTTATGGCAAATGGATTTTCAAACAGATGCCGCAGCTGGCAGATTGAGCGAGATAATGGGTGATTCATCAAACGGTACAAGTTTTTTAAAGATCGATAAATTCTTTCGTCGTTTGGGAATGGTGTACGCTGCAGAAAAATCTTTGCATGCAATGGAGAGTGATGCTTCATTGAAACCTGCATTGGATGCTTACACAGCAGGCGTGAATGCTTATATAAATTCATTAAGTGAAAAAGATTATCCGATAGAATATAAACTGCTTAATTATAAACCTGAGCAATGGACAAACTTGAAAACGGCTTTACTTGTAAAATATATGTCTTACGATTTGGCCGGTTACGACCAGGATTTTGAAAAGACTAATGCAAAAGCAATTTTTTCACGAGAGCAATATGAAACGCTCTTTCCTTATGTTTACGACTCAATGCAACCAATTGTTACTGATGCGTTGCCGAAACTCAAGAATTTTTCACCGCCAAAACCACCTGCAAATGTTGATTCACTTTATTTAAATTATAAAACAGTTATTGAACCTGAAAACAAACCTATCAAACCAAATAAAGATAATGGCAGCAACAATTGGGCTGTTGCCGGAAGCAAAACAAAAAGTGGCAGACCAATTTTATGCAATGATCCGCATCTTGGTTTAAATCTTCCGTCGTTATGGTATGAAATACAGATCTCCACACCAAACTTTAATTCATACGGTGTTTCGTTGGCTGGTGCGCCAGGAATTTTGATTGGCTTTAACGATAGTTGTGCATGGGGTTTAACCAATGCAGAAAGAGATGTGCGTGATTATTATGAAGTGAAATTTAAAGACAGCACGATGCATGAATACTGGTTTAACGGCGGCTGGCGCGATGCAGAAATACGTGATGAAATAATTAAGATCAGAAATAAGCCAAGCGATACAGAACATATTGCTATTACAGTTTGGGGCCCCGTTATGTACGATCCGCATTATCCTGATAAATTGCACACCAATAAATATTATGCATGCAGATGGAAAGCGCATGATGAAAGTGATGAAGCCGGAACATTATACAGGTTAATTCGCGCAAAAAATTATAGTGATTATTTGAACGCCGTGTCTTTGTTTAAATGCCCCGGTCAAAATTTTGTTTTTGCTGATAAAGCGGGTGATATTGCTATAAAACAAGCGGGAGAATTTCCTGCAGAATGGTACAGGCAGGGAGATTTTATAATGCCGGGAGATGATAGCAGTTATGCATGGCAAGGTTACATTCCCGATAGTTTGCAGCCCGCATTGCATAATCCTGAAAGCGGTTTTGTGAGCAGTGCAAACCAGGCGCCGTATGATGTGCGGATATATCCTTACTACATGCCTGCTAATTTTAATTTATACAGAAGCTGGCTTATCAATCGCTCATTATCATCCATGCAAAATATTACGGTTGATGACATGGAGAAATTGCAAACAAGCGTTTACAATCTCGTTGCAGAAAAGGCATTGCCGGTGCTGATGCCTTATTTAAATGTTTCAGATTTAAGTGATGAAGAAAGTAAATATTTAAGCTTGCTGCAAACATGGAATTTAATGAATAATGCAGATTCAAAAGCCGCAACGGTTTTTAAGTTATGGATGGATAGCTGTGTTGCAAAAATTTATGGTGATGAAATGTTGCAGTCAACTATTCCAATGCCGCGAATTGCACCTGAAGCGATGTTAAAAGATATCAGCAAAGATTCTTCAAGATTGTTTGCAGATAATATAAATACACCTGAAAAAGAAACGTTGACTGATGATATAACAAACGCATTTAAAAGTATAGTTCCTGGACTTGATTCTGCAGCAAATAAAAATATTTTGGAATGGGGAAAATATAAAGACGGAAGAATTGCGCACTTATTAAAAATTCCGGCGTTCAGCCATTTGCATGTTGATGCAGGCGGCGGAGCAAATATTATAAATGCATTCAGCACAGATCATGGACCAAGCTGGAGAATGGTGGTTGAGTTAACAGATGATATAAATGCATATGGCGTTTATCCTGGTGGGCAAAGTGGAAATCCGGGGAGTAAGTATTACGATAATTTTATCAACACTTGGACAAAAGGAAAGTATTATAAAATTCAATTGTATCAGCAAGCTCAAATTGCGTCTAAAAAAGACAATCTCGGTAAAATTGTATTCAGCAAAAATTAAATGAATAAAAATTCATTAAAAAAATGAAGTTTATTATTGTTTTACTATTAACGGCTCTACTAGGTTTTGCAACGCCATTATATTTTGCATGGTGGAGTTTTGCAGTAACATCATTCATTATCGCAATCTTTATTCATCAAAGAGCGTTCGCTGCATTCGCTGCCGGTTTTTTAGGAATGTTTTTATTATGGATTTTTTATACACTTATAATTGATAACGCAAATCAGCACATATTATCTTCAAAAATCGCGATGTTGTTACCACTAAACGGTTCTTCTTTATTACTGATTTTAATTACTTCCTTAATCGGTGGACTCATTTCTGGTTTCGCTGCGCTGAGCGGGAGTTTAGCAAGACGATATAGATAATTGTTTTCATTAATTACAAAACTGAAAACCTTTTCATTTATTTGCGCACAACAAATCAATTGGCAAGCATTATTGATATAGTTCCCTACAAAGTTTTACCTGCACAAATGGGCGGACAAAAAGGTATTGCTATCTTTTGTAAATATCTTGGTGAAAAAAATCAGCTTACTATTATTTCTGTAAAGGCAAATGAAAAAAAACTTGCAGAAAATTATGAGTTGATTCCATTGTTTAACGATTCGAGATGGCGTTATGCAAATCCATCATGGGCGCAGAAGATTAAAAAAATAGCTATTGAAAAAAATATAAAGAACATCATTACAGAACATCCATACATGGCGTGGATTGGCTGGATGTTAAAGAAGCAACTCAATCTAAAATGGTTTGTACATTCTCATAATATAGAGTTTGAAAGATTCAGAACATTAAATAAATGGTGGTGGAAAATTTTAAAGCTTTATGAGACCTGGGCATACAAAAATGCTGATGGTGTTTTTTTTGTTTCGCCTGAAGACGTTGCATTTGCGGTTAATCATAAAATGGTAAAAGAACAAAATGCTTTTTTAGTTGATTATGGAATTGAATTAAAAGAAATGCCGGATGACATTACACAACAAAAAGAAAAAATTTATGCGGAGCATAACATTCCAGAAAATTGTAAGCTATTATTTTTTAACGGTGCACTTTCATATAAACCAAATACAGATGCTTTAAGTTTTATTTTAGATAAAATAAATCCACTACTGCTTCAGCAAAAAAAATTTAATTACCGAATTATGATTTGCGGAAGAGATTTGCCTGCATCATTCAATAATCTGAAAAGTTACAGTGATAAAAATGTAATTTATGCAGGCTTTGTAGATGATATTACAACATACTTTAAGGCTGCGGATATTTTTTTAAATCCTGTTATTACCGGTGGTGGTGTAAAAACAAAAGCGATTGATGCCATAGGCTTTGGCGAAACAGTTATTTCGTGTAAAACAGGTGCAGCCGGCATAAATTTAGCAGCCTGCGGAAACAAATTAAAACTTGTTGATGACAATGATTCCAATGCTTTTGTAAACGAAATTTTGCGGGCAGCCGGGCATATAATACCTACGCCAAAGAATTATTATGAATACTATTATTGGGGCAATATTATTAACAGAATTCAGCCATTATTTAATAGTTAATTTTTTAGTTTAAATATTTCACCCTAAAAAGTGTTATTTCTTAATAATTCTCATATTTTCGCACATTAAAGATTACAGTTAGTCCTTATTTCCCTTAACGTTTCGCGTAAATGTTTTGGTTTCTGGGGGTTCTGTTTTCGGGTTTATTAATTAAATTTTTTTAAATGAACATTTACGTTGGAAACTTAAACTGGAGCCTAACCAGTGAAGATTTACAAAACTTATTTTCACCCTACGGTGAAGTAGTATCTGCAAAAATCGTTACAGACAAATTCAACAACAATCGCAGCAAAGGTTTTGGTTTTGTTGAAATGAGTGATGATGATGCAGCACGCCAGGCAATCAGCAACCTCCACGATACAGAAGTTGGCGGTCGCAAGATTGTTGTAAACGAATCTGCACCTCGCAAAGAAGGCGAAGGTGGCGGTGGTGGTTACAAAAAGAAAAGCTACGGCGGCGGCGGCTACAATCGCGGTGGCGGTGGTGGTTACAATCGCGGCGGCAGTGGTGGTGGCGGTGGCTACAACAGAAACCGTGGCGAAGGCGGCGGTGGTGGTGGTTACAATCGCTATTAATGCTACCTAAGTTAAAATCATTTTCGTTCAATTGCTGAATGAGCTAAAGTTCCTTAATCGGAACTTTTTTTATTTTGTAATAAATTAAACTGTACACATGCTTTCTTTTAAATTACCCGTGGCAGGTTGCATGAGATGGGGAAACTGGGGAGCCAATTTTTCAACAGGTGAATATGCAGAATTAATTGCTGCATGTATTGATAATGGCATTACAGCGTTTGATCATGCAGATATTTACGGAGGTTATACAACAGAGTTTGAATTTGGCACTGCATTAAAAACACTCCCGCATAAAAGAGAAAATATTCAGCTTATAACGAAATGCGGCATACAAATCATTTCAGAAAACAGGCCGCTGCATGCAATAAAATCTTACAACACATCTGCAGACCATATTATTAAAAGCGCAGAACAATCTTTGCGCAATTTTAGTACAGAATATATTGACCTGTTTCTTATTCATCGGCCAGATCCTTTATTAAACCCTGAAGAAGTTGCTGCCGCAATTAATAATTTAAAACAGCAGGGCAAGGTTCTGCATTTTGGTGTTTCTAATTTTTTTCCACATCAAACAAATGTTTTAAAAAAATTCATTGATGTTGAATATAACCAAATTGAAATATCGCTTTTTCACTTACCCCCTTTTACAAACGGTTTGCTTGATCATTGCATAGAAAATAAAATAATTCCCATGGCATGGGCACCGTTAGGTGGTGGTATGATAAGTGATGACACACATCCACGATATCGCAGCATTAGCAGCGTTGCAGCGAAGCTTGCAAAAAAATATGAAACAGGTTTAAACGAAATTTTAATTGCGTGGCTGTATGCGCATCCATCTAAAATTATTCCTGTAGTAGGTACAACAAAGCTTGAAAGATTGCTGCAGGCAAAAGATGCTTTTTATATACAACTAAGCAGAGAAGATTGGTTTGATTTATATGCTGCTTCGTTAGGTGAAGATGTTCCCTGATTATAATTAGTTGTATGTTTTTTGCAGGTTATAATCAGGTTATATTTTTTTTTGCTACTTTGCCTCTCTTTCCAAAAAACAATTTATGGATTATAAACAAATTCAGGAGCTTATTAAGCTAATTAACAAAAGCAACATTGGTGAAGTAAGTATTGAAGAAAGCGATTTTAAAATTACAATCAAACAAAAGAAAGATCAACCAACACAACAAGCAGTAGCTGCACCGGTTTATTTGCAGCCACAGGTTGCTGCACCGCCACCTGTTCAACAGGCATTACCAACAGCACAAGTAAAAGAAACACCTCAAACTTCCGCTGAAACAACTGCAAAACCCGATAATCTTATTACCATTAAAAGCCCGATGATCGGCACTTTTTACAAAAGACCTTCACCTGATAAACCATCTTTTGTAGAAGTTGGTGAAGAAATTGCACCTGGCAAAGTGCTTTGTATTATTGAAGCAATGAAACTATTTAATGAAATTGAAAGTGAAGTAAGCGGAAAGGTTGTAAAAATTTTGCTTGATGATTCAAGTCCTGTTGAGTACGACCAGCCATTATTTTTAGTTGAACCAAGTTAATTTGAGAATAAAGCAATTTGAAAATTTGAAAATTCAAACATTTCAAATTGCTGCTTATAAAATCTCAAATTTTCACATCTCCAAATTTTCAAACCAAAAAAGTGTTTAAAAAAATTCTAATAGCTAATCGCGGTGAAATTGCGCTTCGTGTAATAAGAACTTGCAGAGAAATGGGTATTAAAACCGTTGCCGTTTATTCAACCGCAGATAAAGATAGTTTACATGTACGTTTCGCAGATGAAGCAGTTTGCATAGGCAAACCGCAAAGCAGTGACTCTTATCTCAACATACCTCATATAATTGCAGCAACAGAAATTACAAATGCTGATGCTGTTCATCCCGGTTATGGTTTTCTTGCAGAGAATTCAAAGTTTGCACAGATATGCGGCGATCATCGTATAAAGTTTATCGGACCAACACCGGAAATGATAAATGCAATGGGTGATAAAATAACTGCAAAAGAAACCATGATAAAAGCAGGCGTGCCTGTTGTTCCCGGCGGCGAAGGTTTATTGCAAAATATTAATGAAGCAAAGTTGCTTGCGAAAGAAATTGGTTATCCTGTAATATTAAAAGCAACTGCTGGTGGTGGTGGAAAAGGTATGCGCGTTGTGTGGGAAGAAAAAGAGTTAGAGCGTGCTTACAATACCGCAAAAGCAGAAGCTGCAGCATCATTTAAGAATGATGGTATTTACATGGAAAAATTTGTTGAAGAGCCACGTCATATAGAAATACAGGTTGCGGGCGATCAGTTTGGAACCGTTTGCCATTTGAGTGAAAGAGATTGTTCTATTCAGCGTCGTCATCAAAAATTGGTTGAAGAATCTCCATCTCCATTTATGACAGATGAGTTGCGCGAAAGAATGGGAGCAGCAGCAATCAAAGCAGCATCGGCAATAAATTATGAAAGCGTAGGCACTATTGAATTTTTAGTTGATAAACATCGCAACTTTTATTTCATGGAAATGAATACGCGTATACAAGTTGAACATTGCGTAACGGAAGAAGTGATCAATTTTGATTTGATTAAAGAACAAATTAAAATTGCGATGGGTGAAAAAATTTCCGGTCAAAATTATTTGCCACAAATGCATGCAATTGAATGCCGCATAAATGCAGAAGATCCTTACAACGATTTTCGTCCTTCGCCTGGAAGAATAAACGAATTAAATACTCCGGGCGGCCATGGCGTGCGTGTTGACAGTCATGCATACACAGGTTATATTATTCCTCCTTATTATGATTCAATGATTGGAAAGTTGATTACTATTGCGCGTACAAGAAACGAAGCCATTGATACAATGTATCGTGCCTTAAGTGAGTATGTGATTGATGGTGTAAAAACAACTATACCATTTCATTTGCAGTTAATGAAGAATGAAGATTTCCGCAAAGGCAATTTCACTACTAAGTTTTTGGACACTTTTGTTATGGAAAAAGCTTCGGCATAATTCCTGCCAACATAGTAATAATGGAAGCTGAAAAAAATCCATGGAAAATTTTATCGCAAAAAAAAATTTACGATAATAACTGGATAAACGTAACAGAATTTGATGTTATCAATCCTAATGGCGGCAAAGGCATTTATGGAAAAGTTCATTTTAAAAATGTAGCCATTGGTATTGTACCGCTCGATGAAAATTACAATACATATCTTGTCGGTCAATATCGTTTTACAATTAATGAATATAGTTGGGAAATTCCTGAAGGTGGCTGTATGGATGAATCTCCGCTTGATGCTGCTCAACGCGAACTGCTTGAAGAAACAGGTTTAAAAGCAGAAATCTGGCAACAGGTAATCGAAATGCATTTAAGCAATTCTGTAACCGATGAAAATTGTTTTGTTTTTGTTGCAAAAAATTTAAGTCAGCATAAAGCAATGCCGGAGTCAACAGAAAAATTGCGCGTAAAAAAACTTGCTTTTGATAACGTTTATAAAATGGTAATGCAAGGTGAGATAAAAGACGCGCTCACCATTGCTGCCATCTTAAAAACAAAACTATTAATACAAGAAGGGAAACTTTAGTTTATTGATTGCCTCCAAAAACCTGCTTCAATAAATCTGTAACACGTGCCGCAGGATCTTTGCGAATCTTTTGTTCCTCCAATCCCACTTCATAAAAAATTCCATCAATTGCTTTTTGTGTTACATAAGCTGTAAGATCTGTTTCAACTTTTTTTGATGAAAAACGATTGTATGCAGTAAACACATCACTCCAGTATTTTGTAGCATCAACTTTATTTAACGATGCGGAAATAACAGGCTTAAATGCATCGGTTAGTGCCCCGGTTGTTTTTTGTTTAAAATAATTTGTTGCAGCAAAATCACCACCACGTAAAATTCCCAACGCATCAGTAATAGTCATATGTTTTATCGCATCAACAAAAATGGGCGTAGCAGATTTAGCAGCATCTTCTGCAGCGCGGTTTAAAGAAAGAACTGTTTTATCAACAAGACTTCCTAAACCAAATCTTCTTAATGTTTTTTCAACATCACTCGCTTCAGGCGGCATTAAAATTTTTACAGCAGCGTCTGCAAAAAAACCATCAACAGCACTTAATTTATTTGTACTGTTTTGTGTGCCAATTGTAAGCGCTTGTTTTAATCCTGCAACAATTTTATCCTGGCTTGAATTATTCGCTGAAGCAGATGAGTTATTCGTTACTTGTTGTAATGTGGTGCATTGAGTTGAAGCTAACATCAGGGGTAAAACCAGTAGAAGTTTTATATGCATATTGTTCATTATTGATTTTATAAAGTTTAATTATAGCAAAGATTATTTTAAAAGTTGAAAATTATGCCAAACTATAAAACCTACAACTGATATTATAATTAATTTAGTTTTTGTTCTTATACATTTGCCGAATTAGTTTAAATAAATGAGATATTTTTTTTCAATCGCAATTTTGCTGCTGCTTATTTATTCATGTAACAATAAGCCAACTAATATAAACGTGAACGATGACAATAGCAATCCTCCACCTCCGGCAATTAATTATTCGATCGTAAAAGTTTATCCGCACGATACTTCTTCTTACACGCAAGGATTAGAGTTACACGATAATGTTTTATATGAAGGAACAGGCAATTATAGTCATAGCAAATTATTGAAGACCGATCTTGCTACGGGCAAAATTTTAGAGCAGGTAAAAACATCGCCTGATTCAACTGTGTTTGGTGAAGGCATTACGATATTCAATAATAAAATTTACGAGCTAACATGGCAGGCACACAAAGTGTACGTTTACGATTTATCAACTTTTAAAAAAATAAAGGAATTTGATTGGCCATTTGAAGGCTGGGGTTTAACACATAATGACAAAGATTTAATCTTAAGTGATGGGAGCAGTAAGTTATATTTCATAGATCCTGAAACTTTCAAAATATTAAATCAAATAAACGTTACAGATAATAACGGACCTGTAAGTATGCTTAATGAACTTGAATACGTAAACGGTTTTATTTACGCGAATGTGTACGAAAGCAATGATATTTTAAAAATCGATCCTGAAACTGGTGCTGTTAAAGGCAGGTTAGATTGCAGTAACATTTTATTAAAGAGCGGCATGAATATAAACGCTGATAATTATTCAATAAACACCGGTTATGTTTTAAATGGCATCGCTTACGATTCAGCTAAAAATGCTTTTTATATTACAGGTAAACAGTGGCCAGCTCTGTTTGAGATAAAATTGAATTGACTTTTTCTAAAAAAAATAATAAGCTTGCTCTAAGAAAAAATTAATTGCTGTAAGCGCCTTCAGCATAAATACCTTCTTTTTGAAGAATGCCTGTAATAAGCATCATAGCTCTGCCTATCGCCTGGTCCATATCATAATACTTGTACTCTCCCAGCCTGCCGCAGATTAAAGTGTTGTTTAATGTTTCTGCATCAGCCTTATATTTTTCATATAAGTTTTTATTTATCTTATCAGGAAAAGGATATTCATATTGATTAGAATTTTCGGGTGTAAAAGGTGTCTCGTGTGTTAAAACAGTGCCTTTTACTTTACTCTTTTTTTCTTCGGGCAGTAAATATTTCCACTCTATAGTTCTTATGCGCGGATCTTCAATATTGGGATAATTTACTTGTATGCAAGGTTGATATTGATCTACATTTTCGAGATGCTCAATCTTTCTGTTTTGTCCCCGGTACTTTAATTTTCCATACTTGTAATTAAAGAATTCATCTATTGGTCCTGTAAACACCAATAATTTTTTTGCAACAATATTGTCTCTGTGTTTTAAATAATCAAACTCAAGCTTTACATCAATATCGCCAATAATATTTTTAACCATTTCTGTATAGCCTTTCTTAGGCAAAGCATTCCAGCGATGATTGGGCGTTAATGTATTTACGTTTGATTTATTAATTGTAATACGTGAAGCAAGGTCTTTATCTAACTCAGTAGTTTTTACGCCCCACTGTTTTTCTGTATAACCTTTTATAAAAATTTCGTAAAGCTCTTTGGGCATTTTTGCAAGACAAGCTTCTTCAAAATTTGATGGCTCACCCTTAAATAAATTCCAATTCTTACCTGCAATCTTTTCAATGTAATCCTGGTTAACCGGCCAGTTTAAATATTCATTACCAACTTTTGAACGTAATGTTGCTGACCAATTATAAAACTCTGTAAAACGATTTAAGAAGTTCCATATCTTTTCGGAACCACATCTAAAATAATGCGGGCCATATTTATGGATCATAGCACCACTGTCGTGCTTATAATCATAAACATTTCCTGCAATGTGGTCTTTCCGGTCTAAAATTATTACTTCCTGGTTGTGATCTTTTAAAATACGTGCGATAGTGGCGCCTGTTAACCCGGCACCAACAATAACGTAGTCGGCTTTTATCATTCAATTGGATTTTATGATCCTATATAACGGAGTTTCAGCTATTTTAATATGCACCTTTTGTAGAAAGAACAGCAATGGGAGTTCCAACAAGAATTTTCAAATCTTGCATGAGGCTGTAATTTTCTATGTATTCAGTATCATGTGAAATCATAAATTCAGCACTGGTATTATGTTCTCTGTCTCTAATTTGCCAGAGCCCTGTAATGCCTGGTTTTACAAGACCTCTTATTTTAGAAAACTCAGGGTAAGGTTTAAGCATGAAGGGAACCAACGGACGTGGACCAATAATACTCATATCACCTTTCAATACATTAAAAAGTTGTGGTAGTTCATCAATACTTGTTTTGCGAATTATTTTACCTATTAATGTAATGCGACTATCATTTTTTTTCTTGTGCAAAATTCCTTTCTCCTGACCTTGTAAAGCTTGTTTGTGATCATCCTCTTTCGTAGCATGATCAGTTACCATTGAACGAAATTTGAAGCATTTAAAATGCAGACCATATAAACCAACTCTTTCGTTGCTATACAAGACAGGACCACGAGAAGTTATCTTAATTAAAATTGTAACTAAAAGTAAGATAGGAGAAAGCAAAAAAATCAATACAGAAGAAACAAGTATATCAAACGATCTCTTTCCAATCATTTGAAGTTTCTTGTCAATAAATTGTTGTTGAAGCAGTTTGTATTTATCAAATTCATCAGCACCTAAATGCACGAACAAAAGCCCCTCATTGTTAACAGTAGTTGTTTGAAAATTCATTTCCATAGTTTTACGAAAAAATTGATTCTAGTTAGCTTGGTAGCCAAAGATAAAAAAAACTATTTTCTTTAACCCGCTTTTACGAATTAATTTAATGTAATCACATTATTTAATACGCACAAAAATATTTACAGGTAGCTTCACTTTAAAAAATACCGTATGTATAATAAATTTTTTCTCTTGAGCGTTAGGTTTTTGGGTGTAACCGATTAGAAAATTGAGAATTATTGTTATTATTGCCGGAAAACAACTGCTATAATTCATGCTGTTTAATTCGTTGGATTTTGTTGGATTTTTTATAATTGTAACATCGTTATTCTTCCTCCTTCCCCATAAATACAGGTGGCTTTTGCTTCTTCTTTGCAGCTGTTATTTTTACATGAGCTTTATTCCTGTGTACATTTTAGTGTTATTATCAACTATTGTTATAGATTACTTTGCAGGAATTCTTATCGAGAAAAGTGAAGGCAAAAAGAGGCGACTATTTTTATTAATAAGTATTATCGCTAACGTTGGCGTACTCTCCTTCTTTAAATATTTTAATTTTTTAAACGACAACTTTAGTGCGCTTCTTAATTTAGTACATTATACCAACCCCGTTTCTAACCTGCGATTTATTTTGCCTATCGGACTTTCATTCCACACATTCCAGGCAATGAGCTACACCATTGAGGTGTACCGTGGTCATCAAAAAGCAGAGCGCAAATTTGGCATATACGCCTTATATGTTATGTTTTATCCGCAATTGGTTGCCGGGCCAATTGAAAGACCGCAAAATATTATTCATCAATTTTATGAACCCAAGAAATTTGAATATAACCGTGTAGTAGCCGGATTAAAAATTATGATGTGGGGTTATTTCAAAAAATTGGTTGTGGCAGACAGGCTTGCCATTTACGTAAACACGGTTTATAATAATGCGCATCATCACAGCGGCTCAACATTAATTGTTGCAACTTTATTTTTCTGGTTCCAGATATACTGCGATTTTTCAGGTTATTCCGATATAGCTATTGGCTCCGCAAAAGTAATGGGTTATAATCTTATGGAAAACTTTAGGCGCCCAATGTTTTCGAAGAGTATGTCTGAAATTACATCCCGCTGGCATATCTCTCTCTATTCCTGGTTTAGAGATTATGTTTTTTCGCCGCTAGCGAGAAAGTCAGGAAGAAATATGCGCAAGCTTCTTTCTTACATTATTTTGGTGTATATGTTAAGTGGTTTATGGCATGGTGCAAACTGGACTTATATTTTATGGGGTACTTCACTTGGGACAGCAATTGTAGTTGAGCGTCTCTATCTAAGTAAAGTGAAGCCATATAAAATTTTTAAAAAGGGATGGGTAATTTTCTTCGGTACGATAATAACAGCTGCTTTCATTGCACTCTCATGCGT